>NZ_WINL01000003.1:350719-555267 GCF_009827705.1 Apibacter sp. B3935
GTTTCCAAAAGAGGACAAAGACTAAGGTCCAGAGTATTGATATTAGAATTATAAAAAGCCTCTTGTCCGATAGTTTTTAAATTTTTAGGAAGGGTAATAATACCGTTAAACTTAGCAAAAGACAAATAAGGTAAAGTTTCCAGATGGTCGGGAAGTACTACCTTACCCTTAACACCATTAAAAGCATATGTACCTATATTTTTAAGATTAGAGCATTTAGAAGCATCCACGCTGATATTATATGCATATTCAAAAGCTTCTTTAGAAATAATTGTTAGATTGGAAGGGAGAATTATTTCTTTTAGAACGGAATTACTTTTGAATGCACCCGTAGGAAGTATTCCGTCCGTAACCGAAGAATTGGAAAGATCTAAAACCGTTAATTTTTTCATATTATTTAACGTTTTTATATCATCTGGATTTATACTTCCATTAATCGCTAAATTGGTAATCGTATTAATCTCATTACCTAATAGCTTAGATAAGCTGCCGGGGTCTTCCATATCAATGACCTTTACTTGACCTTGTAAAAAAAATATGGATAAAAAATAAAATAAAAAAAGTAAAAAATTCTTCATAAAAAATAAATGTTAAACCGTTCAATAATAAATTAAAAACAGTATAGTTATAAAAGCAAATATATTTAAAAAATAACGTATAATTTAATTAAAAGTGATTGATATCATAAAATAATGGTTAAAAAATAGTAAATAGAGAATAAAAAATTAATAAAATTTGATAATATATAAAATGTTTATAAATGTATTAAATTTTTGTTTAAACAATTAAATTTAAATTATATGTTTTTATATACTTAAAGAGATTATATTTTTAAATAGTAATGAATAAAAAACGTTTATAATAAAAAGTTCAAAATAGGAAGTTTTAATTTTGGGATAATATATAAGGTTTGAATCGATATACTGATAAAATAAAAATATGTGTAATAATAAATTAAAAAAATGTTTACTTTAAGTAGTTTTGTAACGAAAATCATGAATAGTTTATGAGGAAAATATTCATTTTTTGTGTATTTGCAATTGTCTTATTTTCTTGCAGAAAATCTTTAGAAAAATCCGTTGCTTCTAAAAACGAATACGCAACTAATTTTTCTATTCAAAATGAAAATAATCAACTAATTATAACATCTGCGGGCAGTCGTTTAGTTTTCCCGCAGCATTATAAAAGTAAACGATGTGTAATTACTACTACTTCTGCCTCGGCGTATATTGATGCATTGGGAGAGATTAACTCCATTGTAGGTGTTTGTTCACCTCAATATTTCTATAACACAAAAATCAAAGAGAAAATTAAAAATAAAACCATCGAAGATATAGGAAATGATGGAACGTTGAATTTTGAAAAAATCTTAGCTTTAAAACCGGATTTAATTATAACCGGACATAACCCCAATTATGAAAAAATTTTGAATCAACTGTCTAAGCAGGGTATTAAAATTCTTTATGTAGAAGAATTTATGGAATTACATCCATTAGGAAAAACAGAATATCTAAAACTATTCGGAACAGTTTTTAAACAGCTCCCAAAGGCCGACAGCATCTTTTCTATAGTAAAAGAAAACTATTTAAAATTAAAAGAAAAATCGGCTCATATAAGTACGAAACCCACCGTTTTTACCGGAATTATGTATGGAGATTCCTGGTATATGGCAGGAGGAAAAAGCTTTCTAGCTACTCTTTTCAGAGATGCGGGAGCTCATTATTTATGGCAGGAAAATAAAAATTCAGGATCGGTTCCCATGACTTTTGAAGAAGTCCTAAGTAAAGCTAAAAATGCCGATTTATGGATAGGAACCAGTAATTTTAAATCCAAAAGAGATTTGTTAAATTCAAATACAAACTATGCATGGTTTAAAGCGTATCAATCAGGAAACGTATATGCATTAAATAACAAAGAGAATCAATCACTCGCTAATGACTACTACGAGTACGGTAGCATTTATGTGGATAAAGTATTATCGGATATCATTAAAATCATACATCCCGAACTAGTACCTGAATACCAATTGACATATTTACGTAAATTAGAATAAATTTAGAGTAACACACCACTTAAAATAAGAGAAGCGATAGTAAAATAAATAATTAATCCGGTTACGTCCACCATCGTTGCCACAAAAGGAGCAGAGGAAGTAGCAGGGTCTAATTTAAATAAACGTAAAATGAAAGGAATCATAGAACCGGAAAGGGTTCCCCATAATACAATTCCGATAAGTGAAGTGGCAACCGTAATTCCGATGAGCAGCCAATGAGGGCCATAATCGTAAAAATTAAGATTTTGCCATATAAGTATTCTGATGAAACCAATTACTCCTAAAGTGATCCCTAATAAGAGACCCGAAAAAATTTCTTTTTTCATAACGTACCACCAGTCTTTCAATTTGATTTCATGCAAAGCCATAGCCCGTATAATCAGGGTAGCTGCTTGAGATCCGGAATTTCCCCCACTGGATATAATTAGAGGCACAAAAAGGGCTAAAACCACGGCTTTTTCAATTTCCTCTTCAAAATGGACCATGGCACTGGCGGTAAGCATTTCTCCAAGAAAAAGTATGATTAACCATCCGGCCCGTTTTCTAAATAAAGTTAAGAGTGGAGTATCACGATAAGGAATATCCAAAGCTTCCACACCACCAAATTTTTGTATATCTTCCGTATCTCGTTCCTTAACAATATCCAAGATATCATCCACGGTTACTATACCAACCAATACCCCGGTTTCGGAAATAACGGGAAGGGTGCTTCGGTCATAATCTTCAAAAACGCGAATGGCATCCTCCTGGTTCATCATGCTTTTTAAAGCAATGAAATTGTCATCTCCTAATTCTTCCAATTTACTGTCATCATCGGCAAGTAATAACTTTCCTATTTTGATGTCATCCAGTAACTTGTCATTCTCATCGACAATGTAAATGAAATTTAGAGTTTCTGCTTTCCTTCCATATTTTTTAATATGTTGTAACGTATGTTTTACCGTCCAATATTTTTTTGCTTGTATATAATTAGGCGTCATCAAACGACCTACGCTGTCTTCCGGATATCCTAAAAGCTGTAAAGCAATTTTTCTCTCGTTTTCGTCTAATAAGTTTATGGTGTTTTTAATGAGATCATCCGGCAGATCCACAAAAAATTCTGTACGGTCATCCGGAGCCATTTCATTTAACAAGTCGGCAATGTCTTTTTTACCTAAACCATGCAACAATTCTTGTTGGATTTTAGGGTCTAAATACGTAAAAACATCCGTTTTTTGATTACGAGGAAGCAGAAAAAAGTTTAAAATCCGATCTTTTTCGGAAAGCTCTTCAAGTTGTTCTGCGATGTCATTTGGGTGAAGATCTTCAATAGGAGTGCCTTCAAAGATATTTTTTTCCATAGACTTTTTTTTTAGGTTATATTATTGAAGAGTACTGCAAATATAATTCTAAATTATATATAAAGAAGCATATTTTTTAGTATTGTGTATATTATTTATTCATCAAAGCCTAAGGTTTCGTCAGAATTTAATTCTAAAGCTTGTATATTTTGAATTGCATTTCCTGCTATTCCTTTAATGGAGCCGTACATGGAAATTGTATTTTCTATTACCTTTTCGATTTGCTTTTCCCGTTTGGACCATATATTCATCATTGCCCTTTTTTCTTTACTAAGCTCATCTTGCATTTGAGTAAATCCTTCTACAATACCCTCTATTCGCAAACGGAATTCATTTCCGGTTAGAAAATCATAGAGCATTTCCATCTTATCGCCTTTATTTTCTTGGGATTTGATAATGGTGCTGAATTGAATGATGGAATGTCTTAAAACGGCACTCAACCCCTTAAATTCATTAAAGGTACAAATCCAAATGCCCTCTTTCATTCCCATTCGGTCCATGTCTGAAGGCATTACTTCAGTAATAAGAACCCCGGTATTTGCTTTTTTCTCACGAATATCATTTTTGAATTTTTCAATCCATGAGTTTTGGAAATCTTTAGTTCTTTTACTTTCATAATAAATTGAGCCGCAATTTTGGATTTCACGGGTATTTACAATTTGAAGGCAATCGGCACCACGGACCCCTTTTTTTATTTCGTTGATAGTATCTAAAGGAAAATTTTGAGCTAACCATTCTTCAATAGCTAATTCCTGAACTTCTCCCTGCAATTGCATGGATCCTTGTTCTTGTTTTCGCTTCATTTCTTCGGTGAGCCTTTTCTGATCTTCCAGTTGTTTAAGTAACTCCTTAAACTTTAACTCATTTTTTTCATTTTCTTGTTTGCGAATTTTTTCTCTTTCTCGTAGAAGTTCATCATTTAATTTTTTTTGAGCTTCTGCTTCAAAAACGGCTTTCAACTCTTCTTTTTCTCTACTTAATTTGAAAATCTCCGCTTGCATCTTATTTAACTCTTGAAGCTTTTCAGATTTTTCGGCTAATTCTTTTTCATAAAGAAAAATGCGTTCTTGATTCTCTTCTTCAATTTTCTTTTTCAGATAACTTTCAATTTCAAGAGTCTTTTCTTTGGTTATTTTCGAGAGTCTTTCCTGAAAAATTTCATTCTCTTTCTTTTTCTTGGCCTCAAATTCTTCTTTTTGCCGCTCCAATAAATTGTTTTTTTCTTGAAGTTCTTTTTGAGAAGAAAGAAATTTTTCTTGGTATTCTTTCTTTATGGATTCTTCAAATTGATGTTTAAGAATATCATTTACATCGATTACATTTCCACAATTCGGGCATTTTATCTGAGTTTGAGAATTCATAGTACACATTTACTATTTAACAACGCAAAGGTACAAAATATGTAAATAAATGTAAATGAGTTATTAGGAGGCTGTTTTAGATTTTACAACTGAAACCGGCATCTTGTTGCTTCATTGCAAGAAGTATAAAATAAAAATTGTACTAAGTACTAATTTTATGTAATTATTTTACCAGCTCCACTTTTAAATCCGTTTTTTGAGGAGCGGCCAAATACTCAGTAGCATCAAATACCATAGAAAGACTTTTTTTGTCTTGAGAAATTACGGCCGAAGAATTGTTTACTTTCTTTATTTCTTTCGGAAACGTATAAATGGTTTTAAAAGTACCACCGGTAAATAAGGGAAGAATGCTTTGCGCCACAGAATCATTTTTTAAACTTTCAGATTTCACGGACTTTTTACTAAATACGTTGCCGTTCCAATGAAAAGTTGAGTTAGTGAGAAATTCCATGTTTTTAGAAGGATTGTTTTTTGAATTATCAATAGAATTTAAAGCGGCGAGAGCAGAATTTAAAGACGCACTATTGGTAAAATCCCCGTAAATCAATACATAAAATTCCCCTTTCTTTTCATCTTGGTGCACTTTGATAAATAGAGGCTTAAGTGCTTCTAACTTTTTTTGATTCTCGAGAGATAATTTTGATATGCTATCCTTTTTTTGAGTAAGTAAGTTGTTGAATGAAATTAGAGTGTCTTTATAAATACCTTTATTCAGACTATCGGGCATAATTTTCATAAATTCACCGGCATCAATCAAATAAGAATACGTAAGATTGCCTTCAGGATTGAACGTAATTTCCTCACGTATGGAACAACTTATAAGTAAAACAATAGAATAACATAGAGTTAAGATTTTTGAGATAGACTTCATATATTTAATGATTATAATTATTTTTTACTTTACAAGTTCCTTTCCATTTTTCAACCAGCTGTTAAGTCCTCCGTCTAAATTATAAATGATTTGAAACCCATGATCTTTTAAAACATTAGCCGCATAAAAACTTCGTATTCCGGATTTACAATAAACGGCTACCGGGCTGTTTTTATCTAATTCTTGAATTTGGTTTTCAAAGCTGGGGTCGTCTACACTCATATTAACAGCATCATATATATGGCCACTTTTGTATTCAATCAGTGTTCGTACATCAACAATCTGCGTTTGGCGTATTCCTATTTCCCATGAAAAGGTGGATACCGGAACTGTTTGAATTAAAGGATTTTCTCTATTAATTGTGTGGGAGGGAGAAGAAACGGTATCCTTAGAAGTAACTATGCTGTCTTTTTTTGAAGAAGGAAGAGACTCATCTAATTTAACAGAATTTACGGATGCCGGAGGTTTGCTGTATCTGGGTAAATCGGAAGTAAGAATTCCTACTTCGGGTGGGGTAGTATAGGTATTTACTGATTCCCTGTAATGAGTTTTACACGAAAGTAAAATCAAGGAGAACAGAACTATAAAAAATAATTTATTCATAGATTTGAAGCGTTTAAAAACTCAAAAATAACTATTTTTACAAGTATATGAAAAGATTTATTCCGGCAATAGTCAGTGGATTGCTTCTTGCTCTGTCTTGGCCTGCATATGGCTTTCCCTTTTTGCTGTTTATTGCTTTTGTTCCCCTTTTATTGGTTGAGCATGATATTACTGTAAAAAAAGAAAAATTCTCCGATTGGAAGGTTTTTGGATTATCCTATTTGACCTTTTTCCTTTGGAATTGGGGAGCAACCCAATGGCTACATTTCGCCCAAAATCCGGACGGGTCTTATTCTTGGATGGCATTTTTATTTCCTCTTTTCGTAAACAGCTTGTTAATGGCTTTCGTTTTTACTTTTTTTCATTTTGTAAAAAGAAAAACAGGTACTCGCTTCGGGATTATTTTCTTTCCAACCCTTTGGATCTGTTTTGAAAAATTTCATCTAACTTGGGAAATGTCCTGGCCCTGGCTGAATTTAGGAAATGCCTTTGCTAATTATCCTGAAGTCATTCAATGGTATGAAGTAACCGGCACTTTGGGCGGAACTTTATGGGTATTAACAGCAAACATGATATTCTTTTATTACATACGAGCTTATCAAGTTACGCATAATAAAACCTATATATGGAAATCTCTATGCTATAACCTGGCCATTATAGGAATTCCCCTGGCTATTTCCCTCCTTAGATATCAATCGTATCAAGAAAAAGCTTCTGAAAAAATAGAAGTGGTTTTAGCCCAACCGGCACTTGACCCATATGCCGATAAGTATCGTTTGGACGGAACTGTAATTCTTCAAGAATTATTACAAACAGTAGATAAAGAAATAACCCCTGCTACACAATTTGTAGTTGCCCCTGAAACTGCTTTTCCGGGAAATGGATTTGTAATGGTAAACAATCTTGAAAACGATATCTACATAACTCAAATAAAGCAATGGCTGAAAAATTATCCTCAATTAAGTTTGGTGTCGGGAGGATCGTTAGCTGAATATTTTACCCAACCACAAACTCCTACAGCCCGTTATCTCAAACAGTATAACCAATGGATTGATCTTTATAATTCTGCCGTACAGGTAAATTTGAATGATCCGGTTCAATATTATAATAAGTCAAAATTAGTGGTAGGAGTAGAACATTTCCCTTATGCAGCTGTATTAAAGCCTATACTTGGAGAATATATGATGAATTTTGGCGGATCTATGGAAAGTTTAGGAGTACAAGACCATCCGACTATATTCACAAATTCGAAGAATCGATTAAAAGCCGCTCCTATAATATGTTATGAAAGCATATATGGAGAATACGTCGGAGAATTTGTGAAAAAAGGAGCTAACGCATTATTTATAATGACCAATGACTCTTGGTGGAGCGATTCGCAAGGACATAAGCAGTTGTTGGCTTATGCGCGATTACGAGCCATTGAAACCAGAAGAGATATAGGGCGCTCGGCCAATAGTGGAATTTCAGCATTTATAAACCAACGGGGAGATATCGTAGAAAAATTAGACTATGGAAAACGGGGGGCTTTAAGGGGGGACATTAATTTAAATACTTCACTTACAACTTATGTGAAATACGGCGATGTAATCGCCAGATTGGCATTGCTGCTGGCGGGAATATTATTGGCTTATGCGATATCCAAAACCTTTTTAAATAAAATAAATAAGAATGCCCTAAAAAGGAAACACAATATCAAAAAATAAAAAGTAAAAAAGTTGGTAGAGTCAAAAATAATTTGTTAATTTGCAACCCGATTCAAGGAAAAAGAATATTATTTAGATTTAAGATAATGGCTAGAATTTGTCAAATAACAGGAAAGCGTGCAATGGTAGGAAATAATGTGTCGCACGCCAATAACAAAACAAAAAGACGTTTTGAAATAAATTTGATGGAGAAAAAATTCTATTTACCATCAGAAGATGCTTGGGTATTTTTAAAAGTATCTGCACATGGTTTAAGAATTATAGATAAAATAGGAATTGAAGAAGCTGTAGCTAGAGCTCGTAAACAAGGTCTTATCAATTACTAAAAATTAAAATTAAAATGGCAAAGAAAGGTAATAGAGTACAAGTAATTTTAGAATGTACTGAGCATAAAGAGAGTGGAATGCCGGGAGTGTCTCGTTATATAACAACTAAGAACAAAAAGAATACTCCGGAACGAATTGAATTGAAAAAATTCAATCCGGTGTTAAAAAAATATACTATACACAAAGAAATTAAATAATAAATTTTAGTCATGGCAAAGAAGGTTGTAGCAACATTACGTACAGAATCTAAAAAAATGACCAAAGTGATCAAAATGGTTAAGTCTCCTAAATCCGGAGCTTACGTTTTTGAAGAAAAAGTTGTGAATGCGGATAACGTAGACACATTTTTAAAACAGAAATAGTTTTCATAACATAGGTTTTTAAGGTTTTAAAAAAATCATTCACTTCATTGTGAATGATTTTTTTTTTATTTTTGTTATATTATATATCCTATATGAGTTGGTTTAAGAAAATTTTCGGAAAAGAGAAAAAAGAAACATTAGACAAGGGATTGGAAAAATCTAGCCGATCTTTTTTTGATAAAATTGGGAGAGCTATTGCAGGAAAAAGTAAAGTTGATGATGAGGTTCTTGATGAATTGGAAGAAGTGCTGATTTCTTCCGATGTAGGAATTGAAACCACACTTAAAATAATAAAAAAAATAGAAGAACGGGTTGCCAGAGATAAATTTATGAATACTTCAGAATTAGATCAAATTCTAAAAGAAGAAATTATGAATTTATTGGCAGAAAATAAAAGTTCTGATTCTGAATTTGAAATTCCGGAGGATAAAAAACCGTATGTTATCATGGTAGTGGGAGTTAATGGAGTTGGAAAAACAACGACTATAGGAAAACTTGCTTATCAATTTAAACAACAAGGAAAGAAAGTTATATTAGGAGCTGCGGATACGTTCCGTGCGGCAGCCGTAGATCAATTAGTCATATGGTCTGAAAGAGTAGGAGTTCCAATAATTAAACAAAGCATGGGATCAGATCCTGCTTCTGTGGCTTTTGATACCGTTCAATCTGCAAAAGCGCAAGGTGCCGATGTGGTATTAATTGATACTGCGGGTCGTTTGCATAATAAGGTTAATTTAATGAATGAGCTTAGTAAAATAAAAAGGGTTATGCAAAAAGTAATTCCCGATGCTCCTCATGAAATATTATTGGTATTAGACGGTTCCACCGGACAAAATGCATTTGAACAGGCCAAACAATTCACGGCAGCTACCGAAGTTAGTGCTTTAGCGGTTACCAAATTAGACGGTACAGCCAAAGGAGGAGTAGTGATCGGTATATCCGACCAGTTTAAAATTCCGGTAAAATATATTGGAGTGGGCGAAAAAATGGAAGATCTCCAACCCTTTAATAAATATGAGTTTGTAGACAGCTTTTTCAAAAAAAATTAAAAGTTTAAGCATTTCATTCTAAAGTGAAAAGAATTATCTATTTAGTTATCATGCTGGTTACTTGCTTTGCTTGTAAATCTCAGCAACCTAAAACGGTTAGCAAGGATAAGCTTTGCAAGGTTGAGTATTCTAATTACGGAGGGATGAATGGTTGGGAAGAATCTTTTATGATTACTCAAGAGAATAGTTCGTATCATTCAATTATCAGAAGAACGAACACAAGCGCAAAAGAGCTGGAAAAAACGCCTGAAGTTGTTTGGAAAAAATTAGAATCTACTTTAGATATTCATTTACTTGAAAAAATTAAAAGCGGTGAGAGTAAACGTTTGTATGATGGGAAAGATACTAAATACAAGATAGTCTTATGTTCCGGTAAGGAATATTCATTTATAAATCCTCAGGATTCAGAAGAGTATCAAAAGATGAGCGAGTTTTTTTCTACACTTCTGGATAGTAAAAATAAAATACTGATAAAAATCAACAACCCAAAAAAACTCAAACCTTAAAAAATGTATAAAATAGCATATCTGGCATTGTTTGTCATACTAACATCTTGCGGAAGTTGTTTTACTTCTTCAGAGAAAGCAATTATTTATCAATCTCCCGATTCTCCGGCAAGAGTTTTAAAGATAAATCTCAAAGAGGATTCACTGATTGTTAGAAAACCTTCTAAACGAATAAAAAAAATACACAATAATAAAGATTTGGAGCAGCTGATAAAGAAGCTGTACTTAACTATGTTGGAAGAAAACGGAGTAGGAATTGCAGCACCTCAAATTGGAGTAAATCGAAATGTTTTTTTATTTTATCGATTGGATAAGGAAGAAAAAACGGTAGAAGTTGCTATTAATCCACGGATTATTTCCCATTCTACTGAATTACTATGTTTTCAGAATGACGGATGTTTATCCGTACCTAACCGATATGGAACTTCGCGACGTTATGCCTGGATTGAGGTGGAATATACGGACCAAAATGAAAAAAAGGTTACTCATAAATTTTTAGGTGGAAGTCGCGCCGATGATTATACCGGTACTATTTTCCAACATGAATTCGATCACCTGCAAGGGAAGCTTTATATTGATAAACTTTGTAAACCTAACTAGTTTTTTTATTATCTATATTAATGTTGTTTGAAGATACTATTTGTGCATTAGCTACTCCACCGGGAACAGGGGCATTAGGAATTATCAGGGTTTCCGGTAAAAATTCAATCTCGTTAGTTAATTCTGTTTTTAAGGGTAAAAATCTAAATGAGGTACCTTCTCATACGGTTCATTATGGTTTTATTAAAGATGAAAATGAAACGATTGATGAAGTGATGGTTTCCGTTTTTTTAGCTCCTAAAACTTTTACGGCAGAAAATTTGGTGGAAATCTCATGTCACGGTTCCCAATATATTGAACAGCAAATTCTTTCCTTATTACTTAAAAAAGGGTGTCGATTGGCTCTGGCAGGTGAATTTACACAACGTGCTTTTCTTAATGGACGTATAGATTTAAGTCAGGCCGAGGCAGTTGCCGATTTAATTTCGGCCGAAAATAAAGCAAGTCACGACATGGCTTTATCTCAAATGAGGGGGGGATTTTCCTCTCTTCTCAAGGAATTACGAATTGAATTATTGGATTTAGCCTCACTTCTAGAGCTGGAATTGGATTTTTCTGAGGAAGATGTTGAATTTGCCGATCGTTCTCAATTAGTACAATTGATGGATAAGATTTTAGGGGTTATTAATCCTTTAATCGAATCATTTTCTTACGGAAATGCTCTTAAAAACGGTGTTCCGGTTACTATTCTAGGAAAGCCAAATGCAGGAAAATCAACCTTGTTAAATGCTTTATTGCAGGAGGAAAGGGCCATCGTCAGCGATATTGCGGGAACTACTCGAGATACCATTGAAGAATCGTTAGTTATTAATGGTATTCAATTTCGATTTATAGATACGGCGGGATTACGGGAAACGGAAGATCAAATAGAAGCTATCGGGGTAGCCAAGGCTTTGGAAAAGGCTAAGGAAGCCTCAATTATATTATATTTGGCAGATGTAACAGAATTAAATTGGGAAGAGATACAATCTGATCTTATTAAATTTCAGAGGGAAGACGTATCTATCATTGTATGTTTAACTAAGCTGGATAAGAATAGAGAATTTACTGTTTCTGAAATCCCCGATGAAATTTTACAGAAATATACAGTACTGATGGTTTCTGTTAAGCAAAATCCTGATCTTTTAGAACTTAAAGAAAACATGTATTCGTATATAGAATCTCAAAAGTCTACTTCTCAAACAATTGTAACTAATGTACGTCATGTGAATGCTTTGATTCGTGCGCGAGAATCTTTACTTTTATGTAAAGAAGGTTTGCAAAGCGGATTAAGCAGCGAATTGATTGCGATTGATTTACGGCGTGCCTTGGAAGCCCTCGGGGAAATCGTGGGACAAGTTTCTAATGATGAACTGCTAGGAAATATTTTTGGTAAATTTTGTATCGGAAAGTAATCTGAGATTTAAAACTCTTATATTTCTACGTAGAATGTACGATTAATAAAAAGTTTTCAATAAATTCTTAGTTTGTTTTGTTTATTCTTTTTAATTAATCTTTGGTTATTAATTTGTTTACTCTGTTTTCTAAAATAATATTTTTTAGGAAATTTATACTACTACAGTTAGAAAAACCTTATAAGTCAAGAGAAATTACTTTCTATTTTTGATTTGCTCATTAACTATCTATATAGTTTCAATGTAGTAATTGAATAAAAATGTAGTTAATAAGTTATTTAGAAACTAAAAGAAATATGTAGTTTGTAATAAAGAATTTATAACAAAAAGTAGTAAAGGTATCTATTATTCTAAACTATGTTATAAGTTAAATTGGATGAAAAATCAAAAAGAGAATTCTATAGTACTTTCAAAAGAGAAACCAGTTATTATTAAAGAAGAATTACAAAGTAAATATTATTTAACTATATAAGTAAGAGTGTGTTGTTTATTTTGAGTTATCCGAGAATATTTCTAGAAGAAAAATTAAAGAGAGTAATCTAAAACCGATAAAATTTAAGAGTAAACATCTATATCTAAAATTTTCCTTAGTAGAAATATTCTGAGAAATATAGATTATTTTAAGTAATACAGAGTGTTATAAGAGTTTTGAGAGATTGTATAGATAAAGAATTTTAAAATGTACAATCTGAAATTTTAGTGTTTAAGAAGAAGTCGTTAATTTTATTAATATTTCTTTAATTTCAACTAATAGATTGTCAAAATAATCTAATAGATCACTTATTTTAGGGTATACAAAATTTGGAACGTTATTTAAATTATTATATTTTAATGATAGTGAAAATGTTAAAGGTTCATCGATACCTATATGGTTAAGACATTCAGAATTTATAAAAGAATGTTTGTATATATTAGAAATTTCGTTTATTAAATCAAAGAAAAATAAATGTTTCTTTTTAAATTCTTCCATAAATTGTTTTGAATTTATAAAACTCCCAATAGATTCAATTTTTATTTTTTTGGATATTCTTTCTTCTCATTGTAACAATCTAAAACATATAATAAAGAGATTAATTCATCTAAAGTTTTTCTCATCCAATATAAAATTTGTTCTGTTAAGAATTTTTGTCTAAAATATAATTGTGTTTTAATATTTGCATCTATAATAGCATCGTTTAAAGTGCTATATTTTAATTCATCACTAATTTTTTTAGAAGATATATTTGAATTATTAAATAAATCTATTAATTCTTCAAATGAAGGATTATCTTTGTTAGATAGAGATTAGCCATTTAAATACTTATATAATTCTTTTAGATGATTGAAATAATCTTTCTTTTCTTTAAATAAAAGATACCTATTGATAAGTTCATCTATGTTAGAATCGAACAATAACTTATTTTTATTTATTAATTCAAATTCATCAAATAGTTGAATAATAAGAGTATCGATATTATCTAACCGTTGTAATATTTCTATCCATTTAAGTTTTAAATTTCCATATGGGGTATCAAAAGGTAATGAAATGAAATTATCCTCATGTAAAGTATGTTCTTTAAATATTTTAATAGAAGTTACTATGGGATATTTTTCCATTTTAAGAATCAATTTTTAAGAAGATAAAGTTAGTTAATTAAATTTATTGTAGCTATGTTTTTAAGAATGTATAACAACTTTAAAATAATAGATGATATTTTTATCAAAAGGAGAATAAAATGTCATACTATCTTTAAATTTAAGTTATCAGAAGATTTGTGATTGTAGTTAACATTATACATTTATATTCAGAATATTATTTTCAAAATTAGTCTTCCTAAAATTATATACGGTTAATACTAAAAATTATAGATTATTATATCGGAAGAATTCTAAAGTTTATATAAGAGTAATTTATCAGAATAAAGAATATAAAGTTAGAACAATTACCTTTAACTTTTAATTCATGGATATTATATGATTAGGCATTTTAATATTTTAAATTAACTATATAGTTGATTAATAAGGTATTGAACATATTAGATAAAAATAAATTTATATTTACTTGTAGATCATTACATAAATTTTACAAAAAAGTGAAGGTTACTTAGTTAATTAAATTTAGGTCAAAAATAACACACAAATAATAAAGAAATACAATTAATTTGGAACTATATGTGTGTTTTTATTATATTTGTAAAAAATATAAAGATGGACATTGGTGATAAGATAAGAGAACTTAGGGTGAAAAAAGGATTTTCTCAAGAAGAACTTGCTGTTCGTTCAAATTTTTCTAAATCATATATTCAGAAATTTGAAGAAGGTAAGCGAGAAGTTAAATCATCGCAATTAGTACAAATATCAAATGCTTTAGGCATAAGTATTTCTGAAATTTTAGATGGAACAAATTATAATTCAGATGAGTTTACACTTAGGAATATAGAATTTAGAGAAGGTTTTAAAATTGTTTTTAATCGAGAATTTTTTGAGAAAAAAATTTTAGGAGAATTACATAGAAAGTATAATTCATATTGCCGATTAGAAAAGTTAGTTGGAGCATCAATTATATTTCAGAATCCATTAAAAAATTTTGATATTATTTCAAATAAAAAACAGATAGAAGAAGCTACAAAGATTTTAAGGAAAAAGTGGAAATTTGATACTACACCTATTTATGATATTGTTAGTTTTTTAGAGGACTTAGGGGTGAAGATATTTGAGGTAGAAGAAGATGAAAGTTTTGCTGGGTTCTCATGTTGGGAAAGATATACTCCTATTATAGTCATAAATGTTAAGAATATAGATATTCCTAGGAGGAGATTTACTGTTTTACATGAATTAGCCCATCTTCTTTTAAAATTTGATGATAATATATTAAAAGAAGATTTAGAGAGATTTTGCGATCATTTTGCTGGAGCAATGCTATTACCTTATGATGTTCTAATGGAATATATAGGGGAAGAACGAAGTATAACTTTAGAGGAATTAAAAAGAATTAAGAGTAAATATGGAATTTCAGTTTTTGCAATTTTAGTAAGGATAGTGAGCCTCGAAATAATTAATTGGGAAAAGTATTATGAATGGAAAAATTTATACGATACTTGGAAAAATAAAGATATTTCTTATAATAGTAATGAGAAAGTAAGTAGGTTTAATTATTTGTTAGCAAAAGGATTAAGAGAAGAACTTTTTAGTGATAGTGTTGCTAGTCAATTGTCGGGCATACCAATATCGGTATTAAGAAGAAATTCATTTAGTAAAGAATTTGATTTGAGATGATGGTATTGAATGATATAGAGCAAATTAGACCGATGCATAGTTTAAATATGATAAAAAATGGAATTTTTTATATTTCAAATTTATATTTATCTGAAAATTATCTTGAACTCAATGAAAGATTGCTTATAAATGATTTAAAAAATAAAGAAGAATTAAAAATTTTTGAATTAAGTAATGATTTTTATGATTTTTTCTTTAAAAATAATAATGAAAATTTAAAAATTGGAATTACAGATATTTCATCAATATATTACGCAATGAATAATAATTTACCAGTAGTTACTAAATGCAAATTTGTGAAAAATTTTGCCGAACAAAATAATGTTCATGTATATGATATAGACAAGGCTCTAAAGATTATAAATATAGACCAGAAATATATAAATTATCTTAACCTTATGATTATTTAACATAAAATTGGCTTTAAAAAGAAAAGCCTAAATCATTGAATTAGGCTTTATTTTAATTAAGAAGAATAAAAATTATTTATACTTCAAATAAACTCATATCATAAATGTATAAATAATTCTTCTTTTTTACAAAAGAATTTTTCAATATTTAAATAACTTTTCTTTTTAAAATGCTTTATTTGATTAATTAGCAATATTTTAAAAAATTAAAATTATCGCAATTCAACCTCCAAAATATGGAAGTCTAAAGGTTGCAATAAGTTGCTCACTAATTCAAAAAAGTAAAAAACAGGTTTGTGTATTAAACGAAACATAAATACGGACAAGGTTATTGATTTTAAGACTTCGTTGTCAAATTCAATTATTAAAGAAATAAAAAAATAAATAAATTATGGAGAATATTTTTATACAAAAAAAAGTAGGACTTAACGCTGAAAAGAGTTCTGGGATGTTAAAAGTAGAAAAATTATGTAAGTTAATAACGGAACATCCACATAAAGATGCCATTTATGAAGCTTTTGAAATAGAAAAAATTAAAGATGAAATAATATGTATAGATTTCATTGATACTTTATTTGAAAAAATTCACTATTATAACACTAAATATAATAGATATTCTATTTGCGCTGAAACAAAAGATATAGATGTTTATCAAAAAATTGAGGTTGTAGATGGAAAAATTCAAAAAGATATTATTTTTAAATTCGAAGAATATATTGATGGTGATGAAGTAAAAAATGACTTGAGCGCAATTGCTATTTACAATTCTAAAAATACGTTTTTAGATGAATATGATATGACCAAATACGCTAATAATCTTTTTAAAATTGGAGAATCGGATTTAGCCAATTATAATGTTCAACATTTTAAAACTAAAGCTAAATTTCAAAAGGAGTATAATAAAATTAGAAGTTATAGACTTGTAGAATATGACAACCAATTGTATTTACGAGGAATAACATCTGCAACTAAATATAATGAGTATGGAGTGGATTTTAGTTTTGTTGTTTCGATGTTAATCCTTCATTCAAATATGAAATTAAATAAAGGTATCGAATATATGATTAAAAGTGCATATATTAATGAATCAAAATTAGAAATAATAGTTTCAGAAAAACTTTTAAAAGATGCAGGCTCATTTGGAAAAGTATCAACAGCAATTAATATTTCAACTAATGATTTAGGACAAGGATCATTGATTTTTTTAAACATTTTGAGTGTTGGTCAATTAAATAATAAAGGTTTCTTTCTTTATCCCAAAAAATATATACAAGAAAATGGAGTGCGAATAAATCATATAACAAAGCCTGAGAAAGTATTTTCGATACTAAAGGATATGGATAAAATACTTAACACAAGTGATAATTTAATTAAAGAATTAGAAGAAATAAAAACAATTAAGCATCCGGATGAATTGCGAATGAAAATTTTAACAAAGATTAGTAATCCTAAAAGTTCATTAAGCAGAATTAAAAAATTATCTGATATATTTGATAGGAAAATTGATAATGAGATTTCAAGTTTTGCTAAATTATTAGAAATGTGCAATAAAGCTGAAGAATTAGATATGGAATTTGATTTAAAAGATAAACTTAGATATATAATTTCAGATATTATACTTTATGGAAATAAAAAAAATTAGTAGGTAAATTTAAATTATATATTTTAACATATAAAGCTTCATCATAAAAAGTTGAGGCTTTTTTTGTTATATAGATAACTCGTTTATGTTTGAATAAAAAATTTATTTTTAAAAATTAATATTTTCTTACTTAACTTATGCAAGCAAACTCAGTTTTTTTTAAAAATACATAATGAAGATATATAAATATTCTTTAGCTTTTAATATTTATTTTTGATTAATTCTATTTCCTGAATGGATGAATAATTGATAGAGTAGATTTTAAATATTGCTTATTCTTTTTATACATTAAAGTTGCATTTTTACGAACAATAATGCCTAAATATTTTCTGTAATGTATTTAATATAAACTCAATTAAATAAATACGAAACTTTAACCATCCAATTCTTTTAAAGCAAGGCTATATAGAATAAATTCATAACACTACTAATGCTACATATCTGAATTTATTGAATATTTCTTTTAAATAAGGTAATTTGTTATATTAATCGTACAAAAACTGTATTTATAGTAAAACAGGCAAAATATATAGCATAAAAATATAAAATAAAATAAAAAATACTAGTATATTTGTTGAGCCTATTTATTAAATCAGATTACTATGAAATATACCTTTCAGGCTGTCTATGGAGAAAAAATTCCTTCTACAACAGCAGAAAATTTAGATTACTTACTTAAATTTTTAAAACCTCAAACTCTTTATATTAAGTTTATAAAGATCTTTTTTACCAATTATACGGCAAGCAAACCCGAAGTAAACATCCGTTTGAAAAGCTGATTAAATTGATCAGATTTTAAAATCAGTTGATAGTATTTCGACACAAAAATTCATAATTAAGACACAAAAGCTATATAATAAATTAAAAAAAAGAGTAAAAAATGGAAGGCGGTAACATTGTTCGAAGAATAGGCGGAGAAAGTATTAAAAGAGCTAAACAATCTATAACTCTAACAGCTAAAAATGGGAATCTTATTTTTAATGCTAAAAGGATAGAAATGATTGGCAAGCAAGACGGAGTAATATTTTTAAATGATTATAAACCGCCTGAGCCTTTGCAAGTAATTCATATTGAGGGGCCTTTAAATGAACAAGGAGAAAAAGTTTCAAAAGTAGAAAAAGGGAAATCTTATAAATTTAAGATTACTCAATTTAATAGGGAAGTGAAATCGCCGACAGAACTCATGAAAATTAAATGGTCGTTACAGCTCAATGAAGATGCAGTACAATTATCGGCTAAAACTTTAGGAAAACAAGAAGTAACGTTAGATATTTCGAAAACTGATTCTTTGGATAAAGTTACAATATATGCTTATATTTCCAATTGGAAAAAAGAAGGGAAATGTGAAGTAAATGTAAGTACTAAACATGGAGGAATACATACCCGATTTTATGATGAACATGGGCAACAGATATACGACATACCTAAGAAATTGCAAAAAGCATTTAATTAAGAATACGGTATCACGATTGCCTATGACAAAGAAAATGAAATGCTATACTATAAGGGCGAATGTGCTCCAGCCTATGAAAATATATCTCCAACTGCAATTGAACATTGGAAAAGAGAATTAAGCAGAGATCAAGTATCTAGGGGTAAGTTGTTATTTGGATATAATTTTGGGTATGAAGTTTATTCAGATAATAAAGATAAGAATGGTAATACTTATAATGAGAATGGTCATTTGTTATTTGATATTTATGCAAAAGAACCTATGTTTTTGGGAGTAGTTCCTGGATATAGAAAGAAAATAAAAAATTATAAATATAATGACGGATCGGTGGGAGATAAAATTTTGAATATGATAGGGAATGTAGCTTGTATAGATTTAGAAGATTTCATTGATGATTTAAATATAAAATATATGTATTATAAATTATCAGATTATGATATCGCTTGTTACAAAGAGTTTAAATTAATTTTACCTAAATTGACAGCTCGGTATAATGGCTTGTCGAGGGTTTTAGAACATGAGTTTTTAGGACATGTCTTACTGAAGCTTACCGATGATGAATATGATATATTTTCTAAAGAATTTACCACAGAAGGTCCAACACAAGTTGAAGCTAAATTGTGTAATGTAATAAGAAGAGAAATAGGAATTCCTGATAAAAAATCATATGGTGGTTATGCCGTAAATGCTAGTCAGGCGGGAAATGTTGAAATGAAATTTGGTTTTTTAAATGGAAGTGATGAATTATATAAATCTGAAATAGATAGTCGAGATACTAATTATCCTAGTCCACCTAAAAAATATCCAAAAAATCAAGGTATAGGCATCATTAATGAAAACAATTACTTAAAATTAGTTCAAATGAATTACGTTATAAAGCTAAAATATAATGGGAAAGATGAAATTTATAATTTTTCTTAGTACTATTTTGATAAATATATTTTTATATGGGCAAATAGATACACTTAAATTATCTTATGTGAATAAGGCTAAAGAAGCGGTTTATAAATCAATTCTTTTCTCTGAAGAATTACAAAATGATGAAATATGTCATATAGTTATAGTACAACCAACTTCTCTTAGAATGGATTTTAATAGTCAAATAGGTTTTCATAATATAAAAAAAGAGAAGGATAGTGTGTCAATATTAAACTTGAGAAATTCATTATCTGAAAACTATAGGGTTTATTCCATTGAAGATAAG
Organism: Apibacter sp. B3935; assembly: GCF_009827705.1. NCBI lineage: Bacteria > Pseudomonadati > Bacteroidota > Flavobacteriia > Flavobacteriales > Weeksellaceae > Apibacter > Apibacter sp. B3935. Next base: position 370,855 of record NZ_WINL01000003.1, read on the forward strand.
TTATCAAATACAGTTCAAGGGTATGAACTTGTTTCTCAATTGCAGAGAATGGATAGTTTATATGCCAAAAGAAATTTACAAAAGGATATATGTGATAGTAGTTTTGATGTTATCAAAATACAAGAACCTTTAGATAGTTGGATGAAAATTTATAAAGCTAATATTTTACTAAATAAAGCAAATGTAGTAATTCCTGTAATTTATGAATCTTTTATGGAAAAACCTAAATATCTTTTATATAAAATAGAATTATACGAAGGAAGTACAAAGGTAAAATCAATGAAAGTAGTTGAATTAGATTAATTTAATAAATAAGTTGAAATTCCACGATAATGAATGTAGGAGCAGTTGGGCAAAATAAAGGAAATATTGATAACTTATTTATTTTAAGATTTCTAACAACTATAAATTATCATGTATATGAAGAAACTTTTGATTTTGATTAATTTTTTCTTTATCTATGTATTTCAAGGACAAATAAGCAGTCAAGAAATAAATAATGTAAATGTTAGTCCAATTGATCAATTAAAAATTGAGGTATATAAATCAATTATACTTTCTAAAGAGTTTAAAAGCAATAAGCAATGCCATGTAGTAGGAATTAATTCGGTTTCTTTAAATATGGATTATTATCCTAAAGGCTATTCTACAGGCGGTTCTCTAGGTTTTTATTATACAAATCTTGATATAACTAAAGATAGTGTATCAGTGAAAGAATTAAGAAAAGATTTGCCAAAAAAATACTGGATATTTGAGGATTCAAGAAAATTTTTGGGTGTTGAATTTGATCGAGAATACATTTCTGCACTTCTAAATACAGATAGTTTATATATTCCTCAGAAAATTGATTTTATAACGGATTTATGTGAAAGTAGTTTTGATATAATAAAAATATACGAACCCATAGATAAATGGATGAAGATTTATCAGAAATATTATAGTAAACACCCTATGGAATTCAATAATAAATATGAAAATTATGAGGTTGTAATTCCTGTAAAATATGAATCGTTATCAAAAGGGCATATGTTTCTTGAAAAAGAAAAATATTATTTATTCAAAATTAAGATAGGATATAACGATAAAGGTAAATTAGAAATAATCAAAGAAATAATAAGTGGTATAAAAGAGGAAAGAGATATAATAAATTAAAAAGTGTTTTCATTAGAAATTATAATTTATACTAATTGAAAAAAAAATTAAATTTTAATTAAACATTTTTATTTTTTTTACAATAGTTGTTGAAGGTGAGCCGTATGATTATATACTCGAATAATAAATAATAAAGAAATAAAAAAAATATATGCTTAATAAAGGCGCATTTTCAAAAAAAGGAAAGATTAAATCAGTAAAAGTTGTGGATTAAATTTGATGGAGCAAATGAAACCTATTATTTTAGTTAATTTTCTCTTTATAAGCATTTATTTTTATGGGCAATCGGATTGTCTAAAAAATAATGACTTAGATTTTAGTGCTATTAAATTCATGATATTTAAAAGTATTATTTCATCAAAAGAATTCGAAAATAGTACGCAATGTAAAATGATTGTGATTCCTTCTACTTCTTTAGGAGTTACAAAAAAATATGAATACTTAGAACCTTATGTAAAAAAGGATTCTATTACGTTGGATAAATTAAGAGATTTTTTACCTAAAAATTATTGGATATATCAAATAGGTAATGAAATGGAATATATTAATAAGGGAAATAATTTAATAGATTATTATATAAATGCGGACTCCATATATGCTCATAAAAAATTTTCAGAAAATAGAGAACGAAAATTATTCACTAATGATAAAGGCTTTTATTATTATCATTGTAATGATAAATTTGACATTATCAAAATCTATGAGCCTTTTGACAAATGGGCTAATCTTTATTTTAAAGAAATTAATAAGAATAATAGATTTATAGAATTTATAATCCCCGTAAAATATGAACACCTAGAACGTTTTAATAATAAAGAGAAGTATTTTTTATATAAAATACAACTATACGAAAATGGTGTAGAAATAAAATCTGTTAAATTTATTGGGATGGAATAGTAGCTATGCATATGCAATAATAAAGATTAATTAGTATATCAACTAAATAAATATAAAGATAATAGATTCTAAATTCGTTATTTAAAGTGGGATGAAACTTAAAGTGGAAATATTGAAAAATCATTTTAAGTAAAAAAAATTATAAACCATAAAATATGATGTGCATAAAAAAACTCTTGATTTTGATTACTTTTTTTCTAATAAACCAATTTCACGGACAATCAATAAGTAATAAAGAAGATGCAGTTATAAGTTTTATTGATTTTTTTAAAACGGAAGTTTATAAATCAATTATACTTTCTAAAGAATTTAAAAGCAATAAAAAATGTCATATAATTGGAATTGATGGACTCTCATTAAATATCGGATATACAGCAGGTTTTGCTACAGGGGGATCAAATGGATATTTATATAAAGATATTCATATAACAAAGGATACTATATCAGTGAAAGAATTAAGAAAAGAATTACCAAAGAAATACTGGATATTTGAAGATTCGGATAGGTTTTTCGGGGTTCAAGTTGGAGCAGATTATATTTATAATCTTAAAAAAAACAATATTGAATATGTGCCTAAAAATATTGATTTTGAACCTGATGTATGTGATTTTAGTTTTGACATTATAAAAATATATGCACCCCTTGATAAATGGATAGATTTTTATTAAAAATACTATGATAGAAGTTATAATTCAGAAGTCTTAATACCTGTTAAATATGAATTATTATCAAATGGAAATAGATCGATTGAAAAAGAAAAATATTATTTATTCAAAATTAAGATAGGATATAACGATAAAGGTAAATTAGAAATAATCAAAGAAATAATAAGTGGTGGAAAAGAGGAAAGAGATATAATAAGATAAAAAGCATTTTCATTATATATTATAATTTATATTAATTGTTAATAAATTAAAGTTATATATTTTTATTTTTTTTAAAAACTTATGAAAGTGAATCTTATGATTATTTACTTTAATAAAAAAATAAAGAAATAGAAAAAATATATGCTTAATAAGGACGCATTTTCTAAAAAAGGGAAAGATTGAATCAGTAAAAGTTGTGGATTAAAATGATGTACAATAAGAAAGTTATACTTTTTCTTAGTTTGTTCTTTTGTAAATTAAATCTATTTAGCGGGCAGATTAAGGATAGTTGCTCTATGTATAGAATTTGTTATTCTGAGATAGATACAGTTAAATTAAATATTTATAAATCAATTCTTAATTCTATAGAACTTCAAAATAATAAAAAATGTCATATAGTAGGAGTTAGTCCAATTTCATTGAATATGAAATATTCGCCTGGATATGAAGCAATGTTTTATGATATAAAAGAAATTGAGGACACAATTTCTGTTAATAACTTGATAAATTCTTATCCTGAAACATATAGGTTTTATTCGATTAATAATAAACTTTCTAATTCTTTGGATATTAAAGAATATATGTACTATTTAGATATATTAGAGGGAAAAAATGATTTATACACCTTAGATTATTTTTATGATGAAATATGTAATAATAACTTAGATATAATAAAGATACAAGAACCTTTAGACAGTTGGATGAAAATTTATAAAGCTAATATTTTACTAAATAAAGCAAATGTGGTAATTCCTGTTATTTATGAATCTTTTATGGAAAAGCCTAAATATCTTTTATATAAAATAGAATTATATGAAGGAAGTACAAAGGTAAAATCAATGAAAGTAGTTGAATTAGATTAATTTAATAAATAAGTTGAAATTCCACGATAATGAATGTAGGAGCAGTTGGGCAAAATAAAGGAAATATTGATAAATTATCTGATGTAAATAGAGCCACATTTTCAAAAGAAAATAGATGATAAGAAAAAGGTTAGTTATTGAATTTTACATTTGAAAAGAAAGTTCCTGCATTCAATTTTTATAAAGTCCATTTTATAAACTATTTTACCTTAGAATCAAAACGTGAATCATTATTGTTGACATTATAAAAAAGAGGTTTTGTATAGTGATTATAAAATTTTGATAAGATTTACTTCATTTGATCAATCCAGCAATACTTAAAGCCGCTTTAATTGAAAGCTAATGATCCAGCTAAATTTAAATAATTATCCCTTTGCTAATTTTTAAACTATTACTAATTAGACTTTAAATACATAAAAAAAGTAAATTTGACTTTATAAAAAAATAAGAAATGGAAATAACAATCTTATGCTATCCCACATGCAGCACATGTAAAAAAGCAATCAAATGGTTGCAAGATAATACCATAGAATTTAAAGAAAGAAATATAGCAAAAGAACGTCCAACGAAAGAAGAATTAAAGGAATGGTATCAAAGATCAGGATTGCCCATAAACAAATTTTTTAATACATCAGGCAAACTGTATAAAGAATTAAATCTTAAAGAAAAAGTAAAAACAAGCAGCGAAGACGAACTCTTATCACTTCTATCTACCGACGGAATGTTGGTAAAACGTCCCTTAGTGATAAGTGATTCTAGTATTTTAGTAGGATTTAAAGAAGAAGAATGGAGAAAAGCATTACTAGGCTAAACTAATCATCAATACCCCTTATAAGAATATACTTATTGATAATATAGTAATCATAATGAAGTTATGGCTTAATTATTGAATTCTATCTCAAAAAAGTATATGAAGAAATTTTTATTTGTTTTATTTGCGATAATTTTTATACAGATTGTTTCTGCTCAGGCAATAGTTAAAAATTTAAGAAGTTTTACCGTTTTGCGTGTTTATGATAAAATTCCTGTGACGTTACTTTCCTCACCGGAAGAAAAAGTAGAGATCAGCGGAGTAAGAAAAGATAACGTAAAAATCGTTAAAAAAGGCGGAGAATTAATTATTAGAATGGATACGTTGAAATTAGAGAACGACGATGAGGTAAACGTAAAGGTATATTATAAAAAGTTAAATAATATACATGCTTACGAAGGATCAACAATAACCGGTCATGATAAATTAGAAGAAAATCTATTAAATATCGGGGCTACTGAAGGTTCGAAGATTACCGTTCTTGTTGGAGTAAACAAAATACATGCCAAGCTAAAATCCGGAGGAGAAATCAAAGTTTCAGGATTGGCAAACCATCAAAATATTAAAATTACATCCGGGGGCACTTACGATGCAAAAGAAGTGGGCTCAAACAAAATTGCAGTAGCAGTTACTTCCGGAGGAACAGCATCTGTTTATTCCAATGGATTAGTTGAAACCAAAATAAAAGATGGCGGAGATATTAATGTCTATGGAGGAGCGGAAGTAGTTAAAAAAGATATCGAGGGCGGATATGTGAATATATACTAAATATAGCTTATATAAAAATATCAAATATAGCTATAGATAAAATCTATTATAAAGAATTGCAGGAAAAAAATAATTAAACTAAAATTGTATCCTTTTACACAAGAATTTAAATATTAGTTTAATTAGTTTAGTTTAAATTGTAGCAAAAGATCTTTTTGCTGCAATTTTTTTTGAAAAATTTTAAAATTGTAAAGACTTTCTAACTCTTTTGAGTGTTTCAGATGCTATTCTTTTAGTTTTTTCAGCTCCCTCTTTAAGAATATTCTCAAGTTCCTCAATATGATTCATATAGTAATTATATTTTTCCCTGGCTTCACTAAATTCACGTAGAAGAACTTTAAATAATTCATTTTTAGCATGTCCGTATCCGTAACCACCGGCTAAGTAGTTTTCTCTCATAAGTTCCACTTCTTCAGGAGTGGCTACCAATTTAAATATTGAAAACGCATTACATGTATCCGGGTTTTTAGGTTCTTCCAGTGGAGTAGAATCGGTTACAATAGACATAATTTGTTTTTTTAACTCTTTTTCAGGAGCAAAAATTTGAATCGTGTTTCCTCTGGATTTACTCATTTTATTTCCATCAGTTCCGGGTACATACATCGTATTTTCTTGAATTTTGGCTTCAGGGACTACCAAAACATCGCCGTGTACATGGTTAAATTTTTGAGCAACGTCTCTAGTCATTTCCAAATGCTGCAATTGATCTTTACCTACCGGAACGATTTGTGCATCGTATAAAAGAATGTCCGCAGCCATAAGCATAGGATAAGTAAACAGCCCGGAATTTACATCTTCCAAACGATCGGCTTTATCTTTAAAACCATGCGCCAGAGCCAAACGGCTATAGGGGAAATAACAAAGCAAATACCACATAAGTTCTGTTACTTCGGGGATGTCTGATTGTCTGTAAAAATAAGTTTTGGAAATATCCAAACCACATGCGAGCCAGGTTGCCGCTATTTCATACGTATTTTGTTTAAGGACTTCAGCATCTTTGATTTGCGTCATGGAATGCAAATTGGCAATAAAGAAAAAAGATTCATTAGAAGGATCCTTGCTTAACTTAATAGCCGGTGCAATGGCTCCTAATATATTGCCTAAATGTGGAGTACCCGTACTTTGTATGCCTGTTAAAACTCTCATGTGTATATTTTATATGATAAAATGCAAATTTACATTTAAAATATAAAGTTCAAAAACTTATGCATTTTTATTATACCATATAAAGATTAGACCCTGCATAAAAATACAAAATGGAGTACTTTTTTACACAGGACTATTTCATCCATTCTTTAGGAAACATACCTGGTTTGAAGAAATAAACACCTATGAGAAATATCGCACCAAGAGTGATGGAAGAATCGGCAACATTAAATATATAATTAAAAAATTGTATCCTTTCACCTCCCCAAATAGGAAACCATTCAGGCAAGTAAGTGTCTATAAGAGGAAAACGAAACATATCCACGACACATCCTCCGAATAGAGGAGCATATCCTTTAAAATTAAGCTTGGAAATTCCCGAATATCCGTACCAATCCTTCACAACCGAGTTATAAGTTGTACCCGAATCGAAAAGGACTCCATAAAAAGTACTGTCAATCAAATTCCCGATTGCTCCCGCAAAAATTAATCCTGCCGGAATGATAAAATACCATGTATTAGCCTTTTTAGACCATTTGTTGATATAATAAGCCATTAAACCTATTAATACCAAACGCAATAAGCTCAGGCCTATTTTACCTATGAATCCTCCAAGTTGCACTCCATAAGCCATACCGGGATTTTCAACATACGTAAGATAAAACCAATCAAAAACCTTTATTTCCTCATGAAGATGAAAATGCGTTTTAATGTAAATTTTTGATACTTGATCTAATAAAAGGATAAAAAATGTTATCCATAAGACTTTCTTCATTCTTACTATTGATTGTTTTTAGCCTCAATACTTAAGGTAGCATGAGGAACTGCTTTCAATCTTTCTTTACCTATTAATTTTCCGGAAATTCTGCAAATTCCGTATGTTTTGTTCTCAATTCGTATCAAAGCATTTCGCAAATCACGGATAAATTTTTCTTGACGAGCCGCCAAATGGGAGTTACTTTCTTTACTCATGGTTTCCGAACCTTCTTCAAAAGCTTTAAAAGTAGGAGAGGTATCATCCGTTCCGTTATTTAAATCATTAACAAACGCTTCTTTCAGCATAGTTAAATCATTTTCCGCTTTTTCAATTTTATCAAGAATAAGTATCTTGAATTCTTCAAGTTCTTCGTCAGAATATCTAAGTCTGTCTTCAGTCATAATTACACTTTTTTTAGTACGATTTTAATTTTAATTTCATTAATGTCTAATTCCGTCCCATCGGTAGTGTTACTTACAAAAGTTAATTTCTGTGTTAATGTTTCAGAACATATATATTCCATATTTTCGTTAACGGATTTTTCAATTTCCTCATTCGCCTGAATTTCTAAAGATATTTTATCGGTAACTTCCAATCCATTCTCTTTTCTGAGATTTTGAATTTTATTTACCAATTCTCGAGCAATTCCTTCAGATTTTAATTCAGGTGTGATAGTGATATCGAGTGCAACGGTTAATTTGCCGTCGTTGGCAACCAACCAACCCGTAATATCTTGTGTGCGAATTTCAACATCATCCAAGTTTAGTTCGTAGCCGGACAGAGTTATAGTTCCGTTCTTTTCCAACTCTTCAATTTGAGAAGAAGATAATTGTTGGAGCTCTTGGCTAACGGCTTTAAGGTCTTTACCTAATTTAGGTCCTAACGTTTTAAAATTAGGTTTTACGGCTTTTACAATAATATCAGAAGCTTCTTCAGGGTTCAATAATTGAACTTCTTTTACATTGACCTCTTGTTTAATTATAGGTATTATGGATTCGAAATTTTCCCTGTCATTTTTACTTAAAACAGGAATCATAATTTTTTGCAACGGTTGGCGAACTTTTATATTTTCTTTTTTACGCAAAGAAAATACCATAGTGGTAACTTTTTGCGCTAAATGAGTTCTTTCCAACAATAAATAATCGATTTCATTTTCCTGTTTGATCGGAAAATAAGCTAAATGAACCGATGCATAAGGTTCTTTTCCCGTAACTGCATTTAAATCCTGATACAATCTATCGGAATAGAAAGGTGCTGCCGGAGACATTAATTTAGCAATAGTATCCAAACATTTATAAAGAGTTTGGTAAGCAGAAATCTTATCATTGGAATATTCTCCTTTCCAAAAACGTCTTCTTGATAAGCGCACATACCAATTACTTAAATTATCTATAACAAAAGTATTAATTGCTCGTAAAGCTTTGGTTGGCTCATAATCGGTATAGAAAGAATCCACTTCATCTATTAAAAGATTAAGTTCGGATAGGATCCATTGATCTAATTCGTTTCTTTCTTTAAAAGGTATATCATCCTCTTTATAACTGAATCCATCCACGTTGGCATATAAAGCAAAGAATGAATAAGTATTATATAGAGTTCCGAATATTTTACGGCGTACTTCGTCAATGCCCTCCAAATCAAATTTCAAATTATCCCAAGGTTGGGCATTGGAAATCATATACCATCGAGTAGCATCCGGCCCATACATAGCCAAGGTTTCAAAAGGCTCAACAGCATTTCCTTTACTTTTGGACATTTTATTTCCTTTTTTATCCAAAACCAACCCATTGGAAACAACATTTTTATAAGTTACGCTGTCAAAAATCATGGTTCCGATTGCATGTAAAGTATAGAACCAACCGCGAGTTTGGTCTACTCCTTCAGCAATAAAATCTGCCGGATAGTATTTTCGTTCGTCTATTAATTCCTTATTTTCAAAAGGATAGTGCCATTGAGCGTATGGCATAGCTCCTGAATCAAACCATACATCAATCAAATCACTTTCTCGCTTCATGGGCTTTCCACTCTCTGAAACAAGAACTATTTGATCTACAATATTTTTATGAAGATCTATTTTACTGTAATTTTCCTCGGAAAAATCACCTACAATAAAATCTTCAAAAATATTTTTAGACATAAATCCGGCTTTTACGGATTTTTCCATTTCATCAATCAATTCCTGAACAGAACCAATGATGATTTCTTCTTTTGCATCTTCAGTTCTCCAAATAGGAAGGGGAGTACCCCAATATCTTGATCTGGAAAGATTCCAATCATTAGCATTTTCCAGCCAATTACCAAAACGACCTTCTCCCGTTGATTTAGGTTTCCAATTGATACTTTGATTTAATTCGGTCATTCGATCACGAACTTCCGTAATTTTTATAAACCAAGAATCCAAAGGATAGTAAAGAATAGGTTTGTCTGTTCTCCAACAATGAGGATAGTTGTGATTGTATTTTTCTACTTTAAAAGCCTTATTTTCGGTCTTTAAAAGTATGGCTATTTCAACGTCGGTTGAACGTTCCGGAGCTTCGTTATCGTTATAATATTCAATGCGAACATATTTTCCTGCAAAAGGTTCAGGTAAACTTGAAATAAATTTACCCTGTAAATCCACCAAAGGAACAGGATTTTGGTTTTCATCAAGAACCAACATACCGGGTACCCCGTGTTCTTTTGCAACTTTCGCATCGTCTGCACCAAAAGTAGGAGCAGTATGAACAATACCTGTACCGTCTTCAGTAGTCACATGGTCTCCATCAATCACTACAAATGCGCGGTCCGCATCTTCATACGGTAATGTCCAAGAAAGAAGTTGTTCGTATTTTATTCCAACTAAATCTTTCCCCTTGTATTCGGCAAGAATTCGATAAGGTATTTTTTTATTTTCAGATGTATACTCTTGAAAATCGGCATCAGACTCAGCAGGTACGAATTTACCTGAAAACTGACTTCCGACTAATTCTTTAGCGAGTATAACGTTGATGGGTTCAAAAGTATATTGATTAAATGTTTTTACCAATACATAATCAATAGATCCTCCTACAGTCAACGCCGTATTGGAAGGTAAGGTCCACGGTGTGGTAGTCCAAGCCAAGAAGTATACATCGCCCTGAATATCGTTAAATAAAGTGATGCTTTCCTTAATTGCTTTAAATTGAGCAACAATGGTCGTATCTGTAATATCTTTATATGCACCGGGTAAACTCAACTCATGACTGGAAAGCCCTGTTCCAGCTTTAGGAGAATAGGGTTGAATGGTATAACCCTTATAAAGTAAATTTTTATCGTAAATTTGTTTCAACAACCACCAAACACTTTCCATATATTTGGGATCGTAAGTAATATAAGGATGATTTAAATCTACCCAATAACCTATTTTTTGAGTTAATTCGTTCCAAGCACCGGTATATCGCATAACTGCTTCTTTACAAGCCTTGTTGTATTCTTCAACAGTTATTTTTTTACCAATATCTTCTTTGGTAATACCTAATTCCTTTTCAACTCCAAGTTCAACGGGCAAACCGTGGGTATCCCAACCGGCTTTTCTATTGACCTGTTTTCCTTTTAATGTTTGGTATCGGCAGAAAATATCTTTAATGGTACGAGCCATTACATGGTGAATGCCCGGCATTCCGTTAGCTGAAGGAGGTCCTTCAAAAAATACGAATTGGGGATTGCCCTCACGAGATTTTATACTCTCTTGGAAAATATTATTTTTTTTCCAAAATTCTAAAATTTCGTCTGCAAATTTATTTAGATTTAATTCTTTATATTCTTGAAATTTATTGCTCATTTTCTTTTAAAACAAATGCGAAAAAAATTGATTTGCGAATATACGAAAAAAAAGTCTATCTTAAATGGACTTTAATTGTATAGTAAAACTAATTTATTGTATTACAATCAGCGATTTATAACTTTTAAAAAAATCGTATTTTTTAAAAATACAGATCAATTAAATTACCCTATATAGGGAATGTTATACCCTAAAATATTTGTTAATCTAGAAGAATTAACTAATCATTTTTTTATAAAAGGGGTGATATAAGTTTAGCTATGGAATTACCTAAATCTACCCATCGGTTTCGTTTTAACCATTCCTTATAGGAAACTTCCGTACTGTTTTCAATGTCTTCCATAAAAGCATCATAAAGTTCCCGGTTAATGGTTTCGCTGTAAACTAAGGCGCTTATTTCAAAATTTAAATCAAAGCTCCGCATATCCAAATTGGCTGATCCTATAACGGAAAGATTGGTGTCGGAAATTATGGTTTTAGCATGTACAAATCCTTTCGTATACCTGTAAATTCGAACCCCCGAGGCTAATAACTCTTTATAATAGGCGCACGAAGCTGCATTCACAATGATACTGTCCGATTTAAACGGAACCAAAATTCGAACGTCCACTCCGCTTAAAGCTGCGTATTTTAAAGCATTAACAATAGTTTCATTAGGAATCAAGTATGGCGTCGTTAAATAAAGCCTCTTTCGGCTGGACATTATAATTCCGTTGTATACAAGCATTATAGTTGCTCGATCACTATCCGGACCACTAGCAGCAATCTGCAGAAGCTCGGGGTTTTCGTCTTTAGTGGTGATATCTTTAGACGCATGAAAGTAGGCTTTGTCAAAAGGATCGACGTCATTTCCGGAACAAAAATTCCAATCGGTTATGAAATTATATTGAAGTCCGTTTACCGCTTCTCCTTTCACCATAAAATGGGTATCACGCCAAAATAACTTGCTGTTTGGGGTATTGATATATCTGTCGTCAACATTAATTCCGCCAATAAAACCAACTTTAGAATCAATGATTATTATTTTACGGTGATTGCGGTAATTCATTCGGTTGGCAAAAGCATAAAGTTTAATTTTGTAAAAAGCAGCGGCTTGTACCCCGCCTTCACGCAATTCTTTTATCATTCTTTTGTTCAACGAATGGCTTCCAAAATCGTCGTAAATAAATCGTACGGTTACACCTTCTTTGGCTTTTTGTATTAAAATATCTTTAATTTCGTTTCCAATACGGTCATCAGCAAAAATATAATATTCAATATGGATATGTTTCGTTGCTTTTTTTAATTCTTCAATAACCTCTTTAAATTTATTTTCACCATTGATAAGCAACTTGGTATTTTCGGCTACATAAAGAGCAGAAGAAGTATCTTTTAATAACATTCTTATTGAGTGAGTTTTACCCTCCAATAATTTATTGTATTTGTTGATTCTCTTTTCGGTATGCTCATTTATTTGATTTCTGAGTATCTGATAAAAGTTTCGATCGTGTGTATATTTTCTTTTATACAATTTTTCCAATCGGTAGTTCATTCCAATCGAAAAATATAATATTACCCCTATAATGGGAAGGATTATAACTATAAGTAAATACCCGATTGCTTTGGATGGATTTTCCGTATTTTTGATTATTTTAAAGATGGTATAAATAATAACAAGTATATAAAGAACAGCTCCTACTATTGAAAGATATTCAAAGTTTAAAGATTTAAACCATGCAATAAATTTATCCATATTTTTGAATCGAAAATTTTCTTATAAATTTAATTAATATAATTATTTAATAATATTTAACATTTATAATTCAAATTTTGCAGTTTATAGATTGTATGTTTTATAAAAACTAATTTATTTATAATAAATCGTATTTATTGTGCAAATAATTATATTAAAACAATATAGTTGATGGAGATGGTAGGTGGTGTAAAAATTTTGGAGATAGAATGGAAATTAAATTCGAATAGCATGATTGAAAGCGTATGATTTTATCCATTGCTATCAAAGAGGTAAAAAGATAGGTTATTTTATTTAGGGATCTAAATAAATTTTACATCCTAAAACTTATGTAAATAAGATGTTTATATAGAAGCGGTAGTGTCTTTTGTTTCGAGGTAATCCCAATCGCCCTTAACTCTTAAAACTTGTTCGATCACATCTCTCACACAACCTTTACCGCCTTTAGTAGCAGAAATATAGTCTGCAATAGAAAGAATTTCGGGACAAGCATCTTTGGGAGCTGCTCCAATTCCCACTTGGTTCATCACCTCATAATCGGGCAGGTCGTCTCCCATATATAAAACTTCATGAGGTTTCAACCCGTATTTGTAAAGAAAATCTTCCAAATCATCCCATTTATCTTTAGAATCAAGATAGATGTCAGTAATACCTAAATAGTTAAGTCGGCTCACTACAGAGGCATCCTTTCCTCCCGTGATTACGGCAATTTTATAGCCTTTCTTTACAGCAAACTGTAAGGCAAACCCATCTTTAGTATTCATATTTCTTATCATTTCGTTATTAATGAGAATGATGGATCCGTCGGTCATAACTCCGTCTACATCAAAAACGAATGCGCTAATATGATTGAGCTTTTCTTTATAATTTATCATGATAAGTTTCTAAAATGGAATTAGTTAGTAAAGAATAGATTTGGTATAAATTCGAATCAGCCTCTAAGATAGATAAATGTTTTTGAATAACAACTTGGTCATTTCTTTTTGCCGGTCCTGTTTGAGCGTCATACGGAGAAATGTCATCATTAATTTTATCAAAAGTTTCCTTTATCAAAGGTTTTAAAATCTCAAAAGGTATGTCTTGTTTACGGCAAATTTCATTGGCTATGTAAAGTAGATGATTGGTAAAATTGTTGGCCCATACACCCGACATATGTATTTTCAATCGCTTTTCTGAATCAACAACATAGGCTTCATCAGAAATTCTTTTAGCCAAATTTAAAAGAATAGTTTCATCGTCTTTATTTTCTGCTTCAATAAAAAAAGGAATTTTATCGTATTCCAACGCTCTTTTTTTTGAAAAGGTTTGCAAAGGGTAAAAAACTCCTTTTCTGTATTTACCCTTAAGCGCAGATAAGGGGATCGATCCGGAAGTATGGACAACTAAACAATCTTCAAATGGTACATAATAAGATATTTCGGAAATGGCCTTATCTGAAGTGCAGATAATATAGATGTCTGCCTTAACAATTTCTGAAATTTTATCTGTATAATTAATATTATAATCTTCTGCAAAATTTTGTGCTTTATCCAGAGTTCTGTTGAAAACCTGTACGACATTCACCGTATTTTCAAGTAAGGCTCTGGTTAAATGATAAGCAACATTTCCGGCCCCTAGAATTACAACATTTTTATGCATATTTTCATCATTAATTATTTCTTAATTCGGCATGAAACTGGGTTGAAAAACGATCTAACAATTTTTTCATAACCTTATCAATGTCTTGATCCGTAAGGGTTTTATTTTCATCTTGAAGGAAGAAATTCAATGCGTATGATTTTTTGCCTTCAGGTAGATTTTTGCCCTCATAAACATCAAAAAGATTTACGGATTGAAGCAATTTTTTTTCTGTTTCAAAGGCCGCTTTATATAAGTCAAAATATTTTATATCTTTATCCAGTAAAAGGGCTAAATCTCGGGTTGAACCCGGAAATTTAGGAATTTCAGCTAATTTATAAGGTTTTTTCTTAGAGGCAAGATCCACCCATTTTTCCCATTCCAATTCTGCATAAAATACATTACCTTTTAATCCGAATTCTTTTAAAAGCTTAGGATTGATACTTCCTAATTTACCTAAAGAATATCCGTTTACAAAAAGTTCGATGCCGTCTTTATACAGAGAAGAAGACTCTAATGGTTTTTCATCAATGGATATGTTAAAACCGGTAAGTAATTGGCTTACAATTCCTTTTAAATGAAAAAAAGTAGAGGTATTTTGAGGAATAATCCAATTATTTTCCTGGAAATTTCCGAATAAAGCTACCGAAAGTTTTTTATTTTCAATATAAGTTCCCGCGGAATTTTTAAAATAGGTTTTTCCGAATTCATAAAACTTAATTTCTTTCTGATTACGATTGCTGTTAAATGATATACTTTGTAATACTCCATATACCAGGGATTGCCTCATTACACACAAATCTGTGCTTAAAGGATTAACCAGCTCCACGTATTGGGTGTTTTCATCTCTACGAGACGTTAACGAATTATTGATGATTTCGTTAAAACCATTATATTTTAATTGATTAGCAATCGTGTTTTCAAGAAATTCTTCATCAAAGGCATTTTTATTTTCATAAGCAAACGAAAACTTTTCAGGAATATCAATTTGATTGTACCCATAGATTCGTGCAATTTCTTCAATAACATCTATCTCCCTCGTCACATCTACACGATAAGCCGGTACTATAAGATCCAAAACTTCGTTTGTATCGCTGATGATAGTAAACTCTAATGATTTTAAGATTTCTTTGATCTGTTCTCTATGGATTTTCTTTCCTAATATTCGATCGATTTTATGATACCTTAAAATAGTATTTACATTTTTTATTGGATTGGGATATATATCTATCATTTCTCCAACAACGGTTGCATTGGTTAACTCTTTAAAAAGCTCACAGGCTTTTTTCAAAGCAATCAGGGTATAATTAGGGTCTACACCTCTTTCAAAACGGAAAGAAGAATCGGTATTTAACCCTTCTTTTTTAGAGGTTTTCCTTATAGAAACCGGATCAAAGTAAGCAGCTTCTAAAAAAATATTTTTAGTTTCATTGGAAACTCCGGATTCTAATCCGCCATACACACCGGCCAAGCATAAAGGAGTATCCTGAGCGTCTTTTATAAGTAATTCGGAATCGGATAGATTTCTTTTTACTCCGTCTAATGTAGTAAACGTAGTTCCTTCCGGTACTGTTCCCACTTTTATTTTTTGACCGCCAATTTTATCGGCATCAAATGCATGAAGAGGAAGTCCGTAGGAATGTAATATATAATTAGTTATATCTACTGCATTATTTATAGGAGATAATCCTATGATTCTTAACTGGTTTTGTAACCAATCCGGTGAAGGTTTAATTTCAATATTTTTTAAATATATACCTGAATATCTTGGACAAAGTTGTTCATTTTCTACCTCAACACTAATTGGATTCCCTTTGGCTTCATCCAATTTGAAATTTTCGAAAGTGATTGGTTGTAATTCAGCCTTGATTTTTCTGCTTTTAAGCGCCGCATATAAATCACGAGCTACTCCATAATGAGACATAGCATCCGTACGGTTGGGAGTGAGCCCTATTTCAATACAATAATCCTTAGAAACAGGGATCACCTCATTGAGAGGAGTACCCACTTTTAAATTAGTATCAAGTACGAGTATGCCCTCATGGCTTTTGCCTAAGCCCAATTCATCTTCGGCACAAATCATTCCGAAAGATTCTTCCCCTCGTATTTTACTTTTCTTGATTTTAAATTCGCTTCCGTCTTCGGAATATAAAGAAGTACCAATAGTGGCTACAGGTACTTTTTGGCCTTTTTCAACATTAGGTGCCCCACAAACAATTTGTACGGTTTGATCCCCTAAGTTCACTTTAGTTAGTTTCAGCTTGTCTGCATTCGGGTGCTTTTCACATTCAATGACTTCACCGACTACTACACCTTTTAGACTGCCTTTGACAGATTCAATTTCTTCAACATCTTCCACTTCCAAACCTGTGTCTGTAAGTATGGAAGTTATTTTTTCAACAGATAAATCAGTCTTAATATATTTACATAACCAATTATAAGAAATTTTCATTGATTTTAACTATTTATATTAAAAAAATCTTATGTAAATAATTTATTTACATAAGAGCGAGAAAAGTGGTTTATATTTTAAAATTTATTTAGTTATTAAGCATAACAGGCATTACCAACATTAATATGTCTTCGTTCTCATCCAATCCGTCTGCAGGTTTAATAATTCCCGCAC
The DNA here is from genome assembly GCF_009827705.1 of Apibacter sp. B3935. Classification (NCBI taxonomy): domain Bacteria; kingdom Pseudomonadati; phylum Bacteroidota; class Flavobacteriia; order Flavobacteriales; family Weeksellaceae; genus Apibacter; species Apibacter sp. B3935. Next base: position 387,889 of record NZ_WINL01000003.1, read on the forward strand.
GATTGGGCGTAGACATTTCAAGAGTAATGTCTTCCGAAGAAATGTTGTTAAGCATTTCATTTAAGAATTTGGAATTAAATCCTATTTTCAATTCTTCCCCATTGTAATCACAAGGAAGGCTCATATCCGCTTTATTTGAAAAATCAACATCTTCAGCGCTTAGCTTAAGTAAATTTCCATTTAAAGCTAAACGTACTTGCGAAGTTGATTTATTAGAGAAAAGGGCGGCTCTTTTTAGAGAGCTTAAAAATAATTGCCTGTTTATAGTCAATACGTTCGGATTCTCTTTAGGGATTACGGCATCATAGTTAGGATATTTACCGTCTATCAACCTGCAAACCCATTGAGTTTCATTGTGAGTGAACCGAGCATTGGTTTCGTTAAATTCAATAATAACCTCATCATCATATGCAATCAGGGCATTTTTCAATAGAGTAAGCGGTTTTTTTGGCATGATGAATTCTATATCTTCATTCGCAGAAACATCTTTACGAGTATATTTTACCAATCGATGAGCATCGGTTGCTACAAATCGACATTCCGAATTGGTAAATTGGAATAATACCCCGGTCATCACGGGACGCATGGCGTCATTACCGGTTGAAAATATAGTATTGGCGACCGCTTCTCCTAAAACGGAGGCTTTCATGGTAATAGACCTGTCTGTGTCTAATTCGGGTAGGGTAGGATACTGGTCTACATCATCCAAAGCTATGAAGTAGTTGTCTTTTTCATCCACAATTTCTAGTTGATTTCCTTCTTGTGAAAAGGAAAGCGGCTGTTCGGAAAAAGTTTTTACTGTATCGGTAAGCAGTTTTGAAGGAACCGCAATTTTTCCTTTATCTGTGCTTTGAACTTCAATACTGGTTTTCATGGTTGTTTCACCATCAGATCCATAGATGGTTAATTTATCAGAATCCAGATCGAATAAAAAATTTTCCAATACAGGTAAAGATGAGTTTCCTCCGGTAACTCCACTTATTAATTGTAATGCTTTTAATAATTCTCCGCTTGAAACTATGAATTTCATATATGAATTTTTTCTTAATAGTTACAAAATTAGTTTTTTTCATTCTAAATCAAACTCTTTTTTTTTATTTTTTATTGAAAAAATCATATTATCTATTTTAAAATATATATAAATTATAAATTCTTTATGATATATTGTTTTATTTTTAGGGATTTAAATTTTTATAATTATAATAAAAAGATAATTTCTATTTTTAAAAATATTTAGAAAATTATTTTTTACTGTCAATTTTGTTATGATGAAATTATAAATCGATCCCCCTGTTTTTAATTGATTTAGTAAAAGCTTAGATGTATGGTTTTATATCTTATTTTGTTTTCAAATCTTTAATTTTATTTAAAAATAATAATTGAATATATTAGTGCTGAAAGGAATACGGGGTCCATTTTGACTTATAATTAAGTTAAAATGATTATATTTGCCAATTAATATTGAAGATTTATCCATTGGGGATGACCGGTTTTGACAGCAAGATCAATGGGTAAGTAAGCATGTCGAGTCACGTAAGGTAATCTCGTTAAACTTCCGTTACAAACTTATAACTGGCAACGAAGAATACGCTTTAGCTGCTTAATACGACCGAATTATAGTAAGTCCAAGCGATCTCCTTACCAGGTAAGGAAGCTAAATGTCTCTCAAAAGCCCTTCTCTGCGGCGTTTGGTTAAGAGGCACGGGAATGCGGAGATAGAGCAGGACACGCATCGGGTTCTGTTCGAAAATTTAGATGATAAGCTGCTTGTGGGGTGTGAATTCTCAGCAATCAGCCGAAAATTAATAATTCACTAAGCATGTAGAAAGCTTGCGTATTGCTTGTTTGGACGAGGGTTCGAATCCCTCCATCTCCACTTTTTAAACTCGCTTAAATAGCGGGTTTTTTCGTTTTTTATGGTTTTTTAGGTAAGTTTTTCATCTTCGGGAATACTATTATTCTTAATTAGTTTTTACATTTTTAAATAGATTCAATGAGACTCACGATTTTTTCATATTCATCAAGTTCTTTTTTATAATTCCGAAAGAAGTAAGATTTGAAATTCACTTTTTGTTTAAAGAATAGCTTATATTGATCCTATCCTATACTTAAATTTTATACTTTTTAGATTGTTTGATCAAAAAAACACATACATATAAAATGATCTTATTGCTATCTCATAAACCATATAATTGGCGCTTTTACCACTACTTATTTCTATTTTTAAAATATATTTATTTCAATAACTAAATATTTAGTATCTTTGTTTATTATTGTTTAATAACAAAACAAACTACTTATTATATGAAAACCACTCCAAATTATGAAGAAGGTACGGAGCCTTCCTTTCAATTAAACCCGCCTCAAAAAGAGGTTAGATATTATGCAAAATACGGAGGAACTAAAGAAGAGGTCTATGGAAAAACTCATTTAGTATCCGTGAAAATACGTATCAACGAAATTGAATATTTTACCAAAACCAGTATAAAATTAGAGCTAAAGCAAAAGCTTAATCAGTTACACACTTTTACACTCTATTGTGATCCGGACGAATTCGGAGAAAATAAAAAGACGTATATCTACCAAAATACCAAAGAATACTTAGGAAAAAAAATAACTTTTGAATTTCGCCAGTATGGAAAAACAGCCTCTCTTTTTACGGGCCTGATTACACAAATATCTCTACCCAAAAAACAAGGCATACGCCAGCTGGTATTTCGGGGTACCTCTCCCGAGGTATTGATGGAAAGCGGATTACAATGCAGAAGTTTTGAAAACCAAACCCAGGAAGAAATTATAAAAGAAATAATAAAACCCTATTCCCGAAACTTAATAAACTTTCAATTCAATCCCAATAAAAAAGAACGATTACCTTATACCGTACAGTACAATTGTTCGGATTTAGCCTTTATCCAACAACTTAGCGAACGCTATGGTGAATATTTTTATTACAATGGTGAAGAATATTGCTATAGTTCATGGGGGGGAAGGGTCATAGAATTAATGGAAGGAGAAGACGTATTTGAATATGAGTTAAAACTGGGAATCGGTCCTCAGAATTTTAAATTTACGGCCTATGATGCCCAACAGAAAACAGAACATATTTTAACCGCTAACCCTCAATCTCATCCCGGTTCAACCAATCCCTTTCAACAACATGCCTTAGCCTATTCAAAAAACCTGTATCACACAGTACCTCAATTCCATTATGAACAAAGCTTATTGCCAAACGGTTCAAAGGAAATGGAGGATTCAATGGAGGTTGAAAAAAAGAAAAGACAAAATTTAGTTTATGTAGAAGGGGTGAGTAACAATCCCCAATTGCGGATCGGAGATGTAGCCAAGATGATGGTGTGGATACCTGAACATGAAATATTTAAAGACGGTCGAATACCGGTCGAATCATATAAGATCATTGAAATTGAACACCGCTTTGCAGACGGAGAGGGCTATGAAAATACCTTTAAAGGCATACCTAAGGACATGACCGTTCCACCGTTTTACAACGGAAGAGCCTATCCGAAAGCTTCAATACAACATGCTACGGTTACAGATAATCAAGATCCGTTGAAAATGGGAAGAGTGCGCGTGCAGTTTAGTTGGCAGAAAGAAAGCAACAGTCAAACCCCGTGGATACAGGTAATACAGCCTCATGCGGGAGGAGGAAAAGGCACCTATATGAATCCGGAGAAAGGAGAGACCGTTTTGTGTGCCTTTCAAGGAGGAAATGCCGAAGCACCCGTAGTATTAGGAACGGCTTATAATGGAGGAGAAATAGCCGCCTATTATAGTGAAGGAAACGATATTAAAGTGATACAAACCCGAAGCGGCACTAAGATAATATTTAATGATTCCGAGGGAACGATACTAATGGAAGATCCAAGCGGAAATAGAATTTTTTTGGATGGAAAAGGGAATATCAAAGTATATGCCCCTGAAACCTTGTATATGGATGCCAGGAATATATCGGTAAATGCTTCTCAAAATATAACCATGAATGCAGGAGGAAATGTATCCCTGATGGCGGGAGAAGATTATAGTTTGACCGCCGCTAATATTTATGAAGCTGCAGGACAAAGTAGAACTTCAGATGCCAAGAATATTACTGAAACATCTTCTAAAGATGGCAAATATAGTTCAGAAGATGAAAATATTAAATTTGAGAGTGTTAAAGCTGTTACATCTAATAGTGCAGAAGATACTACATTACATTAGAAATTATGGGAATAGAAGGAGGAAATATAGTACGCAAAATAGGAGGAGAGAGTATAAAACGAGCAAAAGAATCAATAACTCTTACAGCCAATGGTGGAAATTTAACCTTTAATGCCAGAAAACAGGTTACTATGATAGGAAGGAATGGCGGTGTTCAATATTTAAATGATTATACCCCTCCACCGCCTTTGCGCGTGGTAAAACTGGACGGACCTTTTGATGAAAAGGGACAAAAAGTTTCTTTTATTACAAAAGGTATATCATACCAATACAAAATAGTAAATTTCAATAGACAGCCTAAACCACATGAACTAATAAGAATTAAGTGGGCTACCCAATTTGATGAAGGAGAGATTATATCTAAATATCCTCAAAATAACGGAAAACAAGAAGTAAAATTTTGGGTACCCAAAGATGTTAAAAATTCTAAATTCAGTGTATATGCCTACTTGGAAAAGCCTAGTAAGGATGTTAGTATACTAAGTAGACTGGATGATAAATTTTATTATAAAGGAACTAAAAAATGGGGACAATTGCAAAACGATACAGCCAAGGTAAAAGCAATTTTGGATGCCCGCAATCAAGAGTTTAGAGCCAAAGCGGGAAGCTCAGGAGTGACTTCAATTTCCCATCTCGAAAAACTTTCTGAAAAGCAGATTCAGAAACTTTATGAGGGAAACGACTATAAAGGCGGTTATTTTGGTACCCGGGACGTACTTAAAGAAAATACCGCCAATATCATTGTACAGAATTTTTATCATGGCAATGGAAAAAAGGTAAGTTTTGGCCTCAATACAGAAATTTCCAAACGCTTGCACCAATTTAAACCCTTTCAAGACTATTTTAACAATAATTACCTGCAAATGATTAAGTTTGTATTGGAAGACCCTGATTATGATATTCGTACGATAGATAAAAACGAAATTGAAAAAGTTTTTGGAAAAGATCATTTGGACAAACCATATCGTCCTGACTTTACTGGAGTTAATTATCGTCCTAAAGAATTGGCAGCTGATTTATACATGCGCAAGTACAATGAAGAAGGATTTGAGTATTATGGCTTAATGGGAGGGACACAAACGGTTAAGGTAGACTTGGAAATTGAAGAAAGCCAACCCGGGCGTTTTAAAATAGATACTACCATGTATATAGGGGATTGGTACGGCTCAGATTGGGGAGACCTTAACGGTGGTAAAAACTATGAAGAAATATACTCAAAACTGATGAATCAGTTTACCGATTTAGGGAAAGCACTAATGGCACAAAACTTAGCTATTGCGGCAATGTCCGGCCGACTAAATGAAATGAAAGGTCATAAAAAAGGAAACATGTCCTGTTTGAACGCTTTTTTCTGGCTTCAATACCATTACGGATACCTTCCCGGATATGAAAAAAAATATAAACCTTTTGAAACCGAACTGGTCTATAAATCCGTAGATTATTTAACCATTAATAGAAGGAAATAATACTATGAAAAAAAATAAATTTATATATATAATTATTATTTCTTTTTTCCTGCTCCTTGCTGTTTTGGTAAATTGTTATCCCCCAAATAAGCCTAAAGGAAAACCTAATATTTATCATTTACGTGACACCTATCTTGGTCATTATTATGTGTTTGATAATTTCCAGGATAACGAAAACTGTGTAAAATACCTATTTAATTTTGCTGAGAAGAATAAAGGCTACCTGATTATTATGACCCATAAAAATATGTATAAGTTTTACGAAGGGGGGGCAGATCCAATAGATACAATTGCACATAAGTTCACTTTTAATAGAGAAGATAATCAGTATGATGATAATAACATCCGGAATTTTAGAATTAGTGTAAATTATTTGGAAGAAACTAAGCTCCATTTTAAAATTGAAGAAGGAAGAAATAAAGATAAAAATTTTGTAAAAAAATTATCTGCTGATTTTGATAGTCTAAATGTAAACATAGTACAGAATTTTTTGAATTACTCCACTTTTGAAGACTATAAAACCCGCAAGCGATTTGAAAATTGTATCTATGAATTATATAATAAAAAAGACTCTCTTAAAATCAGGCAAGTATATCACAATTTTGGAAAATGGTTTGAAATAGATATTTTATAGTAATGTTTATTACGGCTTAATGGGAGGAACTCAAAATGGGAGGAACTCAAACCATAAAGATAGAATTGGAAATTGAAGAAGATAAACCGAGGAGATTTTTAGTGAAAACTAAAATGTATATAGGTGATTGGTATGGAGCAGACTGGGATGATGTAAATAGGGTTGTAAAAGGAAGTGTGCATAGCCTTACGGCATTTTTTTGGCTACAACATCATTGCAGTTATCAACCATTTGAAACTGAAATTATTTATCAATCATTGGATTTTATAAGGATATGAGAAAATTAAAATACTATATATATCTTATTTTTTGCCTTTTATTTTTTTTAGATTGTTCAAATAAACCACCTAAAATTTACCATTTACAAGATACTAATAATAAGAACTGTTATGTATATGATGGTTTTAAGGATGATGAAAAGCATATCAAATATTTATTCAATTTTGTAAAACAGAGAGAAGGATATTTTGTTATTGTTACTAATAAAAATGCAGTGAAATTTGAAGATGAAGATGCTTTTTTTAATTATAATAACTCTGATGTTTTTAGTATAAGGAATGTTAAATATAAATATGAATTTATATCTTTAAGGCCGGTAATAAGGCTTAAAGAAACGTTTTTTTCAAAAGAAGTAATGTTGAAATCTTACACGACACAATTTACAAGCGAGTACACCAATATAAATATTAATGTTCTTCAAAATTTTATAAATCTTTGTTATGATCAAGAAGTAATTCAAAAATATAAATCTTATACTTATGAACTGTATAATAAAAATAAAGTAAAAAAAGTAGTAATTAATTACCATAATTATGGAGAATGGTTTGAAATTGATATTTTATAGTGATGTTTATTATGGCTTAATGGGAGGCGCAAACTGTTAAGGTAGAATTGGAAATTGAAGAAATCGAACTCGGACGCTATAAAATAAACACCACTATGTATATAGGGGACTGGTATGGCTCCGATTGGGGAGACCTTAACGGAGGTAAAAACTATGAAGAAATATACTCAAAACTGATGAATCAGTTTACCGATTTAGGAAAAACATTAATGGCGCAAAACTTAGCTATTGCGGCAATGTCCGGCCGACTAAATGAAATGATAGGACATAAAAAAGGAAACATGTCCTGTCTGAACGCCTTTTTCTGGCTTCAATACCATTACGGATACCTTCCCGGATATGAAAAAAAATATAAACCTTTTGAAACTGAACTGGTCTATAAATCCGTAGATTATTTAAGCATCAATAGAAGGAAATAATACAATGAAAAAAAATAAATTTATATATATAATTATTATTTCTTTTTTCCTGCTCCTTGCTGTTTTGGTAAATTGTTATCCCCCAAAAAAGTCCTTAGGAAAACCACATATTTATCATTTACGGGATAATTATCTTGCTCATTTTTATGTGTTTGATAATTTTCAGGATAACGAAAACTGTATTAAATACCTATTTAATTTTGCTAAGAAGAATAAAGGTTACCTGATTATTATGACCCATAAAGATATGTATGAATTTGATGATAATATAGCTTTCATTCAAGATACTGTTTCACAGATATTTGCTTTTAGTAGAGAAGATAATCAGAATGATGATAACAACACCCGTAATTTTCATATACGAACAAAATCTAATCCAACTCAAATAAATTTTAAAATTGTACAAGAAAGAAATAAAGATAAAAATCATGTAAAAAAATTATCTGCTGATTTTGATAGCCTTAATGTAAATATCGTACAGAATTTTTTAGATTATTCTTATCATGATTATGATACACAAAAACAATTTGAAGATTATATTTATGAATTATATAATAAAAAAGATTCTCTTAAAATCAGGCAAGTATATCACAATTTTGGAAAATGGTTTGAAATAGATATCTTATAGTAATGTTTATTACGGCTTTATGGGAGGAACTCAAACCATAAAGGTAGACTTGGAAATTGAAGAAGATAAGCCGGGGATATGTTTGGTAAAAACAAAAATGTATATAGGTGATTGGTATGGAGCAGATTGGGATGACGTTAATGGAGTCATAAAAGGGAGCGTGCATAGCCTATCAGCATTTTTTTGGTTACAACACCATTACGGTTATCAGCCTTTTGAAACTGAAATTATTTACCAATCGTTAGATTATTTAACATTATGAAAAAAATAAAATTTCTATTTCATCTTTCGACTTTTATTTTACTACTAATAAGCTGTTCAAATCATCCACCTAAAATAGATTTTTTAAATGAAGATTATTTTGCGAAATTTTATATAATTAATAATTTTAAGGATAATGAAGAAAGTATAAAATATCTTATTAATTTTAGTCGAAAGCAATTAGGGCGGCTTGTAATAGTTACAGATAAAAATACATATAGATTTGAAGATGGATTTAACTCTCTTGAAGATAATTCAAAACAACAATTTTTATTTTTTAGAATGGGTGAAAATTTAAAAAATACATCTATTACTATTAATTATCTTAAAAAGATACCCATAAAACTTCAAAATGAACAAGGAAAAGAAGTAAAACCATATGAGCCTCCTGTAATAAAAGTATCTGCAACTGATTATGAAGAAGAAGCAAGTAAAATTAATTCTAAATCTCTTTCCTTATATTATAATTTTGAAACTCTAAACTTAAATATTTTACAAAATCTGTTAGATTTCGCAGAACAGGATAAAGAAAAAAAAGAAATAGACACATATATATGAATTGTATAATAAAGATAAAGAAAAAAAAGTAGTGATTACATATCATGACAAAGGAGAATGGTTTGAGGTTGAAATTATATAGGTAATAATTAGTATGGAACCTCATGGATAATTAATATTTGAAATGTTTGATCATTTTGTTTAGATTATCCGGACATTGAAAAATATGATTATGATATTTTTATTGCTTGGTTTATTTTACAACATTTTAGAGGTTATAAACCTTTTATAACCAAAAGAAGTTTTACATGAATAAAAAAATAGTTATACAGATAGCTAAAATACTTTTAATTATTGCAATCTTATATACAAGTTTAGCATCTATTATATTAATTGGCTTTAATTGGTATGATTATTTTCATCCGGAAAAAACTATCCCGGGAGATGATTCAGCTATGGTAGGTGCTTTATTTGGGTTAGGTATAATTTACTTAATTGGATATCTTATTTGTATTGGAATATTTTTCATTTTATATAAAAAAACAAAGAAAAAATAATATGCGTTTATGAATACAAATTTCATCAGTGTAAGAGATTGCTAGAGTTAAAATAAATTTTACTTGAAAATAAAAGTTATATTCATTATAGTTAAAATACTTCTAATTCATTAATACTTAAGGATTATGCAAGGAGGAAATATTGTACGCAAAATAGGGGGAGAGAGTATAAAACGAGCAAAAGAATCTCTTATATTTAGAGGCAACCCATGTTAATTTGATCTTATATTCTGCCAAAAAAGTAGAAATGATAGGAGAGCAGGGAGAAGTTGAATATCTAAATAATTATATCCTTCCACCGCCTTTGCTCGTAGTAAAACTGGACGGACCTTTTGATGAAAAGGGGCAGAAAGTTTCTTGTATTAAATTAGACAAGAAAAAACAATAAGAAAAGCCATAAAAGAATTATTCAGTAATAATTTAGAATGAATCAAACAAAAAGATAAAATAAAATTGTATTTTAATGCATTGAAAAACTAACTACAAATGCAGATAAATAATCCGAAAAACACGCGCCAATATAAAGTAGAACATACATTGGATATAAAAGAACGATCTCAACACAAGCATAGCAAGATCAATTATGATATGGCTATAAGTTATATTGCCAATGGAAAGAGACTTCAAAGAATGTTTACTAAAGAAAATCTTAAAATAAGTTCTCAACCTTCCCATGATCCCAATACTGATATGGCATGTAATTTAGAATTGGCAATGTATCCATTAACAGTTGAGGTAAATAAATATGAAAATTATGTACAAATAGTATCTTATAATCTTTGGAAAGAAAAGTGGCTAAAAAAATCAGGTGCCTTAGTAAATACTAACTATCAAGAAGGGGTAGCAAGACAGCTAAGAGACCAATATATACAAGCAATAGAAACAGAAGAGAAACTCAAACAAAAAATACAAGAAGAAGCTTTTTGGAGACTGTATTTTTTTGGTGTATCAGAAAATCAAAATGAGAAAACCTTACGTTGGAGTCTGCATAAGATAGGAACTGTGTATTTTTTTGGAGCGATCCATAATGAAATAAAAGAAAATGAAGTTTTTAGTGTTTATGATGGATGTCCGAAACAACTAGAGGATAAATTTATCGAAAATATTAATTATTTATTAGACCTAAAAAAATATACCCGAGACTATATAACCAAGGAAAACATAAAATCTCAATGCAAAGTGACTGCCCATTGGGAAAAAGACAGTGGTAAATTACTTTCCAAAACGGCCTCAATAAATATCTACACGGTGGATAAAAAATTTACCTATTCAGAAAAAATCGATATAAAATTTCACAGTATCAGAATGGGAAAAAATCCCGCAAGAAGTCAACGATCATTTTTAAATTTATAAAAAAGAATTGATGAATTAATAAACCTATACAATTAATACAACTTAAAAACTATAATTAAAAATCAAAATGAATAGCAAACAGAAAGTTCCTGAATTACCAGGAACTTTTTTGACTAAATAGTACAAGTATATTGAAATTTTCAAAGATTAACTTTAAGGCTTTTTAGGAAGTACTGCTTCTGATAGCACATTGACTACAGGTCGACTAGATCCGGCTAAAATCTCATTAACAGCTTTCAGCAAAGTCAGTTCTTCTTTAAGTTGAGGTGCTGATTGCTCAACGAATTTAGCCGCAAGACCCGCTGCCGGTACTCCTTCCACCGTTTGTTCCAAACGATCCATTTCTTTCAGAGCATCTTTTGCGTTTTCACCTCTTCCTATACGTACCCCATATACTTTATTTCTTCCCGATAATCCGGTAACTTCCAAGTCACCCACTCCGGGAAGTCCGAAGGCTGTTTCCATACGAGCACCCAAAGCTTGACCCAACAAAGACATCTCTTTTATAGCACGACTGAAAGTAGCAGCTTTTAAATTATGATGAGGAAATCCGGTACCTTCTTCCAGTCCGTCAGCAATTCCAAGAGCTATGGCATACACATTTTTCATAGGTGCACAGATTTCTACTCCAATTTCATCATCGGTTGCTTCAATGCAGTAAACCTCTGTTCTTGCTTCTCTGGCATATTTTCGTGAGACTTCAATATCCTTGCATCCGAAAATGGTAGCTGTGGGTTTACCTTCTGCACACTCGTTGGCTTTTACCGGTCCGGCAATTGCAACGATAGGAGGGATTTGTATTCCTTTTTGTTTAGCTAGTGTGCGAATAGCTTCGGGAAGAAGTTGGATTTTTCCTTTTTCATCGGGACAAAATCCTTTAGAGGTCAACCAAAGTGCTTTTGTTTTGGATATTCCTTCTAATGCCATTTCAGTAACTTTAGGAACACCTACTGAGGCAACCGACATCACCACGACATCTGCTCCTTCCAAAGCGTTTTCTAAATCATTGGAACGAAAGAGTTTAACTCCTTTTGCTAAAGGTATTTGAGTTCTTGGATGAGGTTTGCCTGCTTCACAGGCATCCAATAAATGATCGTCGAGCCAGGTGCCCCATAACCTAACTTCCCAACCGGCTTTACTTACCGGTGTACATAAACCGGAGCCCATGGCTCCGGCGCCTAATATGGTGATTATTGCCATTTTTATTTATTTTACGATTTGTGATTTTAGTTTTTATAATTCTGATTTTGGTGATTCCGGCTTTGTTGAAGGGTATTTTTCCGACAACTCATAAAGTTGTTCAAAAATATTTTTTAGTTGCGGATATAGTTTATGCTGTATCTCGGCGACTTCTCTATATCTTTCTGATTGCGTTACATCCGGTTCAATAGTTTCTCCAAAATGTGCCATGTGTTTAGCCGCATGAGCTACGTTGTTGGATCCATGTGCGCCTATTCCTGCCATGGCAACAATGGAGGCTCCTAGGGCGGAAATTTCATCTTCAGAACAAATGGTAATGGGTAATCCCAGGGAATCGGCCATTATTTGACGCCACAACTGAGAACGAGTTCCTCCTCCCATGGCTCGAACCGATTTTAATTTAACACCGGTTCCTTTTTCAATGGATTCTAAATTAAATTTCATCTCAAAGCCAATGGATTCTAAAATAGAACGATACATATGCGCTTTGGAATGTGTTCCTCTCCAGCCTACCACCGCACCTCTTGCTACAGAATCCCAATAGGGACTTTGTACGGCATTCCAGTAAGGCAAGGTTACGAGTCCTTCACATCCCGGGGGAATATGAGAAGCTTCGTGATCCAACTTTGGATCCGGTTCTCCCAATAATTTAGGATCTCCTAAGGATTGTCGGAACCATCCCGCCAAATATGACCCTGAAGACTGTAAAATTTCGAAAACAAAATTTCCTTTAATTCCTGAAACATGAGTCCTGAATACGGGATCGCACCTGTATTCAGAGCTTTCAACTCCCGCATTTACAGCTGTTCCTAAATTTAGAAAGGCAATATCAGGAGATACGGCTGCTGCACCTATTCCTGCTGCCTGGCCATCTCCCAAACCTGCAATTACAGGTATTGGCTTAGATAATTTCCATTCTGCTGCCAATTCCGGTTTTAATTTTTCCATAATTTCTCCGGGAGGAACTAAATCGGCCATTTGTTCGCGGGTTACTCCGGCTATTTGTAAAAGTTCATCGCTGTAATCAAATTTACGGATGTCCAATAATCCTAAAGAATCTGTTGTGGCTACTGATGAAATCCATTTACCGGTAAGGTTCCAAGTGATATAACCGTGTACTTCAACAACTTTAAACGCTTTTTTCAGCACTTCGGGTTCATTTTCTTTTAACCAAGCAATTTTATAGATACCGGGAGTTACGCCGGCCGGCTTACCTGAGAGGTCATGGATATGTTGAGAGCCATAGGCTCTAATTTGTTTCGTTGCGCGACCGTCCAGCCAAAGAATTCCGTTACGTAGAGGCATTCCGTTTTCATCAAAAGGAGCAAAGCTTTCCCGTTGATGAGTTATTCCAATAGCCGAAATTCGTTCTCTGTCTTTAGAAGATAGTTTTGACAGTACTTCTCCTACACATTCTTTGGTTGTTTCCCACCATCGAATCGGATTATGTTCATAAAAATCCATGGCAGGAGTATGAAGTTGTATATTTCTTTTTGCAGTTTGCCAAACGTGTCCGTTTTCATCAACAATAATTGCTTTGGAGGAAGTGGTTGAGGAGTCAATGGCAATTACTAAAGGACCGTCTTTTGCTTTTTTTGTGTCCATAGTTTATAATTTTTTTTGTGGTTTTAGTTTAATTGAAAGTCAATTAAACAAATATATTTACTAAATCGAAAGTAAGCAAGAGCTAAACGAAACTTTTTTTATAACATTCAATAGTTGAAAATGCAAATCGAAAGTAAGTCGTTCTAAGAAAAGAATTTTTTAAAATCATGACCCATAGGTATGATTTTATACAGTAAAAAATATGGAAAAAATAGGTTGAAAATCTTAATATATTTTTAAAAAATGAACAATCAGCCGCCAATCATTTTCTTTATATGGTTTAATTTCATTAAAGCTTCTAAAGGAGTCAACGCATTGATGTCAGTTTTTACTATTTCTTCACGAATATTTTCTAAAATTGGATCGTCCAGTTGAAAAAAGCTTAATTGCATATTTTCATCGGTAGATGTTTTTGCATTTTCTTTCCGCTCTTTTTTAGAACTGTTATTTTCCAAAGTTTTTAAAATTTGCTCGGCACGTTGAGTTACTATTTCGGGCATTCCTGCCAGTTTAGCTACATGTATACCGAAACTGTGCTCGCTTCCTCCCGGAATTAATTTTCTAAGAAATACTATCGTTCCATTGACCTCCTTGATACTCACATTGAAATTTTTAATTTTTGAAAATGACTCCGTCATTTCGTTAAGTTCGTGATAATGTGTTGCAAAAAGCGTTTTAGGATGTGTGGGATGTTCATGAAGATATTCTGCAATTGCCCAGGCTATGGAAACCCCATCGTATGTACTGGTTCCTCGGCCTATTTCGTCAAGCAATATTAAGCTGCGATCTGAAATATTATTTAGAATACTCGCCGTTTCATTCATTTCAACCATGAAGGTTGATTCCCCTTTTGATAAATTATCAGAAGCTCCTACGCGAGTAAAAATTTTATCCACAATACCCAACGTAGCCTCCTTGGCAGGAACATAACTTCCAATTTGAGCCATGAGAACAATCAATGCCGTTTGTCTGAGCAATGCGGATTTTCCTGCCATGTTAGGGCCAGTAATCATAAGTATTTGCTGCTTTTCGTCATCCATATAGACCGAATTCGCTACATAGGACTCTCCTAAAGGCAATTGTTTTTCAATGACGGGATGTCTTCCGTCTTTTATGTCGATGACTTTGGAATCTGTTAATTTAGGATGTGTATATGAGTTTTCTTGTGCTGTTTCCGCAAAAGAAAGCAAAGTATCGATGGTAGCAATTTTGGAAGTATTATGCTGGATATCCGTAAGACTGTTTTTGATTTGTAAACAAAGACTTTTGAAAAGTTCAGATTCCAATATTCCTATTTTTTCTTCAGCGCCCAAAATTTGGCTTTCATATTCTTTTAATTCTTCTGTAATATATCTTTCGGCATTAACCAATGTTTGTTTTCTGATCCAATCGGTAGGAACTTTATCTTTATGGGTGTTTCTAACTTCCAAATAATAGCCGAACACATTATTAAAATCAATTTTTAGGCTGGGAATACCGGTTTTTTCAGATTCTCTAACACATAAATTGTCTAAATATTCTTTGCCATGAATTTTTAAATTACGCAATACATCTAATTCTTCGGAAATTCCTTCTTTTATTACGTTTCCTTTTGACAAAATAACCGGTAACTCATCATTTAATTGCTTTTGCAATAAGGATACAACCTCTTCTAAATTTTTAAATTCTCCAAAATTAGTAAAGGTTGGATGATTTTTTTCTTTTAAGATTTTTTCGATTTTTAAGTAATTAATCAAAGAATCCTTTAAATACCCTAATTCTTTAGGTGATATACGTTCACCGGCTAATTTACCTAGAAGTCTTTCTACATCGGATATCCCTTTAAGCAATTCTCGGATCTCATAAGTTATTTCGGAAAATTCTAAGAAGAACTCTACTACTTCCAACCTCCTCTGAATTACGGATATTTCTTTTAAAGGAGTGAGAATCCATCGGCGTAACATTCTCCCTCCCATATTAGTATGCGTTTTATCTAATATTTTTAACAGGGAAACCGATTGGGATTCAGTTGTATGGATTAATTCTAAATTTTTGATGGTAAAATCGTCCATCCAGACAAAAGTGTCTTGTGATAATCGCTGAATATTGGTTATATGGTCCAATAATTTATGATGAGTATCTTCAACTAAATAAGCAAAAACCGCACCTGCTGCAGTGATCGCCAGTTTCATTGATTCTATACCAAAACCTTTTAAAGAATTGGTTTTAAAATGTGAAGTTAGTTTATCGTACGAATAATCATATTGAAATGCCCAATCTTCTAATTGAAATGAATAGGCTTGATGATCAAAGGGTAAAGGATGTCTTCGTTGATGGATTATTTCGGTCGGCTTAAAATTATCGATAAGATGTCGAAGTTTGTGTTCATCTCCTTCAGAAATCAGGAATTCTCCGGTGGAAATATCCAATAAAGCCATACCGTATAAATTTTTTTCCTGATGAACGGATAATAAAAAGTTATTACTTTTTGCTTCTAAAACCTTATCATTAAAAGTTACGCCCGGGGTAACCAATTCCGTAACTCCACGTTTTACAATGCCTTTTGCCATGGAGGGATCTTCTAATTGATCACAAATAGCAACTCTAAGACCCGAACGTACTAATTTGGGTAGATAAACATCTATTGAATGATGAGGAAAACCGGCCAACTCAATATGACTTGCTTGGCCGTTTGCTTTTTTTGTAAGTACAATTCCTAAAATTTTGGAAGCTTTAACCGCATCTTCACCAAATGTTTCATAAAAATCTCCAACTCGAAATAGCAACATAGCATCCGGATATCGGGCTTTTATACTGTTGTATTGCTTCATCAAAGGAGTTTCTTTTGTTTTACCCATTGCTTTCGAAGATTATAGTAGGTATTAATTTACATGAATTTGCTAAATTAGTACTTATTAATGGTTTTTAAAAATGCTCAATGGGTTTACGTATTTCATTTTTTGATAGGATATACTCTTTTTAATTGTGAAATTGTAAATCCTATCCTAAAATTTAATAAAAATGTATTAAAAAATAAAATTAAGAAAGTTATTTAAGTAATTAAGTTTTTAATTACAGAGCTTGTATAAAATCAATATATTCTTTAGCCTTTTCTTCGATTTGTTCACGGGTAGCTTCATTAGTACCAAAAAATTTAAAACAAGGACGAAAATCTGATTTTGTGTATGTAAATGCAGCTTTAAAAGGGGATAATATTTGGTCAATTATATTCGTTTCAGAATCCCAAAATTTAGAAAATTTGTCTTCATTTAAACCTATTGAAACGGCTATAGATATTTTTTTCTCTTTTAACTTATTTCCTTTAGATCCATATGCCCATCCGTATATTAAAACCTTATCCATCCATTTTTTCAGGAGTGGGGGACAATTAAACCAATACATCGGAAATTGAAGTATTAAATTATCATATTTTTCAACTAATTTTTGCTCTTTTTCAACATCAATATTTTCATCAGGATATTCTTTATAAATCTGATGAACATAAATAGTATCGGGATATTTCATAAGTTCTTCGATCCATCGTTTATTTATGATTGAATTTTCAATTTGAGGATGGGCTACAAGTATTAATGTTTTCATTTTTTTAAAGATTTAGTTAGTAATTCATTTTTATTTGACACAAAATTACAAACCTTCATATGAATATACTATAACTGTTAATTTTATCGTATAGTGATAATTTTATCTCTATGGATTTGTAAAGTTTTTAATTTGTACTTTCGAAAAAAATAGTTCATATGTCTTCATACAAACGTAAAATACCTATTGATATAAGTTGTGGAATTAATGTGGCATTAAAAGTCATAGGTTCAAAATGGAAATTGTGTATTATTGAATTGATAAACAAAGGTATTTCACGACCTAGGGACCTAAATAAAAGGATAGCAAATATCAATAAACGCGTATTACAGCAACAACTAAAAGAATTGGAAACGGATGGATTGATATCAAAAACCATATATCCGGAAGTTCCTTTACGGGCTGAATATTCCTTAACTGAATTAGGGATTACTATCATTCCTCTTCTTAAGCAAATTGAAGATTGGGGAAATTTATATACCAATTTATTTGAAATAAAACAAAACTAATTTATTTTATAGAAATGGCTGTAGTTTAAAAAGTCATAATCAAATTAACTTTAAATTTTTTTTAAATTAATATAAAAGTAAATACTTCTTGAACATATTGTTGCATTCTGTATGGTTTTTATTAAATGGAATCGATATTAAATACATCTGGATGTGATCAGGCTCACCGGAAGGCTAACGAATATCAACAAGGCATAATTATCTCCCATGAAGAAAGCATAAATTAAAATCCAGAACAAAAGATAAAAAACTAAAATAGTATGCTGTGAAGAAATCTTTAAATCTTCAGAAATATTTTTATTTGAATATTGACTGATCCATCCTAAAATTAATACAACAAGAAGTATTAATAAAATAGGGATTTGATATTCAAAGTGAAATGTTGGAATGGTTAATTGATTTATCCAATTAGTAATATATGAAAAAGAATCGGTAATAAATGTTATTTCAAGAGTAAGTATAACGGTTACCAATGCACCTGCTATATACTGGGATATGTTTATTTTTTCCTTATAATATACAATAGTCATGAATAAAAATAAAAAAACTATTGAAATGGTTGGAAAATATAATAAGCTGGCTATAGAAGCGAACATTCCAATGTTAAAATATTTCAAGTGAGAAGATTTGCTGAAAATATCTAACAATAATATAAGCGCCATAGAAAGAAGTAAGTAAGAAAGACCTATAGGTAAATTTATAAATTCTTCACAAGAAGGAATAAATAAAAGATTATAAATCGCTAACGCCCAAATTTTCCTTTTTTTCTTAAATTTTGAATATAAAATTGTGAGGGTATTTAAAATATATGACAATGAACTAACAACAACTATCTCCCACAATTTTAAAATAGATGTAACCTGTAAATTAAGATAATAAATAAAAACTCCTAAAAAAATGATCCACAGGCCAAAAACGGGAAAAAAATATTTGATAGAAGGAGAGTTCGAGTACATTTTTTTATATATTTGTTACAAAAATATAAATAAAAACCTATTAAATCATGACAGAATTAATACTAGGTATCGGCAAATTATTTACATGGTCTTACAAAATTTTACCTGTCATTGGACATTTTGTTGATTGGTTGTATGTGGCTATTCTTTGTTTATTTCTTTTGTATTGGTGTAAAAGAATTATTGGTTTTACACAGAAAGACCATAAATATGATGGAGATCATTTATAATTTTTGTCTTTAAAAACTAGTATCATATCCATTTAGACGCTCTTATGAGATTTTTTTCAATTATCTTGACCTTTTTGGTGATTACGGTTGCCTGTAAGAAAAATAAGGTCAAAGAATCAGAAAAAAAATCTTATCCTGTCACTGAATCCAAAGATTTCCTATCCGCTAATTCCGATACTGTTACCATTACAGCAGTAGGAGATATTATGTTAGGAAGTAACTATCCTTCAGCCTCTTTCTTGCCGGGTGTCAATATATTAGAAGGGATAGTTCCTGTACTTAAAGAAAAAACTGATTTGATTGTCGGTAACTTAGAAGGTACTTTATTTGATTCCGGAGGAAAACCAAAAGAATGTTCCGATCCGAATTTTTGCTTTGTGTTCAGATCTCCGTTTGCGTATGGAAACTATTTAAAGGAAGCCGGGTTTGATTTTTTAAGCATAGCAAATAATCACAGTAATGATTTTGGTGCTTTTGGAAGAAATGCAACCCAAAAAAATTTAAAAAATCTAGGTATTCAATATGCCGGTGTATTGAATCATTGTGAATATGCTATTAAAGAGAAAAATAGAATACGATATGCTTTTATAGGAGCCGGACACAGTCCGGGCTTAATAAGTTCGGTTCATTACGCAGATATTAAAAGAGTCATTAAAGAAGTACGACCTAAAGCTGATATTATTATTGTTATGTTTCATGGAGGAGGAGAAGGGGCCTCTTATCAGCATATACCTTTTAAAAATGAATTTTATGCCGGGGAAAATCGAGGGAATGTCGTAGAATTTGCACATGTTTGCATTGATGCAGGAGCAGATCTTATTTTAGGAAGCGGACCCCATGTTGCCAGGGCCGTTGAACTCTATAATAATAAATTTATTGCTTACAGTTTAGGTAATTTTGCCACGTATGGAAAGATTACGTTAACCGGACCCAATGGCAATGCTCCTATTTTGAAAATTAAAACAGATACTAAAGGTAATTTTATTTCTTGTCGTGTTATATCCGTCATTCAAAGTAAAGGATCAAAAAAAGGACCTGAAATCGATACTAATCACAAAGCGTATAATTATATTAAATATTTAACCTATACAGACTTTCCTAATAATCATTTTGTTTTCTCTCCATCAGGTGAAATAAAGATTATTAAGCGATAATTTAATTTCATTTTTTGCGATATATTATAAGGTACAATCAGCTATCTTATTTGATTATTCTTTAAAAAAATATTTTTAATTATTAAATTTTAATAAGCAAGGTATTTTTAATGCCTGCAAAATTTTTTAATTACATTTATTTATTTGAAAGATAGTGGTTTACTGGGTTTTATGGACAATGATCTTTATAAAAAAACGTAGTCAGATTGAATGTAACGAGTAAAGTTGAATAAGAACGACATATTTATTTTTTTTATCTCAACCAATATTTTTATTTTTATACCAGTCTCACTAAGTATACTTTTATGAAGAAAAATTTTATCCTTTTATTATGGGCAATAGCCCATGTAATGCTAGTTGCTCAAATTCCTAATTATTACGATTCTATTGATTTTTCAAAAGACGGAGAGGAATTAAAATCAGATATCTCAACTTTAGTTACTGCTACTCATACCACCTGGTTGTATTACAGCAATACTAAAAATCCGGATGTCTGGAAGACCTTAAAATTGTCGGATATAGATCCTGAAAATTCGGATCAAAATACTGTTTTATTAATTTATGGCTATAATGACGATCCGCAAGATGTAATGCATAATCGAATAAGAAGTGTTGATTCCTCTTGTCACAAATCTTCTTGTAAAGGACTTTGGACTCGAGAGCATGTTTTTGCCAAATCATTGGCTAATCCCAAATTGGTTACCTCGTCTAGAGGTCCCGGTACCGATGCACATAACTTACGAGCCGTAGATCAACAATATAATATCCGTCGAAGTAATCGCAATTTTGCAGAAGGCACCGGTAATTCCGGTAATGTTTCATCCACAGGATTTTATCCGGGGGATGAATGGAAGGGATCTGTAGCAAGAATTATAATGTATATGCATGTTAGATATCCCGGTCAGTGCGAAGCAAAAAATACAGCAGAAAGCACGTATACTTACAGCGTTGAAATGCCCGATTTATATTTGAAGTGGAATGCTGAAAAAGATCCAACCCTTTTTGAAAAACTTAGAAATGAAGTTATTTACAACATTCAAGGAAATAGAAATCCATTTATTGATAATCCATACATTGCCACTCTCATATGGGGTGGGCCCAGAGCACTAAATACTTGGGGGTGTTTGTTAATGGATGAAGTAATTAAATCTGAAGAATACAAGGTTTACCCAACCGTTACTTCTGAAAATTTTGTATATGTTAAAGGCCGAGATATTAAAGAAATATATATTTATAACATTTCAGGAAATTTAATAAATTATATTGTAAATTTTGATGATACTCAAATACCGATTCCTAATCAAGTGGGAATCTACTATATTAAGTTAGTAACTAAAAAAGGTGAACAATCTTTTAAAATTATAAAAAAACCTTGATACTAAATTTTGAATAATTTACGATTGATAGATTAACAGTATCTATATTTATTAAAGCCCTAAGAATTCTTTAGGGCTTTATTCTTTTATGATATTTATTATTATGTTATATAATGTTATATCAGTCTAAAAAAATCCTTTTACTATTTTAAATATTCATTATTTTATGAGTATATTATATAATTTAATCTATTAAATTTGTTTAATAAAATAAATTTAATAGATTAAAATCATGAAAAAATTTACCTTTAGACTTATTATTTATTCTCTATTGGGTTTACTATTAACCCTACAATCGTGTACAAATGAGGATAGCCTTGATGAATCATCTTCGAGCGCTGTAGACCCAGATCAAACATTATCTAAATCTTTATCTTGGGGATCTGGCGAATATGAAGATTTAGGTACTTTAGATTACAATACCTTATTAGAAATAAGGGAAAATTTAATCAAATCAGGGATACATGTTTCTGATTTAAAGATAAATGAACCTTCTAAAACACAAAAATCACCACTTGAAGTTCAAGTATTAAAAGTAAAAACTAAAACCGCTCATCCCAATCGATTAGGAGGAACTATTGATGTGTCAGGAGTATTGTTATTACCAGCAAAAACCATTTTTAATTCCATTTTTAAACACCGTATAATTGTTGCTCCGCCACCCACTTATACTTATAATAAAATGGCGCCATCTAATGTTTTTCAAGGATTTAAGTGGATGGATAACGATTTGCATTTTAATTATTTGGCATTTTGGACCCTGCAAGCTTTGAATGGATTTATTGTTTTCTTTCCGGATTATCCCGGATTTGGAAATTCATATAAACAATGCCAACATCCTTATTTAGATTCTAAAGCTATGGTTAATTCAACATTAGATCTTCTAAAATCAGCGCAAAGAACTTTAACTAAAAAAGGATATAGATTTAAAAAAGATTTAATAATCAGCGGATATTCTTTAGGTGGTTTTGTAGCTTCATCTTTAGCTCGGGAGATAGAAACAAACCCTTCACATGGACAATCCGTTAGCTTATTATTTACAGGAGGAACCCCTTGTAATTTAAAGCAAATTACAGATTTAGTTAGAAGTGCTGAAAAAACCCAGCATCATTTTTTTCTAACGTATGGTGTATGGGGATACAAAAAAAATGCATATCCGTATATTAATATCAATGATTTTTTAAAAGAGCCGTATGCTTCAAAATCTCTTTCTTGGTTTGATGGAACTCATTATGAACTAATAGTTAATCTATATTTTTCAAACAGACCAAAGGATATATATACCGAAAAGTTTATTAAAAATCTCGATACAGATCCGAGTATTTCATATATGAATGATATTCTTTATGAAAACAGTGTTAAGCCATGGAAAAATAAATGTAGATTTATTATGACTCATGGTACTTCAGACATCTCTGTGTATTATCAAAATGCATATGATTTTTCAAAACAACAGAATCAATCGGGAGGAAATGTTACCTTTATATCTACTGTAGGTGATCATATTATAGGTATTATACCTTATTATACTAAAGCAACGTTTTATACTATGCTTTACAAATAGCATTTTAATAATATACAAAAAAAACAGGCCTCATCTGTGGTCTGTTTTTTTTATATTGCTACCATAGTTTCAGTATTGTAGGGATTTCTTAAATGCAACTTAATAAAAAATCTTTTTGTAAATCAAAAATAAAATAAAATAAAATGTTTTTTGAATAAACTTTTATGTAAGTCTTTGTATTATGGATTGGTTAACTATTAACGATAATTGCATTGCATTTTTCTGATTATATAAGGAATGATATTGGTATTTTAAAAATTCTCTAATTGTAAATAAATGTTTTGTTTTAATAGTAATTAGATATATAAAAAAAATTATGTATATATTTTAGGGAAAAATTATATCTAATGATATAATTTATAAGATAAAATTTATTATTTTTGTTTATAAAAAAATAAAATATACATAAATCATGAAAAAAAATTTTTCAAGGATTTTAATCGCTTTCATATTGGGAGTGACTTTTACAATCCAATCATGTAATAATGAAGATAGTTTCGTTGATACTTCTTCAAGTTCAGTAGAGAACTTGTCTAAAGCTTCTTCAGCTGATGTTCCTGTAAAATCAGAAGTAATAGCTACTTTTGATTCGAGTGCTTTATTAAATTTAAAAAATAAATTACAAAAATATGGGGTAGATGTTTCAAGTTTTCAATTAGATAAATTAAAAGCATCAAATGAACCGACATCTAAAATTGTTCCTAGTGTAAAAGTTATAAAAGTTACAACTAAAACAGCGCATCCGAATCGTTTAGGAGGCTTAATAAATGTTTCAGGGGTTTTATTACTTCCTCCAAGAACTGTTCTTTCGGATTTAACCAAATATCGTATTATAGTGGCTACTCCACCTACTTATACCAATAATAAAACGGCTCCATCCATTTTATTTAAAGATGTGAATTTACCTGATAATGATTTCTTAGCTTATTGGACTCTTCATGCAAGTAACGGATTTATAATATTTGTTCCTGATTATCCTGGATTCGGTGAATCTTACAGACAATGTCAGCATCCCTATTTAGATTCAAAATCAATGGTTAATTCAACACTGGATTTATTGAATGCGGCTAAACTTACACTTTCGGGAGAAGGATATAGATATAAAACAGATTTAATCGTTACCGGTTATTCTTTAGGTGGTTTCGTGGCAGCATCCATAGGGCGCAAAATTGAAACTACCCCTTCACTTGGACTTTCTGTAAATTTATTGTTAACCGGAGGTACTCCATGTAATTTAAAACAAATTGCGGATATTGTTAGAAATTCAGAAAAAACTCAACATACTTATTTTTTAACATATGGTTTGTGGGGGTATAAACAAAATGCGTATCCTAATATAAATATTAGAGATTTTCTTAAAGAACCGTATGCTTCAACCTCTTTGTCTTATTTCGACGGAACTCATTGGGATATAGAAGTAAATGCATATTTTTCACAATATCCTAAAGAAATGTATACAGAAAAATTTATCAAAGATCTTGATACAGACCCTTCTTTAGCTTATATGAATGATATTCTTCATGAAAACAGCGTAACCCCTTGGGTAAATAAATGTAGATTTATTATGACACATGGAGTTTCTGATGTATCTGTATATTATCAAAATGCTTATGATTTCTCTGTACAACAGAAAAAATTTGGAGGTAATGTAACTTTCATTTCTACTGAAGGAGATCACATTATCGCTTTAGTTCCCTATTTAAATAAAGCGACCTTTTATACTGCTCTTTATAAATAGTTTTTTTAAATTAATTGTAAAAAGAGGCAGATTCAATTTAATTGGATCTGCTTTTTACGTATTTATATTTGTTAATTTATATAATTCATAAAAGCCCAAAACTTCCTTTTTTTTAAGTATTCTAAGTTAAATTCATTGGCATATGCCTCCTTTTCAAAACTGATTTCACTATAAGCGATAGACGCATTTTTATATTTTACCAGATTTACTATAAATTCAGCGATATAAAAAATAAAGAAAAAGACCCAAAGCATTTCAAGTTGCTGTCTTAGGTGTATTCTTTCGTGATTGATTAATATTTTATTCTTTTTTAAATGTTTATAGCGTATAAAAATAAACGGGAATATAGTAATTCCTTGAAAATCACCATAAAATATATAGGGAAAATATATAACCATTTATTATCTTCTATTTTCTAATTTTTCAACTAAAGAATCGGATATTTCTTTATCAATTTTTCTACAAAATAAATTATCGGAGTCAATAATCTTATTAAAATCATCTTCACTTAATACTCTCGGACTATTAATGCAATTGGTCCAATCTATATACCTGAAATTCTTATTTATAATTTTATCTTTCAAATTTGAATTCATCAATAAAACTTGAAAGAAAACCTCATCTGAACACCAGGTTGTAGTAAAAAAAGTAGTTATTTTTTTGTTTTTTGCAAATTCAAGTGAATAATATACTGCTTCTTTGGATAGATTCCACCATTGACTGCCCCAGTAGGGGGTAAGATTGTGAATCATTTTGATTTTATATTCTTTTCCCATAATATATTTATAAGCTAGTTTATATACCGTATGGATTTTTCTTTCTAAAATTCGATTCGCGGGATAATGCCTTCGATCATATCTCCATATATAAGGTTTATATTTATTGTTTTCAGTTATTAACAAGCACTCAATAAAACTATTCTCCTTATATTTTCTAAAAAAATCATCAATATATTGATTGCTTTTTATTGGATAATCTTGACCGGAAATTAGTAGAACATGAGAAAAATCTTCTTGTTCATCCACAATTTGATGGAGTGAATGTAAAGTTTGATTGACTATGGAATATTCTCCCCACGTTACGTTTACTCTTTTTTTTACTAAAATAGCACTAGAATCAATATGTAGTGGATTAATGTCGGATTTTTTATCTAAGTTGACATAGATAACAAAATTATCATAAACTAATGATTTTATCAATTTATTTAAACATTCAAGATTTTTATGAGCGTGAATTAATATTACTATTTTTTTATTTTCCATTCATAATAAATTTTAAAATATTTAATAAAAAAAAATAAAACAAAAATTTTATATACTGAATAAATATATAATTGGGCAAATAAATAATTAACAAAATTCGTACCTTTACTTTGTTTTGAAAACAAATTCCATTATACACTCAATTTTTCCGCTTTTAAAAAAGAGTATTTTAGATTCGGAAGTATCCATATTTTTAGAAGAAAAAAGCACTATAAAACTATCTGTATTAGGTGCGGCAGGATCGTACCTTAACATTTACAGTAGTTATTTATATTATTCTTTGAAAAAAACGGTATTGTTACTCTTTGCCGATAAAGAAGAAGCAGCTTATGCTTTGAATGAAATTGAAGATATGTTCGGGAAAGATACAGTTTTGTTTTATCCTACTTCTCATCTAACCCCCTATCAGATTGAGGAAGTCCAAAACGCAAACGTGGTTTTACGAACAGAAGTGATAAACAGCATCACGCAAATGCAAAATCCCAAAATTATTATTACTTATGCTGATGCTTTATCTGAAAAAATAATTACTAAATCGGAATTACATTCGATTAGTTTTAAAATAAAAACAGGTGAAAAGATCGATGCTGATTTCCTTAATGAAACGCTTTTCAGTTTTCATTTTAAACGAACCGATTTTGTAACTCAGCCCGGTGAATTTTCTGTAAGAGGAGGGATTGTAGATGTTTTCTCTTATTCTGATGAAAAGCCCTATCGTATAGGTTTTTTTGGTAACGAAGTGGAAACTATACGTAAATTTAATATTGACACTCAACTTTCCGAAGAAAAGGTTGATGAATTTATGATTGTTCCTAATATAGATCATTCGCACAGAGAAACTTTGAAAGTTTCTTTTTTAGATTACCTGCCTTCGGACACTATATTTATAAGTAAAGATTTTTCTTTGGCTTTGGCTAATATTGAGAAAAAATTTTCAAAAGCAGAAGAGGTTTATGCTACCTTATCGCACAATATAAAACGCAGTGAGCCTAAAGAGCTTTATATACAATCCCATGAGCTGATTTCTAAAATAGTTCAGAATTCATTTATTGAATTCTCCTCAATTCCTTATTTTAATGAATTTAAAACAGTACGGCTGGATCAAACAGAGCAACCGAGTTTTCATAAACAATTTGACTTGTTAGGGCAAGATTTGCTTGAAAAAGAAAAATCTCATTTTAAGAATTACATTGCCTTTCAATCCGAAAAACAGGAAAGTAGATTGCAAGATATTTTTTCAGAAATTGAAAAAGAAGTGCCTTTTATAGGTTTTCATGCAAATGTAAGTAAAGGATTTATAGATCATAATTCTAAATTTCTTATCTATACAGATCATCAAATTTTCGAAAGATATCACCGATATAATTTACGAAATTCATTTTCTAAGTCAGAATCCTTAACACTTAAAGAGTTAACAGACTTGAAAGTGGGAGATTATGTAACCCATATTGATCACGGGATCGGTAAATTTATGGGATTGGTGAAAATTAAAAACGATGATAAGTTACAAGAAACCATCAAACTGGTATATAAAAATAATGACATCTTATATGTAAATATCCATTCCTTGCATAAAATCTCAAAATTTTCAGGAAAAGAAGGCGCAGAAGTAACTCTTAACCAATTGGGATCGGCAGCGTGGAAAAACCTTAAGAATAAGGCAAAAAGAAAAGTTAAGGAAGTTGCTTTTGACCTTATAAAACTTTATGCCGACAGGAAAACTAAGAAAGGATTTTCGTTTTCACCCGACGGATATTTACAAAATGAACTGGAAGCCTCTTTTATGTATGAAGATACTCCGGATCAAGAAAAAGCTACCCAAGACGTTAAAAGCGACATGGAAAAACCTATTGCTATGGATAGGCTTATTTGTGGGGATGTAGGATTTGGTAAAACGGAAATTGCCATAAGGGCAGCTTTTAAAGCGGCTACCGATGGAAAACAGAGCGCTATTATGGTTCCGACCACCATATTGGCTTTGCAACACTATAAAACTTTTATGTCCAGACTAAAAGATTTTCCTGTACGTATTGAATATTTAAATCGATTTAAAACTGCCGGACAAAAAAAAGAAATAATCAAATCTCTTGCCGATGGAAAAATTGATATTATTATAGGGACTCATCAACTTATCGGTAAAGATATCGTTTTTAAAGATTTAGGCTTATTAATTATTGACGAAGAGCATAAATTTGGAGTATCCGTAAAAGATAAATTAAAGACATTAAAAACAACGGTAGATACGTTAACGTTAACCGCCACTCCAATCCCCAGAACTTTACAATTTTCTTTAATGGCGGCTCGCGATATGTCTGTTATTAAGACTCCGCCTCCCAATAGACAGCCCGTTCAGACTCAACTTATTGGTTTTAATGAAGAACAAATCCGGGATGCCATCATTTATGAATTAAACAGAGAAGGACAAGTATTATTTATCAATAATAGAATTGAAAATTTGGATGTACTCGCAGGGATGATTAAACGCTTGGTGCCTATGGCCCGACTGGCTATTGGACATGGCCAAATGGAGGGGAAGAAACTTGAGAAAATTATGATTGACTTTATGGAGGGGAATTACGATGTCTTAATTTCAACAACAATTATTGAATCCGGTTTAGATGTTCCAAATGCAAATACTATTTTTATTAATGATGCTCAAAGATTCGGTTTAGCAGATTTACATCAAATGAGGGGGCGGGTAGGAAGATCCAATCGAAAAGCTTTTTGTTATCTCATCACTCCGCCTTTAGACGTTATCACATCCGAAGCCAGAAAGCGTTTACAAGCAATAGAACAATTTTCAGATCTGGGTTCCGGATTTAATATAGCCATGAAAGATTTAGAGATACGAGGAGCCGGTGATTTGTTAGGTGCTGAGCAAAGTGGTTTTTTTGCAGAAATCGGATTTGAGGCTTACCAACAAATTTTAAATGAAGCTATAGAAGAATTAAAAGAAGATGAATTTTCAGATTTGTTTGTTGAAGAAAACGAGAAGAAGGAATTTATTACAGATGTACAAATTGATACCGATTTTGAATTATTAATACCCGATCAATATGTAAACAAGGTAGAAGAACGATTTTCACTTTATCAAAAATTATCTGAAATTACTAATGAAGAGGAACTTAGCAATTTTAAAAACGAGCTTATAGATCGTTTTGGGAAATTACCTGATCAAACTCAAGATTTATTAAAGAGTATTAAGTTAAAATGGATTTCCAAATATATTGGATTTGAAAAATTATTAATTAAAAATAATGTTTTATTGGCCTATTTTCCAATTAATGCTCAATCTAAATATTATCAATCAGATATTTTTAAGAAAGTTCTGGAATATTTACAAAATAATCCTTCTGATGCTTCATTAAAACAAAAAAACGTACACGATAATTTACAACTTTATTTTAAAAAAGACAAGATACTGAAAATAGACGATGTATTGTATTTTTTGGAAAGAATTAATACATTTATTGATCAATAAATGGGAATCATATAAAAAAATGTATCTTAGCATTTATTATTCATTGTTGATTTAAACGTAATAAATATATGAGTCAATCGCGCACATTAAGTATTTTTGATAAACTCATAACCCTATTGTTATTTGTGGCAACCCTCCCTTTGTTATATCTTTGTTTTTATGATGAACCTTCGGCGGATGATTATAATTATGCTATAAAATTAGGTAAAGATACTTTTTGGGGTATAGAATATTATGAATATATGCATTGGGGAAGCAGGTATACCGCAACAGCAGTTTTAATTACAAACCCTATCCATTGGGGGAGTTTTTTGGGATATAAAATTATTTCATTTTTAATGATAGTTTTATTTATTTTTGGTTCCTATTTTATGTTTTATCAGCTGGTAAAAGATAAAATTTTATCGATTACACTTGCCTCTACACTATCATTTATATATATATTTCAATTACCCGAAATAAATTCAGCCTTTTATTGGCTTTCCGGTTCTGCTACTTATCATTTGGGCAACATCTTATTTCTATTTTATATAGGAATTTGTACTAAAAGTACCAAGAAATTAAAATTACGCAATGTATTTCTCTATTTATTGATATTTCTTATTATAGGCTGTAATGAAATATCCATGATATATTTGCTGATCCTTAATTTCTTATTGTTTGCTTACAACTTCTTTAAAACCAGAAAATTATTCAATATATATTTTTATCTATTACTTTGGACTGTCCTGTTAACGATTTTTATACTAATCGCACCAGGAAATTCCGTGCGTTCCCATTCTGTTCATAACCCTTATTCCTTTTCGGAAATTATTTTAAAATCTCTTAGAAAAACAATTATCATAATTATTAGATATTCAATACTTTCATTTTTAATTATATTTATGGCATTCTACAGCACTAGAAACCCATTACAAAAAATGAAATTACCCTTACTTACACTTTCTTATTGTTTTTATATACTTTTATTTTTACTTGTCATATTTATAGGAAGCTTTCCAAGTATATATACTTTAGGGAGTAATCCACCTTTACGAACAGTTAACGTCATCTTTTTGAGTGTTTTGATAATTTTAATGATTTTATGTTGTAAATTAATCCGGGAACCTTTTATCAATAAAGTTTATGTGCCAAAGTTTTTAGTAAATATTTCTTTGCTAATTTTAATTTTAGGTTATACTTTTGTCGTTAGAGATCGTGAAATTTATAATTTAACCAATAATATTTATTATTCATACGATGATATCATTAATGGTAAAGCTCAAAAATATAAAGAGGAAGTTCAAAAAAGATACAAAATTATTCAAAAATCTAAAGAAGATACAATATTTTTATCTCCAATACAAACAAAACCACGAATTATATATCATACAGATTTAAGCCCTGATCCTAAGCATTTTTATAATGCATCTATGGCTGAATATTTTAATAAAAAAGCGATCATAATTAAATAATTAATATATAATAGTATAAATCATGAAAACTAATTGTGTAGTTGTTCCTTGTTATAATGAAGAATTCAGGTTGCCTGTCAAAGAATTTGAAAAAAGTTTAGCAGAAGAAAATAATCTTTCTTTCTGTTTTGTAAATGATGGCAGTTCAGATCAAACTTTAAAAATATTAAATGAATTGTATCAAAAATTTCCTGATAAAGTTTTGGTTGTGGATAAAAAGCAAAATGCAGGGAAAGCAGCAGCAATTTTTACCGGGATCAATGAAGTTTTTACGTGGAAAAATTTTGATATTTTAGGATATTTAGATGCCGATTTAGCTACTTCTGTTGAAGAATATAGTCGTATATGTTCATACATGAACGAAAATATTATTTTTGTATTCGGATCAAGAGTCAGAAGAATCGGTTCGCAAATAAAAAGAAAATTGCATCGACATTTAATTGGAAGAATTTTTGCTACCTTATCCAGTACCATGTTAGATTTACCTGTTTATGATACTCAATGTGGAGCCAAAGCATTTTCTCAAGAAATAGCTAAAAAGATATTTGCTGATCCATTTATATCTAATTGGAGTTTTGATATTGAAATTTTCTTTAAATTCATGAATATAGTTGGTAAAGAAAATGTTGAAAAAAGAGCAAAAGAAATTCCTTTAGAAGCCTGGAGAGATGTGGGAGATTCCAAAGTTAAATTTTCTTATTCCTTAAAACTTCCTTTTGAACTTTTAAGAATAAAAAAATACTATAAGAAAAAATACTGATTTTTTCTTATAGAGTAGTACGACAAAAATCGAAATTTTATGAATAAATACCTGATAGTAGGCTTAGGGAATATAGGAGAAAAATATAGCAATACACGTCATAATATAGGTTTTTTACTGGTTGATAGATTAGTTGAAAAACTTGGAGGTAGTTTTAAAGCACAAAATTTCGGTCAAGTTTGTGAAACTTCATATAAAGGGAGAAAAACTTTTATTCTAAAGCCCGATACTTATATGAATTTAAGCGGTAATTCAGTTAACTATTGGGTTACAAAAGAAAAAATAAAGCTCGAGAATTGCTTAATTATTTGTGATGATTTAAGCCTACCCTTTGGTGCTATTCGTATAAAATCCAAAGGAAGCAGTGCGGGTCATAATGGGTTGAAAAGTATCGAAGAAAAGTTACAAACGCAACAATACCCGCGATTTCGTTTTGGAATCGGTAATAACTATGTAAAAGGTAAACAAATTGAATATGTTTTAGGGGAGTGGAACGAAGAAGAAAAAAAGATTCTTAATGAAAGAATTGATACTAGCACAGATGCAATACTATCCTTTATTTTTTCAGGTTTAAATAATACTATGAATCAATATAACGGAAAATAAAAAATCCTTATAAAATATTTAGTACTAAAAAATAAACAATTTTTAAAATTTAAATACAATTAATACTAAAACCCACTACTAATTTTCCACGAATATTTATTTAAAAAACTTATCGAAAAAAAATAATTAATTTTTTTCTAAAGATAAAATAGGGTATTTATCAAGAGTTTCAAATATATAATGTTTATCGCTTTTCAATGCAGAAATAAATTTCTGTAAAGAATCTGCATATTGCGGTTTATCAAACATTCTGTCATGAACTAGAATTACTATGGAATTAGGACTATGTGTTTTACCGTTTTTCAAAGTATATTTAACTTTTTTTATCATTTCAGTTGCACTTTCAACCGGAATGTTACTATGAACAAATCTCCATTCCAAATCCCAACCATATACAGAATAACCTATAGAATCGAGTTTTTTAGCAACATTGAACGCAGAAGTTTCACCTTTAATCTGATGATTTACCGCCCAAGTATTTCTGCCGGGAAGTCGGGCTATTTTATGTTTAAGATTTAATTTACCTTCAGCCCGTAAAAAATCCTGTAGAGCACTTTTAGCATTCTTATAAAATAAACTATATTTATTATTTGCATGGGTATCACTATGATTGCAAACGATAAATAATGGATTATTGTTTATGGAATCCACTAACTCTTCTCTTACTATTCCCGTATTGTGAACACCTACCATGAAAAAAGTAGCTCTAACATTGTACTTTTCCAAAATACTTTTACAATTATGCGTACCCGGTAACTGAGGACCATCATCTAAGGATAGATAAATATAGTATTTATCTGAGGAATCTTTTACGATTCCTTTATGATTATATCTTGTTTCGGTATATCTATCTTGATCTTTATTTTTCTTAACAACACTATCTGATTTATAAGAATGTTTATTTTTTTGGTGAACAGGTTTAATTAAAGAATCTTTTTTACCGTGATGTATAGTAGTATCTTTTTTTGAATTATTATGATGTGTGCCGGTTGTGTCTGAAATAGAAGTAACATGAGTAACATTTTTTTCAGGTAAAGCATTTATTTTTTTGCTATCTTCTTTCTTACAACTTAGTAAACTAATAAGTAATATGACGGTAAAACAATATAATTTCATATATGAATAGCTAAAATTTTTTAAAAAATTTTAAAAAATAATTTTGTCATAAATCATGCCATTTTATTTTATAAAATATATTATAACTTTTTTATTATAAAATGGTTACATTTTTATGGTAACTTTATTTTTATTTGAAAAATACAGAAATATGATATCATTATTTTTTATGTAATGAATAATTTTTTTTTAAATGTTTTTTAATAAAAAATCCTAAATGATAAAGATACAATTATTTAATAGATTTTAATAATTTAACTTTTTAAATAATAGTATAATTTAAACAAAACGAATACTACTATACTTTGCTTTAAGAAATGTTAAAAAAATACAACTATTATTAAAGTGAATTACTCATAAAATCAGTACTATAAAGATTAAATTATAATTCGTAAGAAATAAATCATAGGTAAATTCAATTATTTTTTGATTAACATATTTGAAATTTATTTAAAAAGGATAATATAAAATCTGTTGTTAAAAATAGAGTTTACTTAATAAAGTTTACACAAAAATAATATTTTTGTTGATTTTAAATTAACCCCTTTTGTAACTTTGTCATTGTGCGTAAGATAATTCATATAGATATGGATGCATTCTATGCTTCAATCGAGCAAAGAGATCATGAGGAATTTAGAGGAAAACCTTTGGCCGTTGGATTTGCAGGAGAAAGAGGAGTAGTTGCTGCAGCCAGTTATGAAGCCAGAAAATTTGGCGTTCGTTCAGCAATGTCCTCCAAACAGGCAATTCAACAATGTCCCGGCCTGATTTTTACTTCCGCCCGTTTTGAAATTTATCGTTCTGTTTCAAAACAAATTAGAGACATTTTTTTTCAATATACGGATTTAGTAGAACCCTTATCGTTAGATGAAGCATTTTTAGATGTAACCCATAATCTTAAAAATATGGAATTTGCCAGGGATATTGCAAAAGAAATCAAAAATAAAATTTTTAAAGAAACCGGATTGACAGCTTCAGCAGGTGTATCCTTCAATAAATTCCTTGCAAAAATAGCTTCAGATTATAATAAGCCCGATGGCTTATTTATTATTACTCCTCAAAAAGCAGAAAAATTTGTAGAAAACCTTAAAATTGAAGATTTTTTCGGAATAGGAAAAAAAACTGCGGAAAAAATGCATCAAATAGGAATTAATACCGGTTTAGATTTGAAAAAAAAATCTGAAGATGATCTTATAAAGCTATTTGGTAAACACGGGAGTTTATACTATTTAAATGCGAGAGCAATCGATAATCGAGAAGTTAATCCCAATAGGATACGAAAGTCAGTAGGTTCAGAAAATACATTTATGGAAGATACAAATTCTTTACCTCGATTGTATGCGGAATTAGAAACTATCTGTAGAGATGTAATCCATAGAATGAATAAAAATTCTTTTAAAGGCCGTACCGTTATTTTAAAGATAAAATTCTCTGATTTTAAAATAATTTCGCGAAGTAAAACAATAACGAGTTTTATAACGGATTTTCCTCAACTCTATAAAATTGCTCTGGAATTACTCTATTCACTTGACTTGGATAAGAAAATTAGATTGATAGGGGTAAGCATTAAAAATTCGGAGTCGGATTTAGGAAATGATATTCCTAAAAATTTTCAATTAAAAATTCCTTTTAAAGAATTTAATATTTTTAAATAAAAATAAATATTTATATCAGTGAATGATTTTATTCTACAATTACTTTTTAACTTAAAATTAAGTTAAAACATATATATAATTATTGTTAAATTACATAAAAACATGGTTAATTTTTATTAACCATGTTTTTTTAACTAACTAATAAATCCTCTAAATAATTTTTATATATAAATTAGAGATATAAAAAAGATATAAATAAATCAATTTGCTTAAACATTATATTTTTATCTATTTAATTATGAAATCAGTAGCAAATATATGTTTAGTAATTTTAAAAATTTTAAGGATATCCGTAATTCAAAAAAATCTTTTTAAATAATGCCCAATTCAATTGTTAAGCTTAATAATTGTTTAGTATCTTTTGCATTAAAAGATGCTCTAAGTAAAGCGAGCCTTTTTTCAATCGAACTTTCACTATTAGGCACTATTTGATTTTCTTTTAAATTCTGTTCAACCTCTTTCTGGGTATATCCTTGAGAAAGTAATTTTAATAAATTGATATCATATTCCGTTAATTCATATAAATTGTTTTGAGTTGTTTTATAGTTATCATTAGAGATATAAGATTCATTTTGGAATACCGACACTATTGCTTTTTGCAATTCTTTTGCGTCATTTCTTCCCTTAGTCACATATCCGTTTATTTTATATCTATCGAACATAGATTTAATTTTATGAAATCTATTTTCAATCGAAAAAACTATAATTTTAAGTTCAGGTTGTTCATTTTTAATGGTAAGTATTAAATCTTCACCCCCTTCCAATTTTTGTTCTCTATAATCAGAAGCAAAAGATAAATCAGTTATTAACAAATCGTAAGGATCATGATCTATAATTGCTCTTTTGATTTTAAGCAAAGCGTCATCGCAATAAAAAGCTTGGTCAATAATAGGAATTTTTAATTCTTCAACAGTTTTTTTAATGCCAATGTTATAACTGTCAAAATCTTCTGTAATAA
Source organism: Apibacter sp. B3935 (assembly GCF_009827705.1). Lineage (NCBI taxonomy): Bacteria > Pseudomonadati > Bacteroidota > Flavobacteriia > Flavobacteriales > Weeksellaceae > Apibacter > Apibacter sp. B3935. The sequence goes on from NZ_WINL01000003.1 coordinate 423,967, forward strand.
GTATTTTTTTAAACATTAATATAAATTAGATTGAGTAAATAATTTTTATTGAGTAACCTGTCAATTTTCCTTTATCAATAAAGTAACACCCTTGTGTAGGATCCAATCTATCTTTTATGTTCTTTAAGTCTTTAAAATTTCCACCATTAGAACCAGCTAAGCCAACGCCATTGTCTGAATATTCTATAGAAATGGTTGAATATTCTTTTTTAAATTTTAACGTAACAATATCAGCTTTACTGTGTTTTTTCATATTAGTCATTAATTCTTTAAGTATATAATATATATCTTCCTTTTTATTGTTTGAAATATTTTTCCAAATATGGGGTTCGTTGCCAATCAGAATAATGCGAGTATTTTTAGCTCCATATGGTTTTATCAAATTTCGTAAAGTAATAGAAAACTCTTCTTTCAAATCAATTTTAAATTCTTCATCATGAGAAATATCTCTTGATTTATGATATAAAAGCTCTAATTCATCAATTATTTTTGTTGGTTTTGCATCTGAATTATTTTCTAGTTGAACCATCAAAAAGTAAATGCCATTAGCAACCTCATCGTGAATTTTTTTTGAATATTTTAATTTGGTTCGATGAACTTCCTCAATTTTTTCTTGTCTAAATTTAGCCTTTCTTCTTTGATACCAGAATATTAATAATATTAAAATTAAAATGGTAAGACATATAACAGAACCAAACATCACTTTTTGCTTTAAAAGTAAATAGTTTTTCTGGGCATTATCTGCCTTTAATAAAGCGTTTTCTTCTTTGTTTCTCTCAACTTCATAACGAATTAAAGCAAATTGATTTTTTGCTTTAATTCGTTTCAAATTTATTTCATCATTTAATCTAATATAGGAATTAAAATAATTTTTTTCACGTGTAGAAGGAGTATCTAAAAGAATAATTTTTTGCATCGCTGCTAGTTGATCATCTATATTTCCTAATTTTGAGGCAATATTATACATTTTAATTGCATGGAAAATAGCTTTTTTAAAGCTTATTTTTTCATAGTATTCCGATAAATGATAATGATTGGCAATTTGCCCAATGGAATCAGAAGCCTTTTCCCTCATTTTTAGGGCTTGATATAAAATTTTATCTGCCTTATAGTTTGGATTATATAACCATTTCGCATAAGCTAAGTTATCAGTTATTCGTGCTTTTTGAATAGGAAGATTATTTAAAAAAGGATCGTTGCTTAATTTGGTTAAAATTTTAATGGCATTGTCATAATTTCCGGCTTTAATATTAACTACAGCACCATTATTTTTTATGTTAATAACAGATATCTTGTTAGTTGAAAATTTTAAAGCCAAATTATAATAAATTATTGCTTGATCATAATCTTTTTGTTCTGTTTTAGATATGGCTAAACAATTATATACAGCAGATAAGGAAGCATCATGTTGAGATTTTTTAATATATCGTAATGCTTCAACAGCGGTCTCTTCACTTCCTATGTAATCTCCTTCATTTGCTTGGATGATGGCCATGTCAATTAAACTTTTACCGATAAAGACATTATTATTATCAAGTAAATAGGCTTCTTTTGCATGATTAAAATAATAAAATGCACTATCACTTTTATTTTTATTTAAATAATAATGACCCATTTGAAAATAAATGTTGGCTAAAGATTTATTATTTTTTTCTTTTATTAGCTTAAAAATCTCTTTATGAGTTAATTGGATTGTTTCATTAGAATAGTCAATTATTGAAGAAGGGAGTGCTTTTGTTGTATTAATTAATTCATTGGATTTCTTTTTTCGTGTAATTAAATCCTTGCACGAAGATAAATTTAGCAATATAATAAAGATATAGGATAAAAATATGATAAAAGTTTTCATTATTCCCTAAATATAAAAATATAAACTTATAATATTGAAACTTATTATACGTGAAAAATATATATTTGTTAAGTAATTTATAGATAATTATAAAAAAAGACAAGGAATATACATATTCCTTGCCGTATAAAATTGTAAATTATTGATAAAATTAAACGTCTTATATAATTTGTAATTTTATCATTTTTTTATTATGAATTTAATATTATCTCACAGGATTTTGAGCAGTTTCCCCGCTAATATCCACTCTTCTTACCGGATTTTGAGCAGTTTCACCACTAATATCCATTCTTCTTACAGGATTTTGGGCGGTTTCACCGCTAATATCCATTCTTCTCACAGGATTTTGGGCAGTTTCACCACTAATATCCATTCTTCTTACAGGATTTTGGGCAGTTTCACCGCTAATGTCCATTCTTCTCACAGGATTTTGAGCAGTTTCACCGCTGATGTCCATATCTACTAAATAATTTCCAATTTCCTTGTTATCGGAATTATTTTCCTCTTTTTGTGTCTGACTGTTTAATGTATTTTCAGCAGATAGAGATTTTTGCATAGGTATATCACTATAATCGTCGTTGCATGATACCATGAATAAGCTTAAAGATAAACTTACTATGGATGCTGTTATTTTTTTCATGTTTATTTAATTTTTATTTGTTAAAAATTTGAGATAAAATTTTTAGATTACTAACTAATTTTAACTATTTTCTAGCATTTAAAATACTATTATGTATTAGGGAAGCAAGAAATATTAAGTGCAGTAATTAACAGGCTTCCCAAATCTATTAAAACACTACAACTTCTTTATTTCTTATTAGAATACATTTAGTATATTTGCTATAAAATATATTAAAAAATTTTAAATACAAAGTAACTGATAATATAAAGTAAAATAAAGACATACTAAAGACTTTTTTAAGACTTTTTCCAAATTTTGCTTCATTTGTTACTACTTGCAATAAGGAATTTACTAACTATTAGAATTAAGATATGGGGAATAAGGATGTAATTAAGAAGATCATTTATGAGGCTTTTAATAAAGCTAAAAATGAATCATTACTTGTGTTAAAAACACCTCTTTCAAAACATATTTCCTCTAAGATTGAGAAAGAATATAAGACATGTATTAGTGAAAAGACATTTATAAGATATTACGATAAATATATTGGAGGAAGAGAAAAAGCTACAGGAGAACCTAATAGGCATATATTAGATTTCTTATGTAAATATATTGGCTATGAAAACTTTGTTGACTTTTATAATAAAGAGAAAAAATTGCCTGTAAAAAAGCAGATTATTTAAGATATAGGTAACTGATTAGTTTTTGTGAAATAAATTTAGTATTTTTTAAATTATTGCTAATTAAATAATTTTTCTTTCTTTTTTTATTAAGTAAAAGGATGTGCTGAGGTTTCTAATAGTTTTAATAACTTTGTAGTATGCCTGATATAATACACTTACTTCCGGATAATGTATCCAATCAGATAGCGGCAGGAGAAGTAGTACAAAGACCTTCTTCTGTAGTAAAAGAGCTTTTAGAAAATGCTATCGATGCAAAAGCAACGCAAATTCAACTTATCATAAAAGAAGCGGGTCGAAATCTAATTCAGGTAGTTGATAATGGGGTGGGAATGAGCGTAACTGATGCAAGAATGTCATTTGAAAGACATGCAACCTCAAAAATAACAACTACAGAAGATATATTTCATATTCACACCAAAGGCTTTAGAGGAGAAGCATTAGCCTCCATAGCAGCTGTCTCTCAAGTTGAATTAAAAACTCGTAAAGAGGAAGATGAATTAGGAACTCATATTATTATTGAAGGAGGAGACATCATTTCTCAAATTCCCGTAAATACAGCAGTTGGATCCACATTTTTAATTAAAAATTTATTTTTTAATGTACCGGCAAGAAGAAAATTTTTAAAATCCAATTCCGTTGAATTTAGACATATTTTAGACGAATTCCATAGAGTTGCTTTAGCACATGAAGATATACAATTTCAATTATTTAATAATGACGAAGAAATGTTCAGGCTTCGTTCAGGGAGTTTATTACAAAGAATTTCGGAAATCTTTGGCAGAAAAATTCAACATCAATTGATCCCGATAGCAGAACAGTTAGATTGGATTAAATTGAATGGATTTATTGGAAAACCGGAAAGTGCTAAAAAAGCAAGAGGAGAACAATTTTTTTTCGTAAATCAGAGATTTTTCAGGTCAACCTATTTAAATAAGGCGGTACAAGATGCATTTGAAGGATTAATTCCGCCGCGGTTTTTGCCTTCATTTTTTCTTTATATACAAATTGATCCGGAAAGAATAGATGTTAATATTCATCCGACTAAGACAGAAATTAAATTTGAAGACGAGGGCTCAATATATGCATTATTAAGAACAGCCATAAAAAAATCCCTTGGGGTTTATAATGTTGTTCCAAGCTTAGATTTTGATCAAAATCCTGATTGGAGTTTTTCCTTTAATAAAAAAGATACTCCCGTTGTTGAACCTAAAATAAATATTAATTCGTCCTATAATCCATTTGATACTAAACTCGGTAAACCGTCACGTGCCGAAAAAGTCAATTTGAACGAATTATATGCATCTTCCAGACAAGAAATTTTAACTTCTGAAATGTTTGATAATCCTAGTGAAACTATCACCGAATCGTCACTATTACGATTATCCAATGGAAGATGGATTACTGAAAAAGATTCCAATGTATGGATTTTAGATCCCTATAGAATACATCAGACAGTTTTATATGAAAATCATATGAAAAACTCGAAAGGGAATGTCTTAAGTCAACAATTATTGTTTCCCATAGAAAGACCGGTATATGATCTTGAAAAAGAGAAATTAGATTCAATTAAAACCGCATTATTTGCAGAGGGTTTGGATATGGAAATTGAAGAAGATTTACTGACGATAACAGCAATACCATCGGATGTTATGCAGGAAAAAATAATTGAATTAATTGACTATTTATTAAATGAATTATCTGAACATTCCGAAGAAGAATTTTCTATATTTTTTAGTAAAACCATTTCAAAAGTTTCTGCCAGAAAAAGAAATGAATTTATACAACCGTCACATTTCTTACCTATTTGGGAGAATTTCATAACTTTAGGATGTCCTAAATTTAATCCTTTTGGAAAAAGAAATTATGAAATATTGCCCATGCCAAATTTCGATTAATAACCATCATTTAGAACAATTAATTTTTTAAAATAATGAATAGAACCATACCAGCGGTAACTAAAAATCTTTTACTATTAAACACTCTGTTTTTTATAGCAACATATATATTATCTACTCGCGGGATAGATCTCACGGTTCTTTTTGGAGCATATTTCCCTTTATCCCCCAATTTTCATTGGTATCAAATAATTTCACATATGTTTATGCATGGAGGATTTACACATTTTTTCTTCAACATGTTTTCTCTGTGGATGTTTGGATCTGCTGTAGAACAGTCTTTAGGAGCTAAAAAATATTTGATCTTGTATTTCGTTTGTGGGTTAGGAGCTTTTGCTTTATTTAATTTAGTTAATTACTTTGAATTCAAGCAAGTGTATGATTCTTTAGTATCTGCCAATGTTCCTTTAAACGAAGTTGGCAAATACGCAAAATTAAGTTATGAAATATCAAATAATAATGTGGAACAAAAAGCATATGCATGGTTGAATACTTTGCCTCAAGGGACTAATCAATACATTGCAAGCAAGCTATATGTAGATTTAGTCACCCCAATGGTGGGAGCCAGTGGAGCCATTTATGGGATTTTAGTAGCCTTTGGAGTGATGTTTCCTAATTCCGTATTAATGTTAATCTTTCCACCGATCCCAATGAAGGCTAAATATTTTATTCCGATTATGGTTTTATTAGAATTATATTTAGGAATTCAACAATCGCAAGGAGATAATGTAGCACATTTCGCTCATTTAGGAGGAGCCGTTTTTGGTTATTTTTTGACTCGTCATTGGCTAAAAAACAGATATCGTTGGAATTAAATCAGTTGTATGGACAAAAAGATGATAAATATATGGGATTATTATAAAAATGGAACAGAAGGAGTTAAACTTATTTTCATCTCTGTGTTGTTTTCATTTTTTTATTGGATTTTAAACTTTTTATTAATTAAAACGTTTGATTTTTCAATAACTTCATATGTTTTGGTTTCTGTAAATAATTTTCTTCCATTTATTTGGACTATTATAACCTTTCCATTTATATATACTAATCTTTGGGATTTATTAATTGCCGCAATGATTATTTATTTTGTGGAAAAAATTTTCAAAATATATTTTAGTGGATCAAGTTTTTTAAAATTTTTCATTTATGGCAATTTAATCGGTTGTATAGCTTTTTTACTTACAAATGTAGTTACCGATCAGGAATATACCCTTTTAGAAGGTGGAATGTTGGGTGTTTATAGTTGCTTATTTGCAATAATTTCATACAATCCAAAAATGCAAATATCCCTATATCCCATACCCTATCAACTACCTCTTTATGTCGTAGGAATAGTGTTTGTGCTTTTTGATGTTGTTAATTTGCTGAACTATAATGAACTTATCGGAGTATTTATAGCAAGAATAGCAGCTGCAAGTTTTGGATTTTTTTATATGAAGTCTTTCCAAAAAGGAAATGATTTTCTAGTATTTCCTTTTCCCAATTTTAAGAAGATTGTCAGCCATGTCGGATCTTATTTTAAAAAACTAGATAAACCTAAATTTAAAATTGAAAAAAACGATAAAAAGCAATATACATCGCATCACTCCAGACCTTTATCTGATGAAGAATTTAATTATAACAAAGTAAAGAAACAAAAACAGATCGATACTATATTGGATAAAATTTCAAAAAGCGGATATGATAGTTTGACGAAACAGGAAAAAGAATTTTTATTTAATTCTTCCAAATGAAATAGTTAAGAATATGATGATTATAAAAAAAAGCAAATTAAATTATCTAATTCTTATAATACATCTTAGTATAGCTATTTTACTGTTTCTGACTTATTTTAATAAATTTATTGAACCCAAGACATTTCCATATTTAGGCTTACTGGCTCTTATATATCCCATACTAATTGCTCTTTATTGTTTGTTCACTATATTTTGGCTTATTAAAAGACAATTAATTTTTGTACCCTTCTTTATTATCACCCTTTTTTTACTGTTTCCTATAAAAAAATACGTTCATTTTGGGGAATTGAATAATCAACCGATTCAAAATAATGAACTTAAAATTTTAACCTATAATATTAGATATGCAAATGATAATAAAGACTTACAAGCCCTGGAAAACTATATCCATCAAAAAGATATTGATATTGCATTTTTTCACGAAATCTATACCAGACAATGGAGATCAAAAGAAATATTTTTAGCTGAACGCTATAATGCTGCCTTTGATTTAATTGGCATATCATCAAAATATCCCATTATAAATGAACAAAAAATAATACTGCCGGGTAATGGATTTGCATGCTTGGTAGATATACAGAAAGATCAGGATATAATAAGATGTTTCAGCATATATTTAGAACCCATGAATCTTTCTAAAAGTTTATTCAAAGCCAACAGCCTAAAACATTTTGGAGATAATTTAGAACTGATAACGGAAAAATTAATAAAAGGTTTTCAAAAACATCAAGTTCAAATAGATTTACTTTCAAAATATATAAAAGAATCACCCTATCCCGTACTTGTGTGTGGAGACTTAAATTCGGTACCCTTATCGTATGAATATTTTACCTTGAAAAAAGATTTGACAGATGTATTTGAAGAAAGTGGGAAAGGATTAGGATGGACTTTTTATGATTATTATTATCCCATCAGAATTGATTATATATTTGCAAGTAATAACTTTACGCCGATGCAATGTTATGTAGATAAAACAATTACTATTTCCGATCATTATCCGGTACTGGCAACATTGAAGTTAAATTAATGAGCTAAATTTCCGGTTCTATTTTAATTAAATTAACAGTATATAAAAAAATTTAACTTAAAAAAAATATAACTTTGCAAATTAGTAGTAAATTAAAATAACTAATTGTGCAGCAGATTGATTCTAAGAAATCTAAACTTACTTTTATAGGTTTAGTAGTTACCATCGGGATAGTTTTTGGTGATATAGGAACCTCTCCATTATATGTAATGAGAGCCATAGTTGCCGCCAATCACACAGATCATATTTCAGAAGATTTTATCATAGGGGCTTTATCTTGCATCATTTGGACGTTAACATTGCAAACAACCCTAAAGTATGTGGTAATAGCGTTACGAGCTGATAATAATGGAGAAGGTGGAATTCTAGCGTTGTATTCGCTGGTCAAAAAGATGAAGAATAAATGGCTGTACATAGTAGCCATTTTAGGAGCCGCAACGTTAGTTTCTGATGGGGTAATTACTCCTTCAATGACCATTATGTCGGCAGTAGAAGGACTTAAAAGTTATAATCCCAATACAGAAGTCATACCCATTACCATATTTATACTTATAGTTCTTTTTGTCGTTCAACAATTTGGAACCCAGTCCATAGGTAAATTTTACGGACCGATCATGACCCTCTGGTTTATCATGTTGTTACTACTGGGTGCTATTCAATTTATACCTAATTTATATGTAATAAAAGCAATAAATCCCTATTATGCTGTTAAATTAATGCTTATTGTGAGAGACAGTGCAGAAACTGCATTAGAAGCTAAACATATGATTTTACTAATTATGGGTGCTGTATTTCTGTGTACTACCGGAGCCGAAGCATTATATTCCGATTTGGGACATTGTGGAATTAAAAACATCAGGATAAGTTGGGGCTTTGTAAAAATTTGTTTAATCATAAACTATCTCGGACAAGGCGCATGGATTCTGTCACATCCTGTAGAAGCAGCTAGTGGAGGAAACCCATTTTTTATGATGATGCCCGATAACTTTGTAATCATTGGAGTAGGGATGGCTACCTTGGCAGCGGTTATAGCAAGCCAGGCCTTAATAACAGGATCTTATACTATATTTAGCGAGGCTATGTCGTTGGATTTTTGGCCGAGGCAAAAAATTGAATATCCCACTCACGAAAAGGGTCAAATGTATGTTCCGGCCATAAATTGGGGATTACTCATATCCTGTATTTTTGTTGTATTTTATTTTAAAGAATCTTCTAAAATGGAAGCGGCCTATGGTTTGGCAATTACCATCACTATGCTGATGACAACCATTTTATTACTTTTCTATTTATATAGCAAAAAAGTAAATATATTTTTTATTTTACTATTTGCAATCATATATTTTATCATTGAAGGAGGATTTTTCTATGCCAATGCGTTGAAATTTGAAGAAGGCGGATGGATTACCATGATGTTGGCCGGTTTGATTGCTTTTTCTATGTATATTTGGTATAATGGACGAAAATTGAAGAATAAATACGTACAATACGTAAATATAAAACCTTATTTACCTATTATACAAGATATGAAAACCGATAAAGATATTTCGAAATATTCAACCCATTTAGTATATATAAGTAGAGCAGGTAAATCAGAAGAAATAGAAGCAAAAATTTTATTTTCTATAGTCAATAAAAATCCTAAAAGAGCAGATTACTATTGGTTCCTTAGAGTTGAAAATGATACAAACCCGTATACGTTTGAATATGATGTATTAGAATTAATACCCAATACCTTATATAAAGTTAATTTTAAATTAGGATTCAAAGTAGTTCCATTAATAAATATTTATTTTAGTCAGGTACTTGAAGATTTAAAAATCTCAGGAAAAATAGATTTGTCAAGCAATTATCCATCTTTGAAAAAATATGATATTCCTGCAGATTTTAAATATATCCTTATTGATAGAGTTTTCAATCAAGAATATTTGTTTTCATTAAAAGAAAGGTTTATCTTACGCTTTTATAACATGGTCAAATATATAGGAATATCTGATACCGCTGCTTTAGGCTTAGATACTTATAACGTAGAAGTGGAAGAAGTACCTATGCTTACGGATGTAATATATAAAAGCAGGATCAAAAGAGTGAAGAATTATAAATAAATATTTAGATAAATTTCATGACTTATGAATAAAACTAAAATCATAATTACTGGGGGCTTAGGATTCATAGGTTCTCATACGGTAGTTGAATTGATTCAATCAGGATTTGAACCGATAATTATAGATGATTTGAGTAATTCAGAATTATTTATATTAGAAAGAATAGAAAGAATTACGGGATGTAAACCCAAATTCTATTCATACGATATAGGTGATTATAATAAATTACATCAAGTATTTACGGATAATAACGATATTTCTGCCTGTATACATTTTGCAGCTAAAAAATCAGTTGGAGAATCCATGGAAATTCCTCTGACCTATTACCAGTCAAATTTGATATCTCTTATGAATTTATTGGAAGTAATGAATGAATTTAAGGTAAGAAAATTGGTTTTTTCATCCTCTGCAACCGTTTATGGACAGCCTGAAAAATTACCTGTTACAGAAACCTCACCAATTCAAAAAGCCCTATCTTCTTACGGAAGCACCAAACAAATGGCGGAAGATATAATTGAAAAAGTTTCTGCTACGGGTAGCTTACAAGCTCTTTCTTTACGATATTTTAATCCGGTAGGAGCCCATTCATCTTCCTTAATTGGAGAATTACCGAAAGGAATTCCCGGTAATTTAATGCCATTTATTACACAAACAGCATCTGGAATTAGAAAAGAATTAACCGTATTTGGGAACGATTATAACACCGCCGATGGAACATGCATAAGAGACTATATTCATGTGGTTGATCTTGCGAAAGCTCATGTAAATGCTTGTGAGTATTTACTGGCAGATAAAGGAGATTTATCGCATGATGTATTTAATATAGGAACAGGGCTTGGAAATTCCGTTTTAGAAATAATAAATACCTTTGAAGCGGTTAATAAGGTTAAAGTACCTTATGTTATAGGAGGCAGAAGAAATGGAGACGTAGAAAGCATCTATGCCAGTTGCGATAAAGCCAATCAAATATTAAATTGGAAAGCTAAGCATTCTTTAGAAGATATGGTTAAAGATGCATGGAATTGGGAAAAATCATATAGAAAATAAAGTAAACTATGTTATGGAAAGTAAAACAATATTCGAACTGATCGAAAAAGAAAAACAAAGACAAACCAAAGGGCTTGAATTGATAGCCTCAGAAAATTTTGTCAGCGACGAAGTAATGAAAGCCGCCGGATCTGTATTAACAAACAAATACGCAGAAGGATATCCGGGAAGGAGATATTATGGAGGATGTGAAGTAATAGACCAAATAGAAGAAATCGCCATAGAAAGTGCTAAAAAGTTATTTGGTGCTTCTTATGTAAACGTTCAGCCGCATTCCGGAGCACAGGCAAATGCAGCCGTATTTCTAGCCTGTTTAAAACCCGGTGACAAAGTAATGGGGTTAGACTTAGCCCATGGCGGACATCTAACTCACGGTTCTCCCGTTAATTTTTCAGGAATAAATTACAACCCGGTTTTTTATAAAGTAAATAAAGATGATGGGCGCATCAACTATGAAGATATGATTGAAACAGCCAGGAGAGAAAAGCCTAAAATGATCATAGTGGGAGCATCAGCCTATTCCAGAGATTTTGATTATCGAAAATTTAGAGAAATAGCAGATGAAATAGGAGCAATATTAATGGCTGATATTTCACATCCTGCAGGATTAATAGCTAAAGGAATTTTAAGTGATCCTTTACCTTATTGTGATATAGTTACCACTACAACTCATAAAACGTTACGAGGTACGCGAGGAGGAATGATTATGTTAGGTAAAGATTTTGAAAATCCTTTCGGACATAAAACGCCTAAAGGAGAGATAAAGATGATGTCACAAGTGCTAGATGGAGCTGTTTTTCCGGGAACTCAGGGCGGCCCTTTAGAGCATATAATAGCAGCAAAAGCGATAACTTTCATTGAAGCATTAAGTGATGGATACCTTGCTTATACCCATCAAATCGTTAAAAATGCCGAGGCTTTATCTCAAGCATTGATAGAAAGAGATTTTACTATAATTTCAGGAGGAACTGATAACCATCTTATGCTAATTGATTTACACAATAAAAATATTACAGGTAAAGCTGCCGAAAAAGTATTAGAAAAAGCAGACATAACATGTAATAAAAATATGATTCCTTACGATGACAGGAGTCCATTTGTAACTTCAGGTATTCGTTTGGGAACTGCAGCGGTAACCACCAGAGGTCTCAAAGAAGACGATATGATAAAAATAGCGGATTTTATAAATGAAGTTATCACAGATTCGGAAAACGAAAAGGTGATAAATAAAGTAAAAAAAGAAGTCAATGCTTTAATGGACTCTAGGCCTTTATTCCAATGGTAAATAAAAAAATTGAATTTTAAAAAAAGTTAAATTACGAAAACTGATTACTTCTAATTAATAAGTTTTAATCAGTTTTCATTTACACAAGATAGAATACATGATTTTTTATTTCTAATTAACAAATCAGGAAAAAAGATGATTTTTGCTAATATATTATTTTTTTGTATTTTTCGCGCTTTAAAATGAATACATAATGAAAGTCGCTAGGCTATTTGACATTTTATATTATCAATTAGAAAATAGGCCGATTGAAGTTTCCTTATCATCAAAAAAAAATGGAGTTTGGGAAGGAATATCAACAAAATCGCTTATAGATCAGGTTAACCAAGTTAGTAGAGGTCTTTTAAAGTATGGAATTAAACCTGAAGACAGAATAGCTTTAATTACGTCAGTAAACAGAACAGAATGGATGATTATGGATTTTGCCATACAACAAATAGGAGCGGTAAGTGTTCCTATATATCCAACCATGAGCGATGACGATTTAACATTTATACTCAACAACAGTGAAGCTAAATTTTGTCTGATTTCTGACAAAAAGTTATATGATAAAGTACAAAATATAAAGGAAAATTGCCCTTCGCTTTCAAATATTTTTACCTTCGATGAGATAAAAGGAGTACCCCATTGGTCGGAAATTAAAGAAAAGGGTGAAGAGGAATCTAATCAACAAGATGTTGAAACTTTAAAAAATAATATAAAACCCGATACATGGATGACGTTAATTTATACTTCCGGAACTACAGGGAGACCCAAAGGCGTTATGCTCTCACATGGAAATGTACTATCCAATGTAATGGGATGCCATACCAGATTTTTAATGAAAAATGATGAGAAATTCAGAATTTTAAGTATTCTTCCCATCAGTCATATATTAGAAAGAATGGTAGTCTATGTCTTTATGTATAAATGTTATGGGATATATTTTGCAGAAGGTATAGATAAATTAGCTTCAAACTTTCAAGAAGTTAAACCTGATGTAATTCTAGTGGTGCCGAGAGTAATTGAAAAATTGTATGCATCCATATATAACAAAGGAACTTCTTCCGGTTGGATTACAAAACAAATCTTCTTATGGGCACTCAATGTGGCTAAAAAATATCAACCCTTCAAACCGGCAGGCCTTTCTCATAAAATAGCAGATGCTTTAGTATTTAAAAAGTGGAGAGAAGCAGTAGGTAATAATCTTCAATTAATGATATGTGGAAGTGCCGCGCTATCTGAGAATCTTTGTCGAGTATTCTCTGCCGCGGGGTTACTCGTTACGGAAGGATATGGAATGACAGAAACTTCTCCGGTTATTTCAGTAAACGGTATAAATGATGAAGTCTACCGATTAGGAACGGTGGGGCCTTTATTAGACGGATATGAGGTTAAAATTGCAGAGGACGGAGAAATACTAACCAAAGGGCCGAATGTTTTCTTAGGGTACTATAAAGATGAAGAAAAAACCAAAGAAATATTTACGGAAGACGGTTGGCTTAAGACAGGAGATATAGGTTATATGAAAGATGGATTCTTGAAAATTACCGATCGAAAAAAAGAAATATTTAAAACCTCCGGAGGAAAATATATTATTCCACAAGTAACAGAAAATAACCTTAAGCAATCACGGTTTATAGGAGAAGCCATGGTTGTTGGTGATGGAGAAAAAATGCCTTGTGCGCTTATACAGCCTGATTTTGATTTTATTTCTAAATATATTAGTTATAAACATTTACCATTAAATTCTTCTGCTTCGCCAGAAGAAATTGTTAATAATAAGATAATTAAAGATAGAATCATGCAAGATGTTGAAAAGGTAAATAAAAATTTAGGGAAATGGGAGCAAATTAAAAAAATAGAGCTTACCCCAAATATATGGTCGGTAGATGGAGGAGAATTAACCCCAACCTTAAAATTAAAAAGAAAATTTATTAAAGAAAAATACATCAATTTATATAATAAATTGTATGATAAATAACTAAAATAATTTTCAACATGCTATTTTGTCATAAATTTTATTTGGCTTTAGTTTTGATTTAAGGGTAACCATGAATAGGAATGACAATATAAAAATATTTGCCAATAAAGGCGAAAATCCTGAAGATTTTTATTCAAGATTTAAAGAACAGTTAGACAAAGAACATACATTTCCGGGGAATTATATGTTTAAGTTTATAATTCCAACGGAAAGCAAAAAAGTGGCTCAATTGCATAAAATTTTTGATCATAGCGGAGCTTCATTTTCAATGAAAGAAAGTAAAAACGGTAAATATACAAGCATAACCATTACTATGTATGTAACGGATTCAATTTCAGTTATTGAATATTATAAAGAAGCAAGTTCCATCGAAGGAATAGTAATGTTATAAGTAAAATTTTAAAATAAAAAAGCATCAGAAAAGTATTTTTTGATGCTTTTTTTATTGGAATATAGTTAAAATAAGTTTTTAATTGGATTAAAGCAGGGAATCAAAAATACAGACACTCTGCTTACTATCTTATTTGAAAATTTTTTTAAAGAAAAAGCTAAATAAAATGTTATAAATTGATATCGTTGAATCTATTCAATTAATTTACCATTTTACCATTAAACATTGGCTATTATCCCGTCTTTCATAAGTAAACTTCTATCTGCCATAGAAGCTAAATGAGAGTTATGCGTCACAATAATAAAAGTCTGATTAAATTCTTTTCTTAATTGATAAAATAATTGATGCAAATCTTCAGCATTCGCGGAATCAAGATTTCCTGATGGTTCATCCGCTAAAATAATTTTAGGATTATTCATTAATGCCCTGGCAACAGAAACCCTTTGCTGTTCACCACCGGAAAGTTCACCGGGTTTATGCTCCAAACGGTGAGATAATTTCAGGTAACTTAATAATTCCTTTGCTTTATTAACTAATTTAGATTTAGATTTTCCGGCAATCATTCCGGGTAACATCACGTTTTCCAGTGCAGTAAATTCTGGTAATAATTGATGAAATTGAAAAATAAATCCAATATTCTGGTTTCTAAATAAAGAAAGTTCCTTATCTCTCAATTGAGTAATGGGTAAATTATCAATTTCAATAATGCTGTGATATCTTTCGGGATTTGACGGTTTGTCTAAAGTGCCAATGATTTGCAAAAGAGTTGATTTACCGGCACCTGATTCTCCCACGATGGTAACTATTTCACCTTTTTTTATATGGAGAGAAACACCTTTTAAAACTTCAAGGGAACCAAAAGATTTATGTATATTTTGAATAAGTACCATATAATATTTTATCAAAAATACTAAAAAATTAAGGAACATGGAGGCTCATTTCATTAGAGATAATTTTTCCAAATAAATTATAGGGTTTTAAAATCAGATAGACTTTATAAGTGCCGGGAGGAATTTGAGAAACATCAATAAATAAAGTTTGTTCTGTAGATCTTTTAGGCGGAAGAATTAATTTTTTATTAATTGAAATTATATTTTGTGGTTCAAAAGTTTTAGTATTAAAAAATAAAAATGCTAGTTCTTGAGGAGTATCATCACCTAAACTAATCTCTTTATTATAAGGATTTGTCCACTTAACATCGAGTGTTTGTGATTCTTCTTCGGGTGAAATACTAGTGGGCTGTACTTCACATTTTATTTGGTAATAAGAATAAAATTTATCTACAGTTTTATAATATTCGTTTTTTCCATCCTCATCAACAAGGTAAACGGGAGATAATTCTTCCAATCCAAAAAATGTAATAGTTTTTCCTTGAATATTTTGTTCGGAATTCCAAATATCGTATTGAGAATATCTATGAATATAAACTTGTAAACAACAAGAAGGTTGTTGTGTATAAAAATTGTATGCAGCCGCTTTTTGATAGCGTTCAAAAACAGCCAATCCCTCCGTTACTTCTTTAGCATTTAAAACAAATTCCTTCAATTTATACATGGGACTTTTGTGTATGACAGCGGGAAAGAATAATAATATTCGCACAAAAAACAATAGTAAAATATAAGCAAAAGAAAGTCTGGTGATCCAAACATTGTTTTTTTCTTTAAACGTTAAATAAGTTAAAGGAATGAGTGCAATATAAATAATTAAGTTCCATTGCGGTTGAATTACTCTGCTAAATGAAAATAAACTAAAAAAAAGGATTCCACCCAAGCTAATCCATTGTAAAGATCTTATCCACGGTTTATTTCTACCCAAACGTTTGAAAATACTTTTACCGTAAAAATAGAGAAGCAAAGGGTTACCTAATATAAGTATGCCAAGTATCCATTTGATGAATGGATAAGTAACAGCTTTTTGTTTGCTCCTTTCAAAAAGATGATATTTTATAGATGCCCAATCGTGATCATACTGCCAATATAAATGAGGAATATATAAAAGCAAAGAAAACAACAAACTGAAGTAAAACCATTTATTTTTTAATAAAGAAGGGATAAAAGGAATAAAAGTTAGAATAATCAATAAGGCTCCCTGATATTTAGAATACATGGTAAGTGCCATGGATAAGCCCAAAAATAAAGCATTTAGTAGATTATTTTTCTCAGTAAATGATTTCCATCTCCATAAAAATAAAGAACAGAATAAAAGCAAAGGAGTGTCGGGAGTAGATATAAATCCTAACGTTTGATAAAATCCGACAGATCCAAAAAGTCCTATAAATAAATAATTTTCTTTTAACGTTTTAGGTTTAAGAATCAACAACCAAATACAATAAACGACTATCCAAGATATAATCGATACAAATCGAACTCCCAAAGTTCCTTTGAAAAATAAATATCCCGCCTTGATAAATAAAGCAATCATAGGGGGATGATCATAATAACCAAAATCCAAATGATTCGACCAAACCCAATAATAAGCCTCATCATCAATTAAAGGAAGTGTTACCGATTGAAAAATATTGAATATGAATAAAATACCTATGAATATAAATTGTATGTTTTTTATGGAATTAACTTTCATTATTTACTAAATATTGATTTAATGTTAAAATGATTCATAGGTTTATACATAGGTAATAAAAAACTTCTGAATCACAGACTGTTCCAGAAGTTAGTAAAAAAATATTTTTGGGTTATAAATAATTATAATTTTAAATTTTATATCTCCATTCAAAAGGATCATCAATTTCATTAGTTTGTATACCCACTAACTGTTTTTTAAGAAAAACGGCATAACTCTCTTCATCCGATAATTGAGGCAACTCCATGATAGAATCTTGATAGCCCAAATGAGAATACCTTGAAATTACCACGGCAGTACCACAACCGAATATTTCTTTTAGAGTACCTTCTTGATATGCATTTACAATGTCGTCAACAGATATCCGTTCTTCCTTAATATCCAGATTGTGATATTTGGCTAAATGTACTAAGCTGTCTCTGGTAATACCGCTTAAAATCGTTGTGGAAGTAGGGGGGGTGTAAATAGTGTTTCCGATTCTTACCATAACATTCATAGTTCCGGATTCCTCAAAATACCTGTGATTTTTACTATCGGTCCAAATTACCTGATCAAAACCATTTTGATTAGCTAGAAATGTAGGATAAAAAGATGCCCCGTAATTACCGGCGCATTTAGTAAATCCAACCCCTCCGTCTACTGCACGAGTATAATAATCTTCAATTTTAATTTTTAAGGGTTTATCATAATAAAGTCCGGCAGGAGAAGTCATAATAGCAAAAGTATATTTTTTAGATATCCTTGCTGAAAACATTTCTTCAGAAGCAAACATAACCGGACGAATATATAGAGAAATACCCGGTTTAGTAGGAATCCAACCCCGATCCAAATCAATTAAAGCATAAAGTCCATCAAGAAAAATTTCTTTAGGTATTTGCGGCATAGCTAAACGTTCCGCAGATTTATTGAATCTTTCAAAGTTTTTTTCAGGTCGGAATAAAAAAACCTCATTATTTTTATCCTTATATGCTTTCATTCCTTCAAAGATGGCTTGGCCATAATGAAGAGCCATCAAAGCAGGAGAATAGTTCATCGAACCATAAGGCATAATAACCGGTTCTCCCCATTTACCGTTTTCGTATTCACATATGAGCATATGATCAGATATGTTGGCTCCAAAAGGGGAGTCATTAGGATCGATTGAATCTAATCTGGAGTTTGCTATTTTATTTATTTTCATTACTTAACTTGCTAAAATTGTTTATTGAACATTTCAAAATTAATAAATAAATCATTTGATAGATTAAAAAGAGTTGTAATTTTGAATGGATTTACGTTTTATGTTAGAAAGAACCATTATTACCACATCCGAAGGTACTAAAACCTTACATATTCCTGAATGGAATGAGACTTATCATTCCCGTCATGGTATCATGCAAGAAGCAGAACATGTATTTATATCTCATGGATTAGATCAATTAAAAATTTCTGAGATTTCCATTTTGGAAATGGGTTTTGGAACGGGTTTAAATGCTTTTTTAACATTATATAAAGCAATAGAAAAGGATTTGACAGTTCGATATTATACGTTGGAAAAATATCCTCTAACACATGAAGAAATTAAAGAGTTACAATACGGGACTTTACTAAATAAAGAAAAAGCAGAGGAATATTATCAATTATTACATCAAGCAGAGTGGGGGAAGGAAACTCAAATTAATAAAAATTTTACTATCATTAAATTTAAGGCAGATTTTCTTGAATTAAGAAATTTACCTATTTTCGATATAAATGTAGTTTATTACGATGCTTTTGGAGCAAGAGTTCAACCCGAGCTGTGGGAAGAAGATATTTTTAAGCAAATCTTCGATCGGATGGCACCACAAGGATTGCTAACTACCTATTCCAGTAAAGGAAGCGCAAGAAGAGCTATGCAAAATGTAGGATTTGACGTAGAAAAATTAACAGGACCTAAAGGAAAACGAGAAATGGTTAATGCATGGAAAAGATAACAAAATTAAATGTAAGAGTATATGGACTTTTAATAAAAGATAATTGTTTGATGTTTCTACACGAAATGTATGCGGGAAAACCATTACTTAAATTGCCCGGTGGAGGATTGGAATTAGGAGAAGGAACTCGGGATACATTGATTAGAGAATTTAAAGAAGAATTAAATTTAGAAGTTACAGTAAAAGAGCATTTCTATACTCAAGATTTTTTCCTGGAATCTAAATTAACTCCCGATAGTCAATTACTTACCGTGTACTATAAAGTGGAATGTAATGATCTTTCCAATCTTCAAATAATAGAAAAGTCCATAAATCAAATAGAATGGATGCCTTTAGATCAAATTACCTTAGATAGCATCCCATTACCGGTCGATAAAATTGTAGTAAAAAAATTACTTCATAAAAATACCTGAGTATTTAGAATGATTATACCGATTATATTAATTTATTCTAAATATAAATTGCTTTAAATCAGTTATTTAGAATAAATCTTTGAATCTTAATTTATAATTTTGTATCAAAGTTTTTAAATAAAATAATAATTGATATGGAATTAAAGTTAGCTAAATGCTGTGGTAATTGTGAGCATTTTTTGAATGGGCAGTTATGTACTATTAAAGAAATTGCAGTAAGCCAAAATCAAGTTTGTAATTCATACGAATTTAAAGTGATTCCTCATAGAGAAGATGATTGTTTGAAATGTTCTAAATTTCAGAAATCAAATTGCGCCCATCCTAAGGTAGCAAGTGAAGGTATTATGTGTACGGTATGGTATCCAAGAGCAACCGCCTCATAAATTTTTGAACTAATAAATTAATTTTTTAATATAAGGAATTGGCTTTTTGAAGTCAGTTCCTTTTTTTGCAGAGTAAATTTAGAATTAAAACAAAAAAGAGAGCTCAATAAAATTGAGTTCTCTAAATTGATAAATTAATGTATTAAATTATGAGAATTAAAAAAATTCTCTAAAAGAACGCTTAAAACTATTTTTACTATCTTTTTAATATTGACAACATATCGGTAATTTTTTATAATCGGAATCTTTAGCCTTATATTTTTCATTGCTATACCCCGATTTTGCTATTTTCTTCAAAATAGCATTCAAAGATGTTTGCGTATCATCATAAGTTATAGTTGCAATTTTAGTGCCCGGATCCCATAATACAGCAGAAATATTTGCTTCATAACCGGCTTTTTCAATAGTTTCCTTACACATATTGCAATTACCGTAAACTTTTATTTTTTCAACTTTTTGATTATTTATTTGTGCATTTATTTCAGTAAATGAAATGAATATCAATAAGATGACAAAAATTTTTTTTATAAGTTTCATCATTTATGGTATATTTTAGGTAGCTTAAAATAATTTAAACAATTTAGAAATTTCAACTAATCCTTCTATTGAGCTATTTCCAATGACATATTTTTACCATTAAAACTTAACTGATTAATTTTCTTTAATAATTGATCAGTATAATTGGCGTCAACTTCGAAAAAGGTAAATTTATCTCTAATATCAATTTCGCCAATATCCGCTCTCGCACCTTTCGTGTTTTTATTAATTAAGTCAATAACCGTTACTTTGTTAAGATTATCTCTTTTGCCTAAATTAAAGAAAAAACGAGTGAAATTCCCTTTTTTACTTTTTCTGTTTCTTTTATTTCCGTCTTTTGAGTCTTTTCTATCCTTTCTGTTTCGGCTTGTGGAAGATTTTTTACCTCTTTCGGCTGCTCTTTCGTTCTTATCAATAGGAGCAATATCTTTCTCGTTTTTATAGAATTCCCAAGTTGATTTTAATTCAAGGAACATTACCCTTTTATAAAGTTCTTCTTTAGAAATGTTGGATAGATCAGGAATAGTGGAAAGTTCAAATTCTTCGGAATCAAAATCGGAATTAAGCAGCTTATCCGATAAATAAAGTTCTTTCGCTTTTAAAATATCCTCTTTGGTAGGAATTTTCATTTCTTCTACCTTAATAGAAGTTTCCTTTTTAATGCGATTAAATTTAACCATTTCGCTAGGACGAATAATAGCTATAGATTCTCCGTCTTTTCCTGCTCTACCGGTTCTACCGCTTCTATGGATGAAAACTTCCGGATCATCAGGTAATGAGTAATGAATCACATGAGTAAGGTCATTTACGTCCAACCCTCTGGCTGCCACATCCGTAGCAACAAGGATTCGTAAATTTTTCAATCGGAATTTTTTCATCACCATATCTCGTTGAGATTGTGATAAATCTCCATGCAAAGCATCAGCTGCATATCCTTGGTGCATTAAGAAATCTGCAACATGTTGAGTTTCCACTCTCGTTCTGCAGAAAATAATTGAATATATATTGGGATTGGCATCCAATACTCTTCGTAACCCGTTATTTTTTTGACGGTCACGCACCATTACGAATTTATGAGTAATATTTTTCTTTACTTCATTAATTCCTCCTGCTGATATTTTTTGTGCACCCTTCATATAATTTTTAGCAATAGCCTCTACTTGTTTAGACATTGTTGCTGAAAATAATAAAGTTTGTCTTTCTTTAGGCGTTTCTTTAAGAATTGTTTCCAATTCGGCTTTAAAGCCCATAGATAACATCTCATCTGCTTCGTCTAAAATCAACCATTGAATTTGGTTAATTTTTAGAACCCCTCTTTTAAGCATATCATTAACCCTTCCCGGTGTACCTATTACAATTTGAGGATTATTTTTCAAACCTCTGATTTGCTCAGAAATATTAGATCCGCCATATACTGCCAATGAACGTATTTTGGATAAATATTTCGAATAACTGGCAATATCTTTAGAAATTTGTAAACACAGTTCACGAGTTGGACAAAGAATTAAGGCTTGAACATGTTTTTGATAGGGATCTATCATTTCCAATATAGGTAATGAAAATGCAGCAGTTTTACCTGTACCGGTTTGTGCTAAAGCTATTAAGTCTTCTTCCTTGGATAATAAATAGGGAATGGTTTGCTTTTGGATTTCAGTGGGTTGAGTGTAACCCAACTCTGTTATGGCCTTTAACAAATCTTCTGATAGGCCATACTCTTTGAATAAATTCATCAATAATTTTTAAAAATCAATACAAAGATATGATTTGTTTGTTAATTAACAATTCAAGAATTGATTTATGTTTTTTAATAATTACTGAATTTATCCGTATTTTATTATTTCTTCCAGTTTTTCGATATCTTTTATAATAATGTCTTTGCCTTTCGTTTTGATCAGTTTTTCTTGTTCAAACTTTGTAAGGGTATGAATAATGCTTTCTCTGGAATATCCTATGATTTCAGCAATTTCGGTTCGAGTTAAACTGATGTCCTTAAAATTTTTATTACAAAATTTTAAAATAAACATAGCCATAGCTCCTTCCACATTTTTAAAACTAAGATTAATTAACCATTCCATGGTTTCCCGTAGTTTAAATTCTAATTTATTGCTGATTTTAAGATAAAATGATTTATTTAATTCACAGATTTTTTGAAACAAGTTTTTGGGAAAAACCATTAATTTAGAAGCGGTAAGCGAGTGGGTACTGTAAGGATAATGTTCCAATAATATATAATCCTTACCTATAATTTCACCCTTTCGGGCTATATAAACGATTTTTCTTTTATTGCCGGATTGGTACGTCAATTTACAATACCCTTCCAATACAAAATATATATTAACCGCAAAACTGCCCTGTTTAAAAAGAGCTTCTCTGGAATCAAAGTCAACAATACTACAATTTTGAGAGAGAAACATTTTCTCCTCCTCAGTTAATATAGCATAAAAAGGGATGGTAGTAATCAGCTTCTCCATGTTCAAAAAAGTAAGATTTTTCACTTACAAAGGTAATTATATTGTTTTTAAAATACAAATAACATCACTTACAAAAAATAATGAAAATCTTAATTATCTGTTTACATTTGCAATTATTAAATAATTAAAACTAAGATTTGTTATAAATATTATACATATTATTAGTTTTAAATTAAATAAAATTAATTTTTAGATGAGTAACACTTTAATGATTTTGCTGGAATTTATGGTTGTAATGGCAGCCATATTTATCGGGGCGAGAAAAGGAGGTTTAGGATTAGGTATTTTCGGAGGTCTTGGATTGGCTGTATTAGTTTTTGTTTTTAAGCTGAAGCCGCAAAATCCACCCATAGATGTAATGTTAATGATAGTTGCAGTAATTACAGCAGCAAGTACTTTACAAGCATCCGGGGGTATAGACTATATGGTTAATATCGCTGAAAAGCTTTTAAGAGCTTATCCTCCTGCCATTACTATAGTAGCCCCTATTGTTTCTTATATTTTTACGATGATTGCAGGTACAGGACACATAGCTTATGCACTGTTGCCTATAATATCAGAAGTAGCCACCGATGCAAAGGTGAGGCCTGAAAGACCGTTAAGCATTTCGGTTATCGCGTCACAACAAGCCATAACCGCAAGTCCCATTTCTGCAGCTACGGCAGCTTTACTTAGTGTAATTATGGTAAAAAACCCTGAATTAAGACTTACGGATATTTTAATGATATCAGTCCCTTCCACTTTAATTGGAGTTATAGTTGCTGCAATTGTACAAATGTTTATAGGAGTTGATTTAGAAAAAGATCCTGAATATCAAAAAAGAATAAACGAAGGCTTATTAGAAATCAAAGAAAAAAGCAGCAAAAATAAAGTAAGTTTTGGAGCAAAACTATCTGTGATCATCTTTTTGGTTAGTGTTGTAGGAATAGTGGTATTTGGTTCAATTGACGGAATGAAGCCCACTTTTAATGGTGTACCAATGGCTATGCCTCATATCATAGAAATACTTATGTTGGCAGCAGCAGGATGTATCTTACTATTCACTAAAACCAATGTAGAAAAAATAGCAACCGGTTCCATTTTCTCTGCAGGAATGCAAGCAGTAATAGCTATTTTTGGTATAGCCTGGATGGGTGATACTTTTTTTGGTGGAAATTTAGATTTCTTCAAAGGATTGTTAACCACTATGGTTACAGAATATCCGTGGACCTTTGCAATAGCCTTATTTATTATGTCCATCATGCTGTTTAGTCAAGCAGCAACCGTACGAGCACTTATGCCGTTAGGGGTTTCCTTGGGCATACCTATCCCTAGTTTGATAGCTATGTTTCCGGCAGTAAATGGATATTTCTTTATTCCAAATTATCCAACCATAATAGCTGCAATAAACTTTGATCGTACCGGTACTACTCGTATAGGAAAATACGTAGTCAATCACTCTTTCCAATTACCGGGATTTATCGCAACCATTGTAGCCGTAAGTGTAGGTTTTGGTTTAGCTTATTTACTATTTTAAAAATAAAAAAACAACCGTAAAAAAATTATAAATAAAAAATTATGTACAGAGTCGAAAACGATTTGATAGGAGATTTAGAAGTTCCTGAAAATGCATATTATGGAATTCAAACTCAAAGGGCTGTAAACAATTTTCATATAACAGGTATAAAATTATCTAATTATCCGGAATTAATTAAAGCGTTAGCTTATGTAAAATGGGCGGCAGCAGAGACTAATTGCGAATTAGGAGTCTTAGATGAAAATATCAAAAATGCAATTGTAAAAGCATGTCAGGAAATTATAACCGGTAAATACGACAAAGAATTTCCTAGTGATGTAATTCAAGGAGGAGCAGGAACTTCAACCAACATGAACATAAATGAAGTGGTAGCCAATATTGCATTAGAAATAATGGGACATAAAAAAGGAGAATACCAATACTGTTCCCCTCACGATCACGTAAACCTTTCCCAATCTACTAATGATGCCTATCCAACTTCTATAAAATTAGCAGCAATTAATTCTAACATGATCTTAATTGATCATTTAAAACAATTAATTGAATCTTTCCGCAACAAAGGAAAAGAATTTATGCATGTTTTAAAAATGGGAAGAACCCAATTGCAAGATGCAGTACCTATGACTTTAGGACAAGAATTTGAAGCCTTTGCAGAAACGTTGAGTGAAGATGTGGAAAGGTTGACCCAAAATTCTAATTTATTTTTAGAAATCAATATGGGTGCTACAGCTATCGGAACCGGATTAAACGCAATCCCCGGATATGCTGAATTATGTGCTAAAAAATTAGCGGAAATAACAAAATTACCGTTTATATCTGCGAAAAATTTAGTTGAAGCAACCCCGGATACCGGATCATATGTTATTTACTCATCAGCTTTGAAAAGAGTAGCCATCAAGCTTTCAAAAATTTGTAACGATTTACGTCTATTATCATCCGGGCCTCGTTGTGGATTGAATGAAATCAATCTACCGGCTATGCAACCGGGATCTTCCATTATGCCGGGAAAAGTTAATCCCGTTATTCCGGAAGCAATGAACCAAACATGCTTTAAAGTTATTGGAAATGATTTAACAGTAACTATGGCGGCAGAATCCGGTCAACTCCAATTAAATGTAATGGAACCTGTAATCGCATACAGCTTGTTAGAATCAGTTCATATCTTAATGAACGCAATGGATTGTTTACGTGTAAATTGTATCGACGGTATAACAGCTAATGAACAACATTGCAAAGATATGGTATTAAACAGTATAGGAATCGTTACAGCATTAAATCCCTATATAGGATACAAAAACAGCACTAAGATAGCTAAAGAAGCCTTAGAGAAAAATTTAAGTGTTTATGACTTAGTGCTCGAAAATAAGCTTTTATCAAAAGAAAAATTAGATGAAATTTTAAACCCGCAAAATATGCTGGGGCCTCATAAGTATAAAGACTAATATAACCTTGAAAAGCAATTGAGAAATCAATTGCTTTTTCTTTTTTAGTTATATATACTATCAAGAAATTCATTGAAATATCGAACATAATATAAATTTTTTAAGGGGGAACTTTTTAGACATTAATAAGAATAGTGAAAAAATATAAGTTCATTTTGTTGGCATATTAATTGTATTTTATATAGAGTTATTTTATGGGATAAAAAATATTATTTTCTTTTTTTATCTCTAATTAACCTAAAAAATATTTATTAAAAAACAAGATATATGGAATGGATTTTAAAAACTATTCAAGGTTCTCCTGAATTAGCTATTTTTCTCACCTTAGCATTAGGTTTTGCAATCGGACAAATAAAAATTAAAGGATTTAGTTTAGGCGCCGTTACGGGCGTTCTTTTAATGGGGGTATTAATCGGACAGCTGGGTATTTCCATTTCGCCTACCGTGAAATCAGCATTTTTTCTCATATTTTTATTTGCCGTTGGATATAGTGTGGGTCCTCAATTTGTGCACGGATTAAAAAAAGAAGGATTGCCGCAAATTGCATTTGCCGCCTTAGTATGTGTATCTTGTTTATTAGTGGGATGGGTTGCCGCAATTATTGCAGGTTTTGATGTAGGAAATGCAGCAGGATTATTAGCCGGAGCTAATACCATATCAGCAGTAATTGGTGTTGCATCCGATACAATAAATCAGTTAAGTATTGACTCTTCTCAAAAACAACAATTAATAAATCACATTCCCGTTGCGTATGCAGTAACTTATATATTTGGAACAGCAGGGACAGCATGGTTTTTATCATCCATTGGACCTAAACTTTTAGGAAAAGATGTTATAGGGCAAACCAAAAAATATGAAGAATCATTAGGAGGAGAAATACAAGATGATGATTCAAGTTTAGAATATGCTTACGATGGAGCAACTTTTAGAGTAATTGAAGCAGGAAGTTCATTTTTTAATCAAAAACGCACCGTTCAAGAGGTTGAAAATTTACTAGTAAACAAAGGATGGCCCGTCTATGTTGAACAAATTCGTTCAGCTTCCAACAATGAAATTATTTCAGATCCCACTCCCGATACTACTATCAATAGAGGAGATCGAATGGTTTTAAATGGACCGTTAGATACCATTTTATCCGATGAAAATCTGGTTGGTAAAGAAGTAGCAGATTTGGAATTATTGGATTTTAAGGTAGAAAGTTTAAAGGTAATGGTTGCCAATAAAGAAATAATCGGAAAATGTTTACATACCTTAAAATACAATAAAAACAGACACGGAGTAATCATATTAAAAATACATAGAGGAAAAACAACAATTCCTTTATTAAAAAATGTAACCATTCAACGAGGAGACATTGTGGAAATAGAAGGCAGGAAAACAGATGTAGATAAATTTGCTACCTATTTAGGTTATCCGGAAAGACCCACTAATGTTACTGATATTCTATATATAGGATTGGGTATTTTTTTAGGAGGATTATTAGGGTCATTATCAATCCGTACCGGAAATATTCCTTTAAGTTTAAGTGCCAGTGGAGGAGTTTTAATTATGGGAATTATATTCGGATGGTTACGATCCTTGCGACCTACTTTTGGATACATTCCTTCCCCCTCAGTTTGGCTGATGAATAATTTGGGTTTAAATATGTTTATTGCCGTAGTGGGAATAAATGCAGGACCCGATTTTATTTCAGGATTGAAAACGGCCGGAGTAAGCTTATTTATCGCAGGAATATTTGTAAGTATCGTACCCATGTTCATTGGTATATTATTGGGAAGATATGTATTTAAATTCAATCCTGCCATTACCTTAGGTGCTTGTGCAGGAGCCCGAACTACAACTGCTGCATTGGGAGCCTTGGAAGATACATTACAAAGTAAAGTTCCGGCCCTGTCTTATACCACTACTTATGCCGTTGGTAATACACTACTTATTATATGGGGAGTAGTAATTGTTTTGTTAATGAGCTAGCCATTGAACACGTAAAAATTAGTAAAACAAGAAAAAAGTAAATAACAATGGATATTTCTAAACTAAAAACCTCTCGTCGTAAAGAGCAGCAATTAGAACAACTAAGCCCTTTTGAGTTAAAAAATGATTTGATTAAATTGGCCTCAGATCAACAAACCAAACCCACCAGAACCATGTTAAATGCAGGTCGCGGAAATCCCAATTGGATAGCAACAGTTCCTCGAGAAGCATTTTTTACCTTAGGAAGGTTCGGAATAGAAGAATGTAAAAGAACCTTAAATAAACCCGAAGGATTGGCGGGGATACCCGAAAAAAAAGGAATAGGTAAAAGATTTGAAGCATTTTTGGAAAAAAATAAAGACCAACCCGGTATTGAACATTTAAAAAATACCTACAAATACGGTATAGAAAAACATAAATACGATCGCGACAGTTGGGCACACGAATTAGCGGAAGGAATTATCGGAGATCAATATCCAAGTCCGGTAAGGATGTTAAAACACATAGAACCCATAGTTCACGATTACCTCATTCAAGAAATGTGCGGGAATAATCCGCAAAGAAGTGGTAAATATGATATTTTTGCCGTAGAAGGAGGAACGGCTGCCATGTGTTATATTTTTGATTCTTTGATGGAAAACTATTTATTAAGAAAAGGAGATCATATTGCTTTAGGAGTTCCTGTTTTTACTCCTTACTTAGAAATACCTGAATTAAAAAGATATGACTTTAAGGTTACTTATGTGCATGGTACAGGAAAAAATAGCGACGGAACTTCCAACTATCAATATCCGGATGAAGAATTAGATAAATTAGGAGACAAAACCATCAAAGCCTTTTTCATTGTTAACCCAAGTAATCCCACCTCAGTAGAAATTTGCGATAAGAGTAGAAAATATCTCATAAAAGTAGTTAAAAACCTCAATCCAAATTTAATGATATTGACGGATGACGTTTACGGTACTTTTGTTCCCAAATTTAGCTCATTAATGAACGAATTACCACAAAATACACTTTGTGTTTATTCATTTTCAAAATATTTCGGAGCTACAGGATGGCGTTTAGGGGCTATTGCTTTATATGAAGATAACATTTATGATAAAATGCTAAAAGCTATACCTGAAAAAGAAAAAGCTAAAACTGCAAAATTATATTCCAGTTTGACTTTATATCCTGAAAAACTGAAATTTATTGACCGATTAGTAGCAGACAGTCGTCAAGTTGCATTGAATCATACTGCAGGATTATCCTTACCTCAACAAATACAAATGATGTTGTTTGCATCGTTTGCATTATTGGATAAGCAAAATCACTATAAAAAAGTGTGTACAGATTTAGTAAAACATAGATTTAATCTACTTTGGGAAGGAATGAATATACCTATCAAACCCGATCCGGAAAGAGCATCTTACTATTGTGAAATAGATATTCATGAATGGGCATCTAAAAATTACGATAAAGATTTTGTTACTTTCTTGGAAAAGAATTTTGAACCCGTAGATATACTTTTCAGATTAGCCGAAAAATCTTCCATAGTATTATTAAATGGAGGAGGTTTTGCCGGTCCGGAATGGTCAGTAAGAGTATCGTTAGCAAATTTAGATGACGATGATTATAAAACTATAGGAAAAAAGCTTTCCGAAACAATGTACGAATACGTAGAAGCATGGAAAAATTCAAAAAAATAAATTCAAATATTAATTATAATTATTTAACTATGAAAACAAAAAGTTTAAAAAATTTGTTCAGTTTGTTTGTATTGTTTATTTTTATGGCGGTTAACGCACAGTATAAACCAACTATTTACATTTTAGCAACAGGAGGAACCATCGCAGGACAAGGGTCATCCTCTGTAACTCAGGCATATACAGCCGGTTCTATTACAGTAGATGAACTTTTAAAAGCAGTTCCTTCCATTAAAGACATTGCTAACATTAAAGCAGAGCAAATAGCAAATATCGGAAGTCAGGACATGAATGACGATGTTTGGCTAAAATTATCGAAAAGAGTTAATGAATTGCTTAAACAAAAAGATGTAGACGGAATTGTAATTACCCACGGTACCGATACACAAGAAGAAACAGCATATTTTCTTAACTTAACCGTAAAAAGCAACAAGCCTGTAGTATTAGTAGGTTCCATGCGTCCATCTACTGCCATTAGTGCAGACGGTCCTAGAAATATTTACAATGCAGTTGCATGTGCTGGATCGCCGGAATCTTTAGGTAAAGGAGTAATGGTAGTAATGGATGATAAAATTATAGGGGCTGATGATATTACCAAAACGCATACTCTTTCTGTAGGAACTTTTGAAGATCCAAATTATGGGAATTTGGGAATCGTGTATAACGGTAAACCCATCTATACCCGGGAATCTGTAAAAAGACATACAATAAATTCAGAATTTGACATAACTAACATAACTAAACTGCCTAGAGTTGAAGTAATTTTAAGTTATTCCAACGCTAAGTCATTATTTGTAGATGCTGCAGTTAATGCCGGAGTAAGAGGAATAGTTACCGCAGGAGTTGGTAACGGAAATATTACCACCGATCTACAAAATGCACTTGCAAATGCAGTAAAGAGAGGGATTGCAGTAGTTCGTTCCTCCCGAATTTCAATGGGACCAACTGCTCAATATGATGAAGTAGATGACGATAAATATGGATTTACAGCATCTTGGTACTTAAATCCGTATAAATCCAGAGTATTGTTGATGCTTGCTTTAACCAAAACAAATAATTATAAGGAAATACAAAGAATGTTTACAGAATATTAAAAATTTATGAAGAAATTAAGTATTACGAAAAAAATTCTCATAGCGGCTAATTGTTTATTTTGTTTGTCCATGTTCGGACAGCAAACCAATCCAAGTACAGGAGAAAACACTGTCAATGAACCATCTTTCAAATCCGTTCTGGATAAGTTATTGAAAGATGACAAAATGTTAAATATTATGTTTGATACTCGTGTAGATTATCAAGCTACTTTTAAAGGAAGTAAAACGGATCAAAGCAGTTTCAGAGGAAATACTGTAAAAGTATGGTTTGAAGGTGAAATAATTCCTGGGTTTCGTTACAGGGTACGTCATAGACTAAATACCCCTCAAAACGCATTGTACAGAGATAACTATTCATCAGCAACCGATCAAGCATATTTCGAAATTGATGCAGGAAAAAATTTAACATTCCGTGTAGGTAAACAAGCAGTACAATTCGGTACTTTTGAATTTGACTATAATGCTGCTGATGTTTACTTATATACTATGACCTATAATGACCTGGATGCGTATAAAACGGGGGTTAATGTAGCTTATAGAGTAGCAGGACAAACCTTAAATTTTGAAGTAGTAAATTCGGATGCTCCTCAATTTGCTACCGATAAATATAAAAATAAATCGTTAGCAGGTTTATTCTTATGGGAAGGTAGCCTTTTCAACAATGTATTTAGAACTCGATATGGATACGGAGCCTTTCAACATGATGCGAGCAAATATTATAACTGGATAACCATTGGTAACCAAATCAATCTTAAAAAATTTACAGCTGAATTAGATTGGTATATGGGAGATCGTGATATGGATTACGGGGATGTCGTTCAAAATGAAGATTTAGGATTAAGACATGTTAGAGACAATTCTGTTTCAGTTAATTTTAAATACGATTTAGGAAAGATAAAACCTTTAATTAAAGGAGTATGGAATAAAAGAAGAGATCAAATAAATTCTTCTTCCTATATTAATGGAGGTGTACAAGCAGCAGTTGAATATTATCCATTTACAGATCCGGCTATTAAAGACCTTAGATTCCACCTTATGTATGCATATAACAGAACCAATTTTAACGGAATATATAACGGTTTAGATGGAATTAATGGAAATCAAATTATTGCAGGTATGCGTTGGTTCTTGAAAATCAAATAGAAATTGTACGATTATACTCAAATATTTTGACAAAAAAGCCTTATAATTTATTTATAAGGCTTTTTTTATACCTTAATTCTTCAGTCTAAAAATTAAACTTAGTTGAAGATAAAGATTCATTTTAAAATGAATTGAAATAAAGATAGAACTTATATTTTTCGGATGATTTTTCCGGTAGGAGTTTTAGCAAAGCTTTCTACATAAATAAACTCTTTAGGTTTTTCATATTTATTTTCGAAATTGAAATCTAAAATTTGTTTTTCCAAATTGATATCTTTTTTTGCGGCTATGACAATCACTACTTTATTACCTAGTACAGGATCTTGTACGGATGAAATGATAAAATCAGATTGAATAATAGATTTCAGTTGTTTTTCGACTTGTTCAGGAAAAATTTTAATTCCTCCGGAATTAATTACATGGTCCATTCTTCCTTTCCATTCAAATTCATTGTCAGAAATGAGCGAAACCAGATCATTAGTTACAATTTCTTCATCCAAAAATGGAGGAAGAATACACAAACAACCTCTTTCATCCACACGAATTTTAGTGTTGGGCATAACTTTAAAAGCCGAATTTACCGCATGACCCGATATTTTTTTAAGTGCAATATGAGATATCGTTTCCGTCATTCCAAAAGATTCATAAATATCGGTAGTTTGGTTTTTTAATTCGGATACCAATTGAGCGGAAGGCTGAGCGCCTCCTACAATCAATTTTTTTATAAGGTAAAGCTTGTCTAACGAATTTTCAACTTGCATAGGCGTCATTGCAGAAAAGGTAAATTCTCTGTTAACATTCTCAAGGGGATGAGATACGGGCTTAATGCAATAAAGATCCAATTTCCAAACGATAGCTCTTACTAACATCATCTTACCTGCTATATAGGAAGAAGGCATACAAAGAAGAGCGCTGTCATTAGCTTTGAGATTTAAAAAAGTACCCGTCATCTTTGCGCTTTCAGCCATAGCTTTTTTAGTCAGTTCAATATTTTTTGGAGTTCCGGTGGAACCGGATGTCTTTGTGATTATAGTGGGTGAAGCAGAATACCAATCTTTTAAAAAATCAACAATATCTATTTGCCATTTTTCTTGACAAGGTATTGCATTCACGTCTATAGGTTTTGAAAAATTCAGATGAATCATAAGAAATTTTTTATCTTTATACGATAATGATTACTATCAATGAGACTATATATTTCAGAAGTATTTAAAGGATACTTTTTTCAATTTATGGATTATAAAATAGATATTCACCCCTTACGGAAAGTTTAGAAGGGAAATTATTAGTATATAAACTTCCTGTACCCAAACCTTGCGGCATATCTTTATGAAATAAAGCAGTCCATTGCGCTATAGCATTTAATCCAATATTGGATTCTAAGGCTGAAGTAATCCACCAATCTATATTTTTAGATTCGGCTATTTCAATCCATTCTTCCGATCCTTTCCATCCGCCAATTAAAGAAGGTTTTAAAATTATATATTGGGGTTTTATAATTTCTAACGTTTTTTCTTTTTGATCTTTATAAAACTTACCGATCAATTCTTCGTCTAAAGCAATAGGAGTGGGAGTATATTTGCATAATTCAGCCATTTGATTTTCATTTCCGGCTTTAATAGGCTGTTCAATGGAATGAATTTCAAGTTGAGCCAGTTGCTCTAATACCTTTTTTGCTTCCTCAAAAGAAAATCCGCCATTAGCATCCACTCTCAATTCCAATTGAGAAGCAGAAAATTCTTTCCGTAAGTTTTGTAATATTTTATATTCTTCTTGCCAGTTAACACCAATTTTAAGTTTTATACAACTATAATTTTGTTCGAGTTTTTGTTGGATTTGCTCACGCATAAAGTCCAAGTTTCCCATCCAGATTAATCCGTTGATTTTAATTCCTTGTTTTCCTTCGGTAAATTCAGAAGGAAAAAACATTCCTTTTTTCCTGCTTTCAATTTGAGCAAAAATCTGTTCAATACCGAATTGTATGGAAGGAAATTCTTGACAATTCATTAGCAAAAATTCTTTTCCTTCATTGATATGATCACATACCCATTGCAGTTTAGGCTCATATTCCGTTTCGGAATCAGCACTTAAACCCCTAAAAAAACTACATTCGCCAACATATTCCGTATCTGAATTTTGAACTTTTAAAAGATAAGTTAGCTTAGAATTTAATGTTCCACGAGAAGTTCCTGCCGGACGCTTAAATTGTAATTCGTATGAGGTGAAATTTGCCTGTATCATATAAAAAAATAATTATAATTAGTGAGATATTTATCTTAACTTGAACAAAAGTTAAAAACTTTATCAAAGTTATTACCAACGCTAAAATTACAAATAATATGAAGAAAATTTTATTATTTTGGATTGTACTATCCACCTGTTTTTTTTATTCTCAGCAAGCTGAGATACCGTTTATAGAAAGTAAGTCAATACCTCTCAACTATTATGCGGATGCATACGGTACGGGATATGACTTAAAAACAAGTTTGAAAGAAATTATCAAACAGGGACATGTACCCATTGGATATAAAGGTTTGTGGAATTTATATAAGTCTATGAGTGCTTTTGGTGATCAATGGTATGAAAACGACGGAACTGTTTTGGATATTTATTCTGAGATACCTAACGGTGCGGATCCCTACAATTATCGGTTTGGAGTAGATCAGTGCGGAAATTATACTAAAGAAGGAGATTGTTATAATAGAGAGCACCTGATACCGCAATCTGTATTTTATAAAAAAAATCCCATGCTGTCTGATGCCTTTCATATTTGGCCTACGGACGGAAAAGTGAATGCCATGAGAAGCGATTATCCGTTTGGTAGAGTAGGTAACAGCAAATGGGTATCCAAAAACGGATCTCAATTGGGTAGCAATGCTAATTCAGGGTATTCAAAAGGGTATAAAGGAGTCGTTTTTGAACCCATTGATGAATTTAAGGGGGATATAGCTCGAGCATTCTTTTATTTTGCAACCCGATATGAAGATGAAATCAGTTCTTGGAGTTTTGATATGTTTAATAGAACAAAAAATCAAGTGTTTACCGATACCTTTAGAAATATATTGCTGACTTGGCATGTGATGGATCCTGTCAGCGATCGAGAAATAGCCATGAATGAAGCTATTTATAGTAAACAAAAAAATCGTAATCCCTATATAGACCATCCCGAGTGGGTGGAAATGGTATGGGGAAATAATTTAAAAGTGGAAAGTTTCGAATATCAACCCAGAGATTTTTTAGAAATTTATCCTACTCTTTCTTCGGGAACTGTTTATATAAAATCCAACGATTATAAATCCGCAATAAAAAAAGTGATGGTTTTTTCTTTAAACGGAATTTTATTACAAACCATTGTCAATTCCTATAACAGCGATTTATTGACGATTACTATTCAAAAATCAGGTAGTTACATAATAAAAGTAATGGGAAATGATTTTGAAGTAAACAGAAAAGTTATAATCCAATAAAAATAGGATAGAATTTAAAAGAGGAGAAATTAATTTTCTCCTCTTTTTTACTTTTCATTTGTTTATATTTCGGTAACGTATAAAACTACATAAAAAATACCGATAAGCTTCTGGCTCCTTGTGCTCCTCTAACCATAACAGCTCCTATATCAGCCGTAGCAGAAGGACCTAACATAAAACAACCATAATTATTATCACGAAGATTTATTCTTGCATACGCTTCATACATGTCTCTGACTATATCTTGCGGCTTTAACAAAATAATTAAATGTTGAGAAAGAAAACCTAAAGAAGTAACCATCATACCTTTTTCCGTCAACCAGACCATACCGTTTTCTGAAACACCAAATTCCGCACGAATAATTCCAACATCCACATCATCCAATTGATGAGGATCAGTTACTTTGGATAAATCTTTATTTCCAGGAAATTCGATGGCAGAAGAACAAATTACTTTAGCTTGCGGATGTAATTCTTTAATTTTGTTTTCGCCCTCCTCAATGGAATTTATGGTGAAGCAAGTACCGGCATTTAAGATTAAATTTTCCTTAAATTCTTCCTTAATATCTTTTGTGCTTTTGGGAAATGAAGGAATGACAGGATAGGGATATTGTGTTCCTTGAGGCTTATTTTTACGAATAGCTTCTAATATATGTTCTTTAGTACTTATCATTTTTTTCTTTTCTGTTTTTAATATACCAATCTCTAAATGTATTTTTTGCCATGGAAAACATTTTACGTTCTTGAGTCCATGGATTTAAACTGCTGTATATAAGAAAATCGGGCACTATGGGCAGTGCTTTTTCTGCAAAAGCTTCCGTTGTTCTAAATAGATGCGGATGACCTAAAACAGCACCGGCTGCTTTCAGCGCATATTTTCGATTTGAAGGCATGTATCCTTTGTCGACAACCAATTTCCTCCATTTGTAGATTTGATCGGATATGTCAATTTTTACGGGACAAACATCTGAACATGAGCCGCATAAAGTGGAATGATACGGAAGCTCTTTATATTTTTCTAGATCGAAAGTCGGGCTTAATATAATTCCTATCGGACCGGAATAGGTTGATTCATAAGATAAACCACCACTTCTTCTGTAAACCGGACAAGTATTCATACATGCGCCGCAACGGATACATTTAAGAGAAGTCCAAAAATCTTCCATGCCTAAACGGGTAGATCTTCCATTATCAGTTATAATAATATGAAGTTCTCCATTTTTTCGAGGTCCGGTGAAATGCGAAGTATATTGGGTTGCCGGAGTTCCTAGTGCACTTCTGGATAAGAGACGTATAAAAATTCCTAAATCTTCCACCTTTGGAATTATTTTTTCAATACCTATACTAGCAATATGAAGTGGAGGTACGGCTGCTCCAATATCCGCATTACCTTCATTAGTGCAGACAACAAAGGTTCCTGTTTCAGCTATGGCGAAATTGGCACCGGTCATTCCTGCTCCAGCTCGTAAAAATTTAGGCCTGGCATTATTCCTCATCGCTTCGTTTAGAGAATGTGGATCCGTATCATTAGGATCAGTGCCTATGGTTTTCGCAAAGAGCTGGGCGATATCTTCCGTGGTTTTTTCAATGGCGGGCATAACAATATGAGCCGGTGGTTGATGAGAAAGCTGCTGTATTCTTTCGCCCAAATCAGATTCGGTAACCTCAATTCCCTTGGATTCTAAAAAGCTTGTCATTTCACACTCTTCTTGAAGCATGGATTTGCTTTTTATAATTTCAGTTACTTTTCTTTCTTGTAAGATATTATAAACGATTTCGTTATGTTCCTGTGCATCTCTAGCCCAGTGAACCACTGCACCTCTTTTGGAGGCATTTTCTGCAAAAGTGGATACATATTCGTCCAAGTGTGACAAAGTGTGTTCCTTTATTTTAGATGCTAATTCTTTAAGTTCTTCCCATTCCGGTATGGATTGGGCAATTCGATCTCTTTTTACTCGGGCATTCCAAAGGTTTTTATCGTGTTCCTTTTCGTGTATGTTATCTTGATTTATAAAATCAGCAGAATTTTTTTCAATGTTGACAATCTTCTTTTTCATTTTCAAAGTTTAAAATGGACCTCCGTTAAGAACTTGGGCAATATGAAGAAAAGGTAAATGGGTGATTCCATTTTTTAAAGCAACTCCCTTTTGGTGCATTAAGCAAGACATATCGGGAGAAACTACATATTCTGCTCCACTGGTTACGTAATCTGAAATTTTGTCTTTACCCATTTTTCCGCTCACTACTTCATCAGTTACACAAAAAGTGCCTCCAAAACCGCAACATTCGTCCGGTCTGCTCATCTCTGCTATTTCCAGTCCCCCAATCATTTTTAATAAATCGGCAGATTTATTATAGGGAGTTCCTATGATTTCCGAAGGTTTGGCAATACCCAATCCTCGGATAGAGCTGCAACTATTGTGTAGAGCAACTTTATGTTTGAATTCAACACCCGGAAAACTTTTTACTTGTAGGATATCGTGTAAAAACTCAACCAATTCATAGGTATTTTTTCTCACTTGCTTTACCTCATCGGTTTGCTCTAAATTATCAAAATGTAAACGGACTTGCTTTACACAACTTCCGGCAGGTCCAACGATGTACTCATAATCCTTAAAATTTTGAATAAATAGTTTTTGTGCAGTTTCTGCACTTTTGTAATCGCCCTCATTGGACATGGGTTGCCCGCAACAAGTTTGCTCCATTGGATATTCTACATCCAAACCCAATTTTTCTAATAATTCCAAAGTTGCTATTCCTACTTCCGGGTAAATAGCATCAATATAACATGGAATAAATAAACCAATTTTCATAATAGATTTTTAATTTTATAGATAATTTTGTTATTTATAATCATTCTAAAGTAAATAAATCTAGGTATTTATATTATTTTAGCATTTTATTGTACAATTTATAGTGATAGCAAAGATTGTGCTTAATGAAAGGTTTTACTCAAAAATTTTTTCAGTTATCTTTGTTAAAAATTAAAATTCTGATATTTACCAGTTTTTTCGGATAAATAAAACGTATGAGGTTAACGGATTCATTGAATAACTTACCTGTTGAAAAAAAATATTTATTAGCAGTTAGTGGAGGAGTTGATAGTATGGTATTGTTGCATTTATTTTATAATTCTCCTTACCGTTTTAGTGTAGTTCATTGTAATTTTCGGCTAAGAGGGGAGAATTCAGATTTAGACGAAAAATTAGTAAAGGACTTTTGTGATGATCATGATATTGAGCTTTTCATTAAAAGCTTTGATACCTTAAAAATTAAGAAAAATAGAGAATCTATTGAAATGGTTGCCAGGAACTTAAGGTATGATTATTTTCAAGAATTAATAAAAAAGCACTCTTTTGATTATCTTGTTACCGCACACCATCTTAATGATAATGTAGAAACTTTTTTTATAAATCTATTGAGAGGTTCAGGCATTAAGGGATTATCGGGAATGCAAATGATTGCAAATTATATTGTAAGACCTTTATTGCCTTTTACCCGAAATGAAATCGTTAATTTTGCTCGGAATCATTCAATCACTTGGAGAGAAGATGCTTCGAATCAAACGTTGGATTATTTAAGAAATAAAATTCGTCATCAGATTATTCCTGAATTTCAAGATATATCACCCGGTTTTTTACATCAAGTAGAAAAAAGTATGAGTATTTTACATGAAACTCAATCTTTTTTAGAATCACAGGTGCAAGAATTACAAAAAAAAGCAGAAGTTTTTGCTGAGACAGGGGTGAAGGCTTATTCATTAGAGAAACTCTTACAAGCTGATTTTCTATTGTCTTACCATTTACTTTCCAAATATGGATTTACTAATAAAAAAGATTGTGAAAATATTCTAAATGCTCATACAGGAAGTTTATTTGAATCACAAGAGTATAAAGCTTGGGTGGATAGGGGAACATTGTTGTTAGCTAATAGAAGTAAAACGGAATTTTCAATTGTTAATTTTTTAATTCCATCGGTTCCTTGGATATGTAAGCAACCGTTTAAATTTACTTGTTGTGTAGTTGATAAAGCTATATTTGAGGAAGGAGAAAGTATTGATTTTCAAAAAGTTGAATTTCCTTTAGTTTTAAGAAATTGGAAGGAAGGGGATTATTTTTACCCTATTAATGGATTAGGTAAAAAGAAGGTAAGTAAATTTTTAAAGGATCATAAAGTATCTAATTTTCAAAAAGAGAAAGTATTGGTTTTATGTAATAATTCAGGAGAAATTATTTGGTTGGTAGGGTTTCGTTTAGATGATCGTTTCAAAATATCACCTTCCACTCAAAAATTTCTTCATTTAAATTATAAAGCATAAGAGTTAAGGATAATAAACTTTTATAAATTAAATTTTTTCTTATTTGAAGCTAGTAGGTATCATGTTTGTATCTTTTAATAATAATTTGAAAAATATCTTATGTATTCTAAGATAAAGGAAAAAATCAAAAATATTTTACATTTTTTAACCTATGACATATGGCGGGTAAACGGAAGCGATGGTCCTCATATAAAAACTTTTTTCATCAATATTACCAAAGCTATTTTATTAACTTTTAGAAATAGTAACGGCTCACAGATCAATACTCGTGCAGCCGCCTTAACATATAATTCTCTTTTGTCTATAGTACCTTTATTGGCAGTATTATTTGCTATAGCCCGTGGATTTGGTTTTCAAAATTTAGTGGAAACACAACTGTTTCAATATTTTACGGGACAGAAAGTTGCTCTTTCCAAGGCTATGCAATTTATAGACGGTTCGATTGATTATGCTCAAGGTGGCGTATTTTTAGGTTTAGGAATAATCATTCTCTTTTACACGGTTATAACTTTATTAGTAAGTATTGAAGATAATTTTAATACTATTTGGAGAATTAAAAAAGGAAGGAAATTTTCTCGACAATTTACGGATTATTTAGCCTTAATTCTTATAGCTCCCTTGTTTTTAATTTGCAATGCTGGATTGTCAATTTTTTTGAATTCAACTACCAATATCAATATAATCGGTATGGTCATTAGTCCGATCATAAAGTTTATTCCCTACGTTATAATCATCTTACTTTTTACATTTATATATATTTACATTCCTAATACAAAAGTCAAATTTAGTGCTGCCTTTTTAGCAGGTATAGTGAGCGGGAGTTGTTTCCAAATTTTTCAAATGCTTTATATATCCGGACAATTTTGGATAGCAAAATATAATGCTATTTATGGGAGTTTTGCCGCATTACCTTTGTTAATGCTGTGGCTGCAATTGAGCTGGTTTATTTGCTTGTTCGGGGTTCAATTATCTTTTTACTATCAAAATGTAAATAAGTTTAGTTTTGAAAAAGATATTAGCAACATAAGCAGAAGATATAAGGATTTTATACTTTTAATGATTACTACACTCATTATAAAACGATTTGAAACAGGCGAAAAACCTTATACGGCAGATGAATTGTCTGAAACGTATAAAATACCCACCCGATTAACTAGTGATTCTTTATACTATTTATTACAAGTAGGACTTATTGTAGAAACACTAACAGAAAATGACATGGTGGTTGCATATATTCCCGGAATCGATATCAATCACATTACGATAAATTATTTTTTCAATAAATTGGATCAATATGGATCTGAAAACTTTAAGATCGATATGGAAGGAGATATTAAAAATATTTGGGATAAAACTTTAGAAATACGAAATATGATTTATGAGCATGAAAGCGGAGTTTTACTTAAAGATATTTAAAAATTAAAGGATGATTTTACTAAACTTTTTTTAAATTATCGACAGAGTTTACCAAATAAAAGTATTTTAATAGAAAATCAACAATCCATTAAATCATAATTTCTAATTTAAATATAATTTATAATCATTGATATGCTCCTAAAGAAGGATCGTTAATTCTCGATATACCGTTCATGTCTTCAGGAACTTCTTTTGCATAACTTAACTTGCCTTTACCTAAAGCTGGAGAGCCTATATTAAGGAGAAGTAAACAATCCGAATATCCTGTTTTATAAAATTGAGGATCTTTATTAAGAATAGTATTTACAAAATGTTCGTCCGTTTCGATAGATAAATTTTTGGAAGTATTTTTAATCAGGTTAGTATCAAAAATATAATTAAAAGGGGCATGCTCATTTTTATCTAAATATAAGCTGTTATAATTTTTAACCCAGAAAATACAATTTTTAAAGGAGGCCGTAAGCGAATTGTATTTTGTTTGTCCTGATTTCTGATAAGCATTAGATAAATAGGCAGAGTATCCCGCACCTGCGTTTAAATTCCAATAATTGGCAAAAGTACAATGTGTGAAATCATAGTTTCCACCATATTCTGCTAAAAGATCTGAAGTGCCACAATTATTTATGGCAAGATTCTTACCTTCCACATTGCCTCCTACAGAGTAGATTCCTCCATATAAAAAATTATAAATTTTGGAGTTGAAGATGTTCAAATGAGCATTTTCCTCTAAATAAAATGCATTATTACCTCCTTTTATAACTAAGTGGTTAATTTTTGCGGAGGCATTGGTAGCGAGATGAATTTGATTCCAATTACCCGGAAGTGAATCGTATTTGGTTTCGTGTCGATCTCCTCGAATTAATACTTCATGTTCCAAAGAACCGTCTATTGTAAGTTGGCTGCCCGAATCAATAATTATATTTGCATTCTTATGAAGGTATATTTTGGTACCTTCCGACACGAATAACTTGGCACCATTTGTAATTTTTAAATTTCCATAAATAACTTTGGATTTAGTATTGTTCCAAGCCAGATCTTTTGCTATTTCTTTAGTCCCTGATTTAGAATAGTAAAATTCTGCATCTTCAATTAAAGAAAGTAACTTAACTTTTTGTGTAGATCCGACGGTGGTAAACAATAAGTCCTCATCTGCTAACGCATTGGATGCATTAATGGCTTGAGGAGCAACTTCAATAAAAATGAATAAACTATCTTTAGACCGTATAGGTATGTTTTGAAAACTATTTTGATTGGTTGCATTGCCGGGAGTTCCGTCTACATTAATTTTAAATTGAGAGGACGAGCCTTTTTCAAGATAAATCCTCGGAATTACAACATCATCGTTTTGTTGGTTATAAACTTTAAGTACATAGGTTTCTGATCGAACCGTTGAAAATACAGTATCCAGCATAACTGTATCTTTAGAAAAACGAAGAGGTTTAGAAGCAGAATCATAATTATAATCATCTCTGCATGAAAAAATTGAAAGAGCTAAAAAAGATAAAAATAATAAAAGTGATAATTTTTTCATATCAGTTTAATCATAATAAGAATGGGCACTAAAATAAGAAATACGTTTTGCCTTAAAATTTATATCCGACACTTAATACCAGAGAATTTTGTCTTTTCTCTAATTTAAATGCTTCACCGGTACGCTTCTTTATAAAATTTGTTTGATTTTTATTAAATCCGAATTCATATCGCACATCAAAAGTGAGCTTAGCTAAGTCAAAACCTCCTCCTACTTGACCGGCAAGTGAAAAATCATCTGTTTTTGTTTTTCTTATTCCTTTTAAAGAAATATCTTCATTTAAAGAAGTGGAAAAAACAGGGCCGGCATACAATCGGGTAACTTCTAAAAATTTAGATCCAAACAAAATAGGGATATCCAATCGGTTGGAATGTGCTGTAAATTCACCATCGTTCCTATAATCGAAATTAGTTTTCATGGAAGAAAAATAAATCTCGGGTTGGATAAACCATTCCAAAAATTTTATTCGACTAAAAAAACCCGCATGCCATCCGATATTATCTGTGGCTTTACTTTCTTTAATATTGGTTACGGTTTGCTTTAAGGTTCCTTTATAACCGAAAGCCATTCCGGCTTTGGCTCCAAATTCAACTTGTTGTGCATAAGTAACGATTGAAATAAAAAGTAAAAATAATATCGGAAAGAGTCTTTTCATATATAATGATTTTTGCTTAATTTTTTTCAAAGATAATTATTATTTATTACATTTGAAGAACATTAAATATTAAAGGATAAAGTCATGGAAATTATATATTACGGACATGCATGTTTTGGTTTTAAAACCTCATCATCAACGGTCTTAATTGATCCATTTATTTCAGGGAATGAACTAGCAAAAGATATTGATATAAATGGAATTAAAGCAGATTATATTTTTTTGACTCACGCCCATTATGATCATATTTTGGATGTTGAAACTATTGCTAAAAACAATAATTCCCAAATATTGGCTAATCCGGAAATTACTGCTCACTATGAAAAATTGGGTTTAAATGTTATACCCATGAATATAGGAGGAGTTAAGAAATTTGATTTTGGTAAAATTAAAATGGTATCGGCGTCCCACAGTTCTTCTTTTCCCGATGGTTCCTATGGCGGATTAGCTTGTGGTTTCCTGATGAAAATGGATGGAAAAGTAATTTATGTAGCCGGTGATACTGCCCTTACTACAGACATGAAATTGCTACCATTTATCTATGGATATATTAACGTGGCAATATTACCTATTGGTAATACCTATACGATGGGTGGATATGATGCTGTTATTGCAGCAAAATTTGTTAAAACAAAAAATGCTATAGCGTCTCATTATGATACTTTTCCTGCCATAAAAGTTAATAAGGATAAGATTAAACATTTATTCTTAGCCGAAGAAAAACGGTTAACTTTTTTATCCATTGGAGAATCAGTGGATATTTGTAAATTTGAATAATTTTAATCAAATATAAATTAATTATATAGAACTGTATATAGGGGAAACTTTATTCGATAGTATATACTTACAAAAAAATTATGAGTAATAATTTAGTGGAAAAATTTAATACGCCTTACGAAAGCATCCCTTTCGAAAACATTAAACAAGAAGATTTTAAACCAGCGATTGAACAGGCAATTGAAGATGCTAAGAACGAAATTAACGAAATAGTTCAAAATACTGATCCACCGAATTTTGTAAATACCATAGTAGCTTTAGAAAATGTCGGAAAAAAACTTACCATAATTTCCTCTACTTTTTTTAATTTAAATTCAGCGGAAACTAATGATTATTTGCAAAGTTTAGCGGAGGAAATATCTCCTATGCTAACTGAATATGCAAATGATATCATACTGAATGAACAATTATTTGAAAAAATAAAAATCGTTTACGATACAACTTTAAAATCAAAGTTAAGCCAAGAAGAAGTACGACTTTTAGATAAAACGTATAAGGATTTTTCAAAAAATGGAGCCTTGTTATCCTCGGAGGATAAAAATAATCTCCGACAAATATCTAATGAATTAGCAATTTTATCCGTTAAGTTTGGTCAGAACGTTTTAAAGGAAACCAATGATTATTTTCTTCATATATCTGAAAATAAGGATATGGAAG
Source organism: Apibacter sp. B3935 (assembly GCF_009827705.1). Classification (NCBI taxonomy): domain Bacteria; kingdom Pseudomonadati; phylum Bacteroidota; class Flavobacteriia; order Flavobacteriales; family Weeksellaceae; genus Apibacter; species Apibacter sp. B3935. The sequence goes on from NZ_WINL01000003.1 coordinate 468,572, forward strand.
GAATTCCGGAATCCATTAAAGAAATGGCAAAACAAGAGGCGGAAAATAGAAATTTGAAAGGTTGGGTTTTTACGTTACATTATCCCAGCTATGTGCCTTTTATAACGTATTCGGCAAATCGAGAGTTACGCAAGGAAATTTATACTGCTTATATGCAACGAGCATTTAAAGATAATGAGTATAATAATGAAGATATTATTCATAAAATTGTTGAATTACGTAGCAAGAAAGCTAAATTATTAGGTTTTAAAACTTATGCCGATTTGATTTTGCAAGAGAGAATGGCTTCTGCACCTAAACTTGTATATGATTTTTTATATGATTTGTTGCATAAAGCTAAGCCATTTGCTCAAAAAGAAATTCAAGACTTAAAAAATATAGCTTCACGAGACGGAATAACTGAAATGATGCCTTATGATCATGCCTATTATGCTGAAAAATTAAGACAAGAAAAATTTTCGTTTTCTGAAGAAGAATTAAAACCTTATTTTCCGTTGCATCAGGTTTTAAATGCTGCTTTTGATGTAGCTAAAAAATTATATGGGTTGACTTTTATCGAAAGAGAAGATATACAAAAATATCATTCGGAAGTTAAAGTGTATGAAGTCATCAATGATAAGGGAAAACATCAGGCTTTGTTATATACCGACTTTTTTCCCAGAGAAGGGAAAAGGGCAGGAGCTTGGATGACTTCTTATAAGGGGCAATTTAAAACTTTAAGTGATAATATCAGACCGCATATTTCGATAGTTTGTAATTTTTCACGTCCTAACGGAGAAATACCTTCTTTATTGACATTTAGTGAAGTTACCACGTTATTTCATGAATTTGGCCATGCATTACACGGTATTTTAGCTAATACAACCTTTGAATCATTATCAGGCACGAATGTTTATTGGGACTTTGTTGAACTACCGTCTCAATTTATGGAAAACTATGTTTTTGAAAAGGAATTTTTAAAAACTTTTGCCCTTCATTACCAAAAAGGGGATATGCTGGATGAGGAGAAAATTGATAAAATAGTTGCATCTGCTAACTTTATGCAAGGATATCAAACTCTTCGACAAATTGGCTTAGGTCTTTTGGATATGGCCTATCATACCGATGAGTTGACATCAGATCAAGGGATTGAAGATTTTGAAGTAGAAAAGATTAAAGAAACCCAATTGTATCCTCATATCAAAAATACATGTATAAGTACATCTTTTTCACATATATTTCAAGGGGGATATGCTGCAGGTTATTATTCCTATAAATGGGCTGAAGTTTTAGACGCTGATGCTTTTGATTACTTTAAAGAAAGAGGAATTTTTGATAAAGAAACAGCTTCTAAATTTGAAAGTTTATTAAGTAAAGGCGGGACTGAAGACCCTATGGAATTATATATAAGTTTTCGAGGTAGAAGACCTCAATCGGAGTCCTTACTTAAACGTGCCGGTTTACTAGCCAACACTAATTAAAAAAAGAGTTTTTAGATAGTATAATACAATGAATGGTTTGATATTTCAAACCATTTTTTTATAGTGTTATTTTTAAGTTCAGAGAAATCAACTCTATCAAAAATAGGTTAATGAATACACTAATAAAAGGAAAGTTAACGAGAAGTTTTAAAAATAGTTAAGCTGCTTAAATTATCCATCCATTTTAAATTTTTGTATAACACATAATGATTAGTCGCTGCTCCGAAACTTTTATTGAAATGAGCTATTCCCGGTATCATAGAACCTTCAAAATCTAAAATTAATTTTTGATCGGAATAATTTTTAATCAATACGTCTATCAGATAAGCATACGAATTTTTAATTTCTAACTCTTTGTCTCTTACTGACAGTAAATTTATAATCCTTCCTTTGGAAAAAATGAGCCATACATAAACTGTAGGAATATTATCTATATTATAAAGGGTATATTGTTTTAACGCTTTTTGTCGATTTAATTCTTCTAAAAGAGTGTTTAAGATATGGAGCTGTGAGGCTGATAGAATTCTATTGAGCAGATTACTTGGTTTTTCTGATACAATTGATCCCGTATATTTTTCTTCAATTTTGCTATTGGATAATAAATAATTTTTAAGGACCCTTTTTTTGTTTGCATTATAATTAGTTACAAGAGTTGAATATTCACGATCTAAATTCAATACTTGATTATCTCTCTTTATATAGTGCGAAGGTAAATATGGGGTGTTTTCTTCGTTAAAGCAATAGCTTCTGACTTTATATTTTTTTAAGAAAGATATAAAAAGATGGAAGATTTCAGCGGATATGATTTCTTTATAAAATATGCCTAATTGTTGACAAAAAATAGGTTGAATAACTAATTTAAATCCCCATTTTTTTTGGTAGGGGATAGGCATTACAGCTTCATAATCGTTTAATACCAAAATATCATAGCCATCGGGAGAAACAACGTTTAAATACCATAGTTCTGCATAAATTCTGTAATTGAGGCATTGATCCAAACATGCGGAATATTTTGTTTTATCAATGGTTTTATGATTGTACTTGAAGATCATTGGCTTTACTAATCAATTTTTCATATACGTTTTTCCACAGCTTCCATTCTCCATGATTAGATAAGCTGTCATTATGGAAAATAGATATAAAAGTTCCGTTTACTTTTTTTACGGCATGCAATAAATTTAGTAGCTTATTTTCAGCTTCTTCAATAGATAGTTGCATGTAATTTTTAAGCGTAACATCCATCACGCAGAATGGATAAACTTTTAATTGGGTAACTTGATTATTTTTCAAATCAAACCAATAAAAAGGGGTACAAGTCCCTGCTCTGAAACCGATATGATCTTGAAAACCCATGGAAAAATCTGCTATAATATTTAATCGGATCAGGTTGACATAAGTTTCGGGTAAATGAAGTTTTATAAAATGTTGTCTGGAAATGGTAATTTTTTGTTTTACAAGTTTTTCCAATGCTAATTTTTCCTTTTTCAAGATTGTGAAATCCTTATTGGAAAAATAGCTGGGATGAAGACCTATAGTAGTATAATCTTGATTATATAATTGTAGTATCAATTCTTGGTAAGCTGAATTTTTAGGGTCATGATTAGTATCCCATTGACTTCCTAATCCAAAAGAAATAAAATAAATGGTAGGTATTTTTAATTTTTGTATATAAGGATAAATGTAATAAGGGTCCGATTTTAATCCTGATAAAACTAAAATTTGTTGGTGAAAATCTTTCCATCGAAAAGTTAAAATATTTTTTCCTAATGCTTTACATTTTTTTAACCAAAATTTATTTTTATATAACCAAGCATGATCTATATCTATGGTATTTACATAGGTAAACTTCCGAGCTTTATAATTGAGTGAAGGAAAGTTTTTTTTTAAAGTATTAAATAGTTTATAAGCAAAGATATCTATCCATGGAACTAACGGATCAATCTTATCTTTAACTGATGATGCTTTGTATGAAAATCTATGATGAACATCTTTTTTATATGGTAAATATTCTTCATATCTTGAAAGTAAAAAAAAAGCAGTTGCAAAAGGGTCTTTTAAAACTTCTCTTAGGTTTTGTGTTTTAATATCCGTTTCGAATAATAAATTACAAGCTGAAAAATGAATTTCGTTTTTTACTATTGAAAATGAGTAAGAAAATTTAGGCGATGTTTCTTTATCGAAGAGAATAGCGCAATCTGTGAGTCGGAAAGAAATTCCCAAAATTTGTTCGAAAATAAAAGTAAAAATATACTTAATTCTTTCATTGATTTCAGGAACATATATAAGAATCATAGGTAAAGTGGTCTTTCACAGTAAATTTTCATCGGCAAAACTGAAAAAAGAGGTTTGCGTAACAATTAAATGATCCATCAAAGTTATATTTAATAAGTTCCCTGCTTTTTTTATTTCATGGGTAATTTGTATATCAGAATTGCTGGGCTGAATATTTCCTGAAGGATGATTATGGGATATGATTAATGAAACTGCATTAAGTTCTATAGCATGTTTAAATATGAGTCTATTATCTACCATTGTACCGGTTATTCCTCCTTGGGAAATTTTTTCTTTACTTAATATTTTATTGGATCTGCTTAAATAAATTACCCAAAATTCCTCTATCATCAAATCACCAATAATAGGTTGAAGAATATTATAGGCATCTTTCGAAGAAGAAACTTTTTCTTTTTTTAAAGCTTGCTGTAAGGATTTTCGTCTTCCAATTTCAAGAGAAGTGATAATTTCAATTGCTTTAACTTTACCTACTCCGTTAAATTTGCATAAATCTCGTATGGTTAGCTTTGCCAATTCATTCCAATTATGATTCACGGATGATAAAATTCGTTGAGCAAGAGCAATGCTGCTTTCAGATTTCGAACCACTACCTAAAATTATTGCAAGAAGTTCGGCATCTGATAAGGATTGTTTCCCTCTCAGTAATAATTTTTCTCTGGGTCTTTCTTCTTCAGCCAATGATTTGATGTTCATAGTGAAAATTTTTTAGATTCCGTCTTGAATATCTTTTTGTAAATACAATATTGCCGCAGACAAAGGAGAAGCGTCTTCCATCGATTGTTTAATGATTTCCTCTTGAATTTCTTGTATTGAAGATTCTTTCATAGCTTCAATGGTATTTTTTATAAGCAATTGGGTCGCATTCTTTGCCGATAAAATAATCTTCCACGAATTCGGATTTATATAGAGTTGTTGTGCTAAATTGTGTTCGAATTCTGTTTGAATAGTTTCTATTAAAGTGAATTCATAAGATTTACTATCATCCGTAGGAGTTACTCGTCGTATTAAAGAAGAAGGGCGTATTCTTTCTAAAAAAAGAGTCATACGTTCATAGGCTTGTAATTTGTTCGGTAAAATATTCTCAGAATATTTTAAACGCAACTCAAAACTTCTTCTTTCTCTTTCTGATTGAAAAAAACGGGTTAACATAAACAGAAAACCTCCCATAAAGAGCACTAAAATCAATAAGAATACAAGCAATATAGATATGTCCATAATAAATTATATAAGTTAGACAGAGACAAAAATACTATTTTATATTAGAAAAAGTATCTTATATGAGCTATATATTAAAAAATTAAAATTTTTTTTCATTGATACTTATGTACTTAGATTTTAAGAAGAAAAAAAGATTAAAAAATATTTGGAGCATATATAAAATTCTTCTACATTTGCACTCACAAAATTCCTCCTTAGCTCAGTCGGTTAGAGCATCTGACTGTTAATCAGAGGGTCGCTGGTTCGAGCCCAGCAGGAGGAGCTAAAAAAGAGTTACATAATTTGTAACTCTTTTTTTATTCCCTGTACACACAATTTGCTCATAAGGTATTTTTGTTTATATATCTCTTTGTTTTGTAATGTCATTATCTTTATTGTTTTAATATTTCGCCTCATTACTTTACATTTTATTTACTCTTTTTGTTCAGCTAGGGCGCGCGAAATGTAACCCTGAACAGGGGGTAACATGTTAATAAAGGATTCTTAGTGGTTATCTGATTCTGACTTCAGGCAGTCATACAAACCATACCCTGCTGTATTGAAGAACTTGTGAAAAGACATATTAGTTTTGTGTAAAAAAAGGGAAAAAGAGGAAAACAACTTAAATAATCTATATTCAATATTCTTGATTAATTACGCCTAGTTCAATAAATATAAATAAAATCAGAAAAAATGGCTGTTATATATCTTTAACGAATAATAGCTATGTTTTTTGCATTTTGAATCACATCTATTATAGCTGTTTTATCCATTAAAAAAAATAATATTTATCTTTGTTAAAATTTATTTATTATGAAAAATCACTATTTATTTTCTTTAAAAAAATTTAAAGCTATGAGTTCTTTTTAGTTAAATTAGCAATAGACGGAGAAAGCTACACCGTACTAAAGTGCAAGTACAATTTTTGAAAGTACACCGAAAGCATCTTAAACCTGCCGGAAAAACATTAAAGCAGAGAAATAGAACTAAGCATAGAAAAACCGGGAAAACCTATTTGTAGGCTTGATTCTTTCTACAGACGGGGACAAAATCAGAAAAATTATCTTCTTCAGTCGGGATGGAATGAGCGCCTATTGGAAAAAACATTCGAAAAAGTTTACTGCATTAAATTCCGGGATAAATTCAGCTCCGTTGGAACTTCCCCGATACAGGTTAGTATGACCTTGTTAGCACTCAGCCTGAGTTTTAATGGCTTTCTTTCATTAAAAAGAAATAGGTGTTTAGTTAAGTTTTTTTATCACACAACCTAAAAACAAAAAAGCGCATGGAAAAAAAGTATATAAAGGAGAAGGTTATATTCTTATAAAAGGAGAAGAACCCCATCAAACCGGAACCGTTTAAAGAAAACTATAGAACAATCAATGTAGGTTTTGCCCCGGGAGGAGTAGCCGTAGTTTGGGCAGCGGGAATAGGTCGTCAATTAGAAATAGGCAGATACCAGGGAGTGAAAACGGAAATACCCAAAGAGCAAGTAGAAAAATTAAAAGACGAACCGGAATACAGCATGCTACGGCCGGAATATCAAGAATCCATAATGAAAAATCCGGGGATTATTCCTCAAGAAGTGCAAGATGCTAATAAAGACAAACCCATACCTTATGGGCTTTGGGATACTTACAGGAAAAAATATAATTGGAAATTTAACTTTGAATTACTGAATTCAAATGAAATAACTAATAGAGTAACCTGTTTTTATTTTAATGGGGAAATGGAGATTTTATTTGGAGATTATCAAATAGAAAGATTTAAAATACCGGAAGAGTTGAAATGGAATACGCCAAGAAAAAGAAGTGTACCAAAAATGATAACCTTTAGTTGGATAACAAAAGAAAACAGACTAAAATCAGGAGCAATAACTTTTAATGAAGATTAAATATTTAAAGCATTTAAAGAGCTTACTCAGGATAAGGCGGAAGAACCTCTACAAATAACCATACGAATCACCCATACCGGAGATGATGCCTCGGTATGGTTGGAGGGAAACGGAAAAAGCATCGGATTGTATGAAAGTGAAGTTGATATATAATGGTAAACCATTAATTATATAAATATTTAACGATGAAACTAAAAATAAAAAATCATTATCTGATAGCACTGCTACAACTGCTTTCCGTAGTGGTAAGCTGTCAGGATAAAAATAAAAAAACTATGAAAGAAGAATTTGATTGGAAGGAAACTGTTTCCTGTCCCTCAGGCTATCCCGTAGATGTGTTTATGGGGGGATTAGAATTAACCACAGGAGGCTATACTAGTTTATACTCAGGAGTGGTAGATAATGCAGAATGGGGGAGTGCGGGAAGGAGTATGAGCAGCGGAGTAAAGCCGTTACCCAAACGTCTAAATGTAATTTGGATATCATTTGCAGAGAAAACCTTTTATCATGTAGATGCGGAACTGGATTATGAAAAAATAGCCCGACTTTTTACAAAAGGATATTTTACTCCATCTATAAGTAAAGATAATCCGGAACCGTTTAAAGAAAACTATAGAACAATCAATGTAGGTTTTGCCCCGGGAGGTGTAGCCGTGGTTTGGGTAGCAGGTATAGGTCGTCAAATAGAAGTGGGCAGATTCCAGGGAGTGAAAACGGAAATACCCAAAGAACAAGTCGAAAAATTAAAAGACGAACCAGAATACAGTATGCTACGTCCGGAATATCAAGAATCCATAATGAAAAATCCTGGGATCATCCCCCAAGAAGTACAAGAGGCCAATAAAAACAAACCCATTCCTTACGGGCTATGGGATACATACAGGAAAAAATATAATTGGAAATTTAACTTTGATTTTCCGAATTCAAATGAAATAACCAATAGAGTAACCTGTTTTTACTTTAATGGAGAAAAAGAAATCTTATTCGGAGACAAACCGATAAAATTATACCAAATACCGGAAGAATTAAGATGGAACAAATCAGAAAAAAAAGCAATACCCAAGAAAATATCATTTAGTTGGATTGAAAAAGAAAATAAATTAAGATCAGGAGCAATAATTTTTAATGAAGCCCAGATATTTAAAACTTTTGAAGAACTAACCCAAGGAAATACGGAAGAATCAATACAATTAACCGTACGAATTATCCATACCGGAGATGATGCCTCGGTATGGTTGGAAGGAAACGGAAAAAGCATCGGGTTGTATAAAAGTGAGGTAAAAATATTTTAAAATGGGAAAAACCTTTGTATTTAACAGCGGAGAGGCCCGATCTGAACCGGGAGAGCTTCAACTAACCTATGGATTGTTTTTTGACGGAACACTAAATAATCGAGAAAATACCCGGATATGGAAAAAAGTGCGGGGGATAGACGGGTATGGAAATCCCACCGAGGAAGAGATTGAAATATTCGAGCAAAATGCCCGGGAAAAAAAATTTTTAAGCAGAAAACGAGTAGATAAAGAAAGCACCAGTTATTTAAATGATTTTACCAATGTCGGCAGAAAATCTTTAAGTTGTAAGAGAGATTATACTATTTATATAGAAGGAATTGGTACTCAAGACAAAAAAGAAGATAAACTTCAAGGGTATGCTTACGGTAGGGGAGAAACAGGAATTACTGGCAAAGTAACCAAAGGGTGTGATTTTCTAGTTGAAAAAATTAAGGAATCAATAGATTTTCTTGATGAAGGTGATAAAATAACGGAAATATTAATTATCGTAGATGCTTTTGGCTTTAGCAGAGGAGCTGCTGCTGCACGGTATTTTGCTTACAACATTCAAAAATTAGCGTATTCAGCGAAAGTAAAAAACGGTAAATATTATGATCATGAAGGAAAAGAAGTGCCACAAGCTTGGATAAAAAATGGAAAACTGCCTCGAATGGGTAATTTAGGAACAGCCTTATTAAAAATGGGATTTAGTCATGAACTGATCGACAATACCTTTATTCATCTACGTTTTTTAGGAATCTACGATACAGTAGTTTCTTACGATCCGGATGCCTTGCTTATACCAAATTTCAAAAGTAAAATACATAAATTACATTTAGATGAATTAGGAAGACCACAAAAAATCGTTCATTTTACCTCGTTGGACGAGCATCGGGAATATTTTCCACTTACACGCATTAAGCCGGGGAACAATCGCATAGAACGCAATTTCCCCGGGGTTCACAGTGATATAGGAGGCAGCTATTCCAACTATACCGAAACCGGCAGTGAAAACCTGTTAATCGAAAAAAGGCCAAAATATGAATTGGAAAAGCTGATAGACTATCGAGCAGAACTGATCCAAGGCGGATGGTACACGCCGGAACAATTAAAAATAGAACCCAAAATGGTAACCAAGCACAGCCATTACAGCTTAAAAGGCGAACGGAACCTAAGGAAAGAATACAGCTATATCTTTCTACACCTGATGCGGGAAGAATCAGAACCTTATATGGGGAAGTATTATATGCCCGGCGAAATGGAGAAATACAGTCTTTCGGGAAACAAGATCCTGGAACAGGCCAAAGAGTATCTACAGCTTTATACCATGAAATGGAATGAAGACTGGGTATTGAAAAGCGAAAAAGAAAAAGAAGAAGAAGAAGAGGAAAAACTCAATCAAGCCACTTCAACAAAAGAAATCAAGGAAAATCACTTGAATCAAGCAGACAAGAAGATACTAACAGAAGAAAAAACAGAAACTAACCACCAATCAATCGAAAAAGAATTAGAAGAAATATACGTCACCGATTCCGATCGATTGCTAAAGAAAATAAGAAACTACTACTTGCATTGGTCTTCCCATTGGGGAGAATTGGGCAATACGCCCAATAAAAGCAGAAAAAGAGAATATTATAATGCCGATGGAACCGTTGACACCAATTGAAATAAAAATGCAGCCGGGAAAAACATACTACTACCGACTCACTACAAGTTTTATGGATCAAATGAATCATGGAAAAGGTAAGGAAAAACTTTGGACCAGAAATGTCGGAATCTTATTTACCGGAAAAACCCGTGAACACTTTCACTTTCAAATTCTGTGTTTTCACACGGAAGTAAAGTTGGAAAAAGCCATACCCCAATATAATTTGCTTCGGGTTTTTCTTTAAATCACCGTAAAATATACTGATAATTGATTTATGTAATTTTTGCTGAGGTAGAGAATCGCATATCTTCAGGCTATACTTAAATACTTTATTCTTGTAAAACAATGCCGCCTTTTCGCAAAATTGCGATTCCTTTAATAATACCTAGTTGAAAATTCAAGGCGACATCCAGCTCTCTCAATTTATCTGGATTCATATTCACCGATTCTGCATCAATGGTTTCTAATTCTTTTACATTAGCCATAATCAAGTATCCACTTTTTAAGTCGTAGGAGTTAAATATTTTCCGATTAGTGATTTTGGATTTTTCACCAAGTCTTTAGGCGTTCCTTCGGCAATGATTTCACCGCCTTTTAATCCTCCTTCAGGGCCAAGCTCCACGATCCAATCACACGATTCAAGAACTTCATGATTATGCTCAATAACAATCACAGAGTTTCCGCTTTTGATTAATTCATCCAACAGTTTTATCAGCTGAGCTGTATCATAAAGGCTTAAACCAGTAGTGGGTTCATCCATGATATACAAGATATGACCTTTTCGTTGCCGTCCTAATTCCTTCGCGAGTTTTAGTCTTTGGGTTTCCCCTCCGCTCATTGTTGAAGTGGGTTGCCCAAGCTTTATATATCCCATACCAATCCGTTCCATTATCTGTAACGGACGAACGATGACATCATTATCACTAAATAGGGCTATCGCTTCGGAAATCTGCATATCAAGAATTTCTGAAATATTTTTCCCTTTATACGTGACAGTTAAAACTTCGTTGTTATATCTTTTACCTTTACATTTTTCGCATGTTGCGTACATTTTTAAGCTACCCTCAGGAAAAATAGCTTTACGTCCACTACCATTACACTCTCGGCAAGCGCCCTCGGAATTGAAGGAAAAGTGTCCCGCCGTTAAATTTAACCGTTTTGCTTCGGGTTGTTCTGCAAATAATCTACGTATCTTGTCCCATATTTTGGTAAAAGTAACAGGATTCGAATTTATATTTCTTCCTATTGGTGCCTGCGATACTTCAGCAAAGCCAGAAATATTTTCTGCGCCATCAAGCCTTTCTGCTATTGTTTCGATTAATAGTGATTCTTCTTCAATATTTACTTCGTTTTCTTCTCCATTGGTATTGTTCTTATTGGCGTCTAAGCGAAAATAACTTTTTAACAGGGGCGTTAGCGTGCTCGATATCAAGGAGCTTTTACCACTTCCAGAAACGCCCGAAACCCCAATAAGAACGCCTAATGGAAATGCGACTGAAATATCTTTTAAATTGTTGGTTTTGGCGTGTCGAATAACTAAACGAGGAATATCAGAATCATCGATATTTTGTTTTAACATCCTTACCGGCATTTTTGCCTTACCGGAAAGATATTGTCCTGTCAATGATTTATCGCATTTTAACAGACCGGCATAATCACCTTCATAAATAACTTCTCCGCCTTCAATCCCCGCTTTTGGACCAATATCAATGATATGTTCAGCTATTTCTATCGTACTTCTGTCATGTTCCACGACAATAACCGTGTTACCTAAATCTTTAAGCGCTTTTATGGATTGTAAAAGTTCAAGTTTTTCTGATTCATGTAGTCCGACTGTGGGTTCATCAAGAATATAGATAAGTGATTCAAGTTTGGACTCCAAATGTGAGTTAAGGAAGAGTCGTTGTATTTCACCGCCACTTAGTGAGGACATTTCTCTATAAAGTGATAAATGCCCTAAACGAGAAGCAATTAATGATTTTGTCTTGTTCAAAATATCGTTAAGAAGATTTTTCCCACATTGCGTTATTTCGTTTAGTTCTAATGCCGATTCAAAAAACGTTTTAGCCTCGTCTAAAGTCATTTTGCCGACTTGACCAATATGTTTATCATTAATTAATATATTGCGAGCTTCTTCACCTATGCGATATCCATGACATTCTGAGCAAAGGGTTATTTCGTATAGACCATTTAAATATTCGCCTCTTTTGTGTTTAGCTTGCAAAATTCTTGATAAGCAGAAGCTTTGATTTGCACTGTTATTGCTGACATAATGCCCGTTTACCACGTCTTCTTTTATTTCATCCGGTATTTCTAAATAAGGCTGATCCATATAGCCTTTGAAATTCCTTTCCAAGACGCGAAGTATACCCGGAGTTACCCCGATAAAATTAAATAACTCTCGAACGGTGGGATTTTTATTTGCAATAAGCTTTTCCATATTAACGTGATAATATGCGCCTCTGCCAGCGCATTTCATACACATTCCGTTAGGGTTATTATAGGAAAAATAGCCTAATTCAAGGCGCTCTTCCTCATGTCCACACTTAGCGCAGATCCTATCTTGTCCAATAGTTTCGTTGCACTCTGAACATTTAACCTGCCCTTCACTTGAATACAGTAGGGCGAGAAGGTTAAATATGTTTGTTTTTGAACCGACTGTTGATCTTGGGTTATTCTGACGTACAACGCTTTGCTTAACAGCAATTGTCGGGCCGATACCCTCTATGCTTGCAAATTTTCTCTCATTATCAAGTCCCGGAAATATTCCTAATGATTGAAGATACCCTTTACGTCCTTCTTCAAACACAATATCAAACATCAGACTAGACTTTCCTGATCCACTTATACCGGTAGCAACGGTTAATTTGTTTTTGGGAATAGTAATATCAACATCTTTAAGATTGTGAATCCGAGCTCCTGTTATTTTTATACTTTTCATCTAATCACACCTTGTCTTTTTAATTAAGAAATTTTAACTAATTTATTTATCGTTAAGATCAAACAATAGCACAAATATATAGTACCATTTGGTATTAAATAAATAAATATAAAAATATTTTAAAAAATATTAAAAATATTATAATAGCAATATTTAATTGAATATAATTTACTCTATATTTTATTATTATATCAATTTATTAATGTTGATTAAAGATTTTTTAAAAGTTATTTTACTATAAGTAAAGGCTTTAAATATTCAATTACTTTCCGAAAATAGGAAATACTCGCACCATAAGGTTTAAGAACTGTTGCGTAAGAGTTCCTGTCGTGTGTGTACTAATAGATGTTTATTTTTTAATGCTCATGCAATTTTTTTCATTATTTTACCGCAAAACTTAATCACACTCGCAATGATTTTCTTTTTTTTCTTGCAAAGGTGTTTCATGTGCTATCAAATAAGGGAAAGGGTAATTATAATCTTTTTTATCTATACTGTCCCAGCGATTGATAATTTATATATTTTGAATGAGATTGTTACAGAAAATTCATGTTTATCTTTAGCAATCCGTAAGTTTTTATGTCAGTAAAAGAATAACTCATCTTACTCGATATAGTTGAAGTTTAAAAGCAAAATATAAACAAAGTTAATTTGATTGCATAGATTGGAATAACCATAAATCACGATATTGTGCGGTTGCTTTCATTCCTTCATCAAAATTGGCAATTTGTTTAATCTGTTTAAGGGTTAAGGCGAGTTTTCGACTTTTTGTCGTTGGTATTTCGTGTAATTCCTTATCAAAAGGATAATCATTAGGTTTAATCATGCCCGTTTTATTTTGGAAAATCAATAATCTAATAAATATCTATTTTATTATTAAGGTAAACACTTTAAATATTCTTTTCTTATTTTTTGGTTCATTTTATTACTAAGCGTAAGAATTATATCATGTGACTTTTTAGGGTTGGACTCTTTCATTATTATAGCTTTTACTAAAGAAAAGTATAGATGATGATCTGGTAGTTGATTTTGAACTTCTGAAAGAATGTTCATGGCTTTATCTTTTTTTCCAATTTTGCTTAAGCAAAATGAGTAATTAAGTCTTAGTATTGGTGATTGCGAGATTTTAAGCATCATTTCATATAAATATGATATTTCAGCCCAATCTTTTAAGCTAAAATCTTTTTTAGACATATACTTGCTGATGATAATTGCTTCAATATAATATTTATTACTATTTTTGGGTTTTTTAATATGATGGAAAGCCATAGTAAGTAGTTCTTTATTCCATTTGTCTCGATTTTGATTAAAAAAGGAAATTAATTTCCCATTATCAATTTTTGCAGGAATTCTTGATATGTGAAAATATAAAACGGCGAGTAAATTACTGGTTGAAATATAATTGAATTTATTATATAAAAACTTTGTCAAAACAAATGATTCTAAGCATAAATCTTTATTCACAATATTTTCAGTCTTTTCACTAAAAGAATCAAAGCCAATATTGAAAACGGCATAAAGAATTTCTTCAACAATTGATATTGTTTTTTGATTAACCGGAACGGAATTTATTTCGATTTTTTTGCAATTTAAATCAATATTAAGTTTCTTTTTAGTTCGGTTAATGCTTTTATAAATAGCTTCTTGATTAATTAAAGTGGATTCACGAATTTCAAGCATGCTTAACCCAAATATATTTTTGAGTATAAAAATAATTTTAGATTGTGTGGATAGGCTGTTTAACGAAGAGATAAATAGTATCGTTTGTAAACGAAGATCGGTTTCATATGGTTCTACTTTTTCATCTTCTGTAAGTTCTATTGAAAAATTATAATTTTCTTTTTGTTTGCGTTTTATTATATTTAGTAAATCATTACGAGCTACCATAAATAGCCAATTTTCTATATTTTTTGGTATATTATTTTGTTTCTGGATTTTTAGATACTTCAAAAAAGAATTTTGAATAGCATCTTCAATTTCAGAAATATGGGTAGCACCAAATCGAATCACTAATATAGAAAAAAGCTTTCCGTATAATGTTCTGTAATTTATTTTATCTTCAAAAGGTAAATTAGGAATCATAATCTTCCATATTCAAGATGGGACGGATTTCTGTCGTTCCCCCATAATAATGGGTCGGGCACTCTTTAGCTAACTCGATAATAGTTTCTAGATTTTCGCTTTGTAATAAATAATAGCCTCCAATTATTTCTTTGGATTCCAAGTATGGCCCGTCTTTAATAACACAGTCTTTACCCGTAATAAGTACACCTTTTTCATGTAATCCATCCCCTGAAATTAAATGCCCTGTTTTTGCTAATTTTGTTGCCCATTTCATATGAGCATCAGCTAATGCCTGCATTTCTTGTTCAGATAATTCTCTTAGTTTTTCATTGTTTTCATGTAATAATAATAGGAATTGTTTCATTTTAAATGTTTTAATTTAAGACATTTTATTATGCTATTTTTGGACATTTTTTTAAATAAAAATTTTAAATAATTAAAAAAACTTACATTCGAAATACTATACAAAGATAAAATAAAATAGGATGTTTATTAAAGGGGATTTGGTTTTAAATAGCTATATAAATTAAACCACCCTTAAGGCTGTTTTAGATGAATTATCGGATTATATGATTTTATATGAAAGTTATAATAGATTTTTAATGATATTTATTATGTACTAAATTTCTGTTTGATAAGAAGGAAATTTGATAATTGGGAGGATTAATATTGAGTCTAAAGTAGTGTTTTTAAGGGAAATTCATTCAGACATATCAAAAATATAGATAAACTAACGAATTAAAGAAATTAAAAACTTAAATAATTAAAAAGATTTTTATTTAATTAACTATATGAATGAAAATATATAAAAAAGTGAAAAAATAAAATCTAGAAATAATAAGTTAGAAAATATTAACTGTGATAATTCAAGAGACAAAGAATATAATAGATGATCAGATACATTATAGATTTATACAATTAAACAGTTTTTTTAATAATTTATTTAACAAATAATAATATTCACATAATTTATCTGAAATTATCTATACTGTAATATTTTTGACAAACTAACTTAACAAAATCTTTTAGTTAACTAATTGATTTGTAATATATAGAAATTTTTAATTACGATTCATAATCTCATTCCAACATTTTCCGGCAGCCATTGCTCTTTGGCAATCACTACCAATAAAACCAATTTTGCTTTTATCAAAGCATCTTGCAGGCCATCCATTATAATCCATGCAATTTGTAAATTCTCTATCACATTTTCCATTATAACCGAAAGCTGTGCTGCAATTTAAATTTCCATGATTTTGATAACAGGAAATGGAACGTGCAGTAACAGTTTTATTTTCTAAGGAGTGATGAATAAAGCTTCTTTCTCCTAAATTAAATACATAGGTGTTTTCAGTAGCATGATCTTTCATTGCCTTTTCTAATTTTTCGGCTAGCAATATCTGATTTCCTTCTATGCTATTAAAATCTGTTCCCGAAACGAATTCGGATGCTTTTCTTCCAATCACTTGTATCCAAGAAGTAGTTTTTAAATTTATAAACGCATCTGTAATAAAGCTTCCTCGATTACTTGCTTCATACGTTTTTCCATTATAGTTTACTATAGCATCACTCATCGGGAAATATACTCGAATAAAAGAATAATCTTCAGGATAATAAATTGATTTGTTAATTTCAATTAATTCTTTTTTGTATAATTCTTGTGCGTTCTTGATTTCTTGTGCTTCATCTTTGTTGAAATAGACCGTTTTAAATCCAATTAATTTAATTGAATCATTATTTGATTCCGGATAAATATACCTTATATAATTTTTTTCGAAAGTAGTAATACTTTCATTCTTATTCGATATTGGGTTGATATCATTGTCGTTATTACAACTATTAATTAATAGTAATCCGCTAATAGTAATAAATAAAGTCTTAAGCAGTTGAAATTTTTTTTTCATTTTTTGTATTTTTTAATTATAAATAAAATATAATAAAGTTAATTTTTAAAGATAACATTTAAAATTATTAAATATATGGCAAAATTGATTGGTTAGTATAATAAATATGATATAATATGTTTTTTTTATTAATATTTTAAAGTTTAAGTAAATTAATTGGTATTAAATTAAAATTATCATAAATATTAAATTTTTAATTGAATATCTATTTAACAACACTTTTCAAATTCAAAATTATATTTAAATATATATTTTTATTTATATCTATTGATTAATTATGGGGTTTTGGTAAAACAAAATTAAAATTTATATTAAAGATAAATTAATTTTATTAAGTAAGATAATATTTATAAGTAGAATAGTAATCTTTTTATAAAATAAAATATTGTTTGTCGATCTAATTAATCTTTAAAAAAATATGATGTTAGTTTATTTGGTTGTATGAGAAATAAAATTTTATAGAGTAATTTAATTGACTTTTATTTTAATTTATAAATTTTAAAATTTTTAAATACATTTAAATATGTGATAAACAATGTGTGTTTAAATAAAATATAAATTATAATTATTCTTAGATCTTTTATAAATTATAATATAAAAAAAATCAATATACACTTATAATAGTTTATACATATCCGTAAATAAATATAAATAAAATTAAATTTATAAGTAATTACTCGTAAAAAATTTTTTAAATAATTAATTATCAATATATTACAAGTATTGATTATATTATGGATATAAATATGCTTTCCTAGTAATGGCTTTAATTCAAGATAAAAATTATTTAAAATTTAAGACTTTATAAATAAAATTAAATTAATTACACAAAATAAATATTTGTATATATGTAAACATATACTATAAAAAATTTATTGATTTATTTTATATATATAAATATTTTGCTTAAGTTAGCAAATGGTATATACCTTTAATATTATTTGTTGTAATGAACTATAAATTAAAATATTCTTTAAATAAGTTTTTTAAAAAAGTTGATTTCAGAATAGTTTTGATATTTATTGTATTTATTCTGATAGGGTTGTTTATATTATTCTATAAATATTCTAGGTATATAGATTGTGGGCAGGTCGATTTTACTATTGAAGCTGAAAAAAAACAGGTCGGAGAAATAATCGGATTTAAAGATTTAACACCTAATGCTAAAAGTTGGGTGTGGGATTTTGGGGATAATTCTGCGAAAGTATACGACCGATCTCCATTACATAAATATGATAAATCAGGAATGTATATCGTAACCTTGCAGGTTAATGGTTCTTGTACATTTCAAAAAACATTAGAAATAAGGAGTATGGGGAAAATTATAGATTCCATGAAAATTCCTAAAATTATTGCTCCAACGGTAGTTACTGTTGGACAACCAGTTGAAGTTTATTATAAATATTTAGGGGAAGCTTTTTCATGGGAATGGAGTTTTGGAGAATCTGGACAAATGGACAATACTTCTGAATTTCCGGTTTATAGTTATAGTTCACCAGGTAAAAAAAGATTGACATTAGCAATCAATGGAGATATAACGCATATTGCCAGTAAAGATATATATGTCAAGCCTAGAAAATTAAATGTGTCTAAAATTGATACTCTTAAAAGATATATTCCGGAAAAAGATACCATTGTCTATTATTTGCCTCCAGGTAATCCGCAAAAAGATCCCATGGAAGAATTTTTAAGATATATACCTGCTATACCTATGGAGACTCCGGTAGAAGAGAAAATTACTAAAATAGAAGAAAACTTAGCTCCTTCCATATCTGAAAATCAGTTTGAATTATTATTAATTGATGTAGCTAAGCAGAATAAAGCTAAGGAAGACTTTGGTAAATATACTTGCGATAACTATGATTTTCCGGTAATTAAAAACGAAAAAATTATTATACCGTTTTCGGAATTTTGTGATAAAATCCAAAATAAAAAAATTAAAATTGAATCCATACGACTTACAAAAAATAATAGAAACTGCATTGAAGGTTTGACTATAAAATATAAAATTAAAAAAGGACTTATTTGGGTTTATGAATAAATATTCAAATAAATGATTTTAAATATAAAATATTCACTACATACTTATAATGGAAGCGACATTTACAGAAGAAATTTACTCGGCTTTAGATATAGCTAGAAAATATGCAATGGAAAAGAAAAATGCACATTTTGGTGCGCCACACTTTCTTAAAGCAATTCTTCATAGAGATTTATCTCTTTTAAAAGAATTAGAAGCTATGAAAAAAGATGTTTTTTTTATAGAGGAATGGGCAGATGTAAGGATAGATGATTTTCCACGAGCAAGCAGAAATATAAAACCGGAAGCTGATGATAGTATTGATAAAATTATAAAAGAAGCAGATGAAATAAGAGATATACTAGGTAGGGAAGAGGTAGACTTGTATTGTATAATGGTAGCAATGGCAACTCCGGGTGTGGGTTTCAGCTTTGATCAAATGAAGAGTTTTCCTGTTATTAGAGGAGAATTATTAAACGATATTGGTGATGAAAGTAATTCAAAAATATCAGAAAAAAATAATAGCATAAATGCTTCGATAAAGTACTTATATAAATATTGCAAGGATCTATTAGCTAGAGCTAAAAAAAATCCTAAACAAATTGTGGCCAGAGAAAAAGAGATTAAGGAAATAGTAGAAATTATAAGCCGTTTTTCTAAACCTAATGTTCTTTTGCAAGGCTATCCGGGTGTAGGTAAAACGGTATTAATCGAAGGATTTGTAAACCAAATTGTTCATAAACAAGCACCTGATGAATTGTTAAAAACTAAAGTATATGAATTAGATTTAGGGACATTAATAGCAGGGGCCTCATATAAAGGAGAAATAGAAGATCGCTTAAAAAAGATATTACAAGAATTAAAATCTTTTCCTCAATCAATACTTGTAATAGATGGAATACATGTTCTTTTGGATAAAAACAGTGATAATTCGGGAATTTCCAGCATTTTAAAAAGTGAATTATCCGGAAATAGCGGACTAACACTTATCGTGACTACAACGGTAGATGAATATACTAAAAAAATTGAAAAAGACGAAGGACTTTCCAGCATGTTCGAAGTAATAAAAGTTGAAGAACCTAATGAAGAACAGGCATTTAGAATATTAAAATCAGCTTTGCCTTCTTATTTAACTCATCATACTATTAAGGTTACGGATGAATCGATTACAGAATCCATAAGGCTATCTCAAAGATATTTAAAAGAAAAAAGCTTACCCGAGTCAGCGTTAAATTTATTAGATCGAACCATGTCTGTAATTAAAACTGCAGGTATTTCTTTTCTAAAAGAAAAAGATGCCTTGCAAGATAAGTTAATGAAAATACAAGAAGGAGAAGGAAATAAAAAACTTGAATTAAAATGGTTTTATGAAGATTTAAAAAAGAAGGCTCAATATTTATTGGTTCAAGAAAATTTAATTAGGGATGACATAGAATTATTATCTGAAGATTCTTTATACGAATATTTAAAATCTTTATTAGAAAGATTATCTCAAGTTGCACAATCCAAAAAAGAACATATAGATCCAATTGATTTAGCTGCAGTAGTGGCGCAAAAAACAGGAATTCCATTAGGTAAGCTTCATTCTGAAGAAAAAGATCGGTTACAAAATATGGATGAGATACTTAAAAAAAGAGTAGTAGGACAGAATTATGCCATTGAAGTAATAACAGAAGCAGTTTTAGAATCTCGCTCAGGTTTAAGCAAAGCAGGTCAACCCATAGGATCATTCTTTTTTCTAGGACCCACAGGAACAGGAAAGACAGAATTAGCAAAATCATTAGCAGATTTCCTTTTTCAGGATGAACAGGCGATTATTCGTTTTGATATGTCGGAATTTAAAGAAGAACATTCGGCTGCATTATTATATGGAGCTCCTCCGGGTTATGTAGGATATGAAGAAGGGGGATTATTGGTCAATAAAATCAGACAAAAACCTTATTCTATAGTATTATTTGATGAGATTGAAAAAGCACATTCATCTGTATTTGATGTCTTTTTACAAATTATGGATGAAGGTAAACTTCATGATCGCTTAGGTAAAGAAGGAGATTTTTCCAATGCTTTAATCTTATTTACCTCTAACATCGGGGCACATTTTATTGTGGATTCTGTTAATACAGGTAAAGGGCTGCCCTCTTCTAATCAATTAATGGAAATTATGTCAGGTAATTTTAGACCGGAATTTTTAGGTAGACTTACTGAAATAATTCCTTTTAGTCCTATAACTAAAGATAATGCGATGGGAATATTTGAAATTCACTTGAAAAAAGAATTAATAGATCTAGTTAAAGATTTAAATATCGATCTAAGCTTGTCGCAAAATGCTAAGTCCTTTTTAGTTGATAACGGATTTAATGCAACGTATGGAGCAAGACCTTTAAAAGGAATAATTCGTTCAGCTTTACGAAGACCTATGGCTAAAAAAATAATTTCCGGAGAAATTAAAGAAGGGAATAAGGTTACTGTAGATATGCTGGATGATAAATTACAATGGATAATCAATTAAAATAAATTATTAATTAAAATTTAAATAATATGTTATCAAATTATGGCATTGGAGGAAACGAAGTTCCTTTAGATGCAAATGAAGCAATACTGGAAATTGCACAAAACCGAACTTTAATAGCTCAAAAATTAACAGGTCAAACTCCAATCAGACCTGAAATAATCGAAGGGTTAACAACCGTTGAACAAGTTTTCGAACACTTTAAACCGGAAGTAAAAGTGAATTTTGAAGATGCAGACGGAGTAACTCAATTTGAAGAGCTAAAATTTAAAAATCTTGGGGATTTTGGAATAAAAGGGATTACAGCTCAAAGTAAGTTTTTAACTGATTTACAGGTTGAAAAAGACCAATACCAAAAAATTATTAAACAGCTTAAAACCAATAAAATTTTAAAAGCAGCACTTGAAGATCCGGAAGCCAGAGAAGCTTTAATGGATAGTATAGAAGGGCTTATTAACGAATTAAATCAAAAATAATTATGGCTAAAGAAAATGTAAAAGCGCAAATCCAGCCGGTAGATGTTGCGGTATCAGAACAAGCTAATAAAAAAAATGATATCAAAAGTGGTTTAGATAAATTAGCCAAATTTGGTGGATTTGATTTATTAGAAGCCTCTATAGAAAATGTTCAAAATTTAAATCCGGAACGTAAGGCTAGACGTCAAATATTTTTAGGAGATTCCAATAAAGAAAATGAACGCAATGCACTTAAGAAAACGTTAGAACTTTGGCTTAATGTATTGAAGAATAATACCAGTCTTACAGATATGGTGGCACTTAGTGAAGATAAGAGTAAACTTGCCGATAAAACATTAAAAAAGAATTTAGCTAATGCAGTAAGAGAGACTGAAGAGCTAGAAAAGGCCTATCGTACCGTAGCTTTATTTTATAAAAATACAGATCAAGATAAGGTAAAAAATGTTTCAATAATTAATGCAGAACTAGACCAATTAACTGATTTAGATAACACTCGATTTATAGATGCTATACATACAGAATTAGTAGATAATTATGATCGACTGGATTTAAAAAATAATTATGGGTTATTAGTTATACCCGGTTATTTAGGTAGTAATAGAGTGGTTGAAAAATGGGCAAAAATTGCTCATGAAAATAAAGTAATGTTGGTAACAGATTTTGCTCACCTTGATGAACCGGATGATGTAATGGAGATGTTTGATGAAGCATATCTTACCGGTGGAGACATTTATCGTTCCAATGTACTAATGACATGTAATTGGTTAGTAGGTAGAGGAAAATTTGATGAAATTCAAGAAGAAAACGATCTATACATACCTCCATCCGCTGCATTAGCCGGTAAGATATATGGTACTTTAATGTCGCAAGTTACTGCAGGTAAAAAATTTGGAGGAATTAATGAAATAGAAGGAGTTAAATTCGATCTTAAAAAAAGCGAAATAGCTAATTTAGAGAATATGGGTTTAATACCAATGGTTAATGAATACGGTAAAGTAATGGCTTTCTCAGGTAAAACCTTATTCAATGGAGATAATTTAGGGCTTCAGACCTATTCAGTGGTGAGAGTATTTGACTATGTTACTAAGGTATTAATGGATTTTTTAAATCGAAGAGCATTTGAAAATTTTACAGCAAAAACACGAAAAGAAATTATGAATCAAATTGTACGCTTTTTAGATGGTATTACCGGCCCGGATAAATTAATTGAAAATTTTGAAGTAAGAAGATTCGAACAAGATGCAGTACAGAAAGATCGAATTTATTTAGATATACATTTAAAACCTTATTTTCCGGCTAAGAACTTTCTTATAAAAATGGATGGACATAAAGGAGATGAAGGAAATGATTGGGATACTGAATATGAACAAAAATAATTGATAGTACCAAGAGAGGGAAATATTTTACCTCTCTTTTTAAAAATTATAATATGAATATAAAAAGCAAAATCTTTAAATTATTTTTTATAAGCGGATGTATCCTCTTTGGATATAATATGTCATATGGACAGTCAAGTTTACCAATGAAAAAAATAACAGAAGACACTTTGCTAACAAAAATAGTTGATTGCAATGCCTTGTTTACACTCAATAATAGAAAAGTTGACTTAATAGGTGGAAAACCTTATATCTATGCCGAACCTTATTATGAAAGAGTTTTTAATAATAAAAAAGATTTTGCAGTATTTCAAACGATTAAAAGAAAAGGAAGGCGTCCTCTGTTATTTGTTAAAATTTTTAGATTTAATACCTGTCTTAAAAAAGATGAGATTATGGAATTTATTACAAATAACGGTTATAGATATAGGATAAAAAATAGTTATAAACCAAACTGCGACGGATATTTAATAGGAAAAATAAGGAGAAAAGATATTAAAAATCTAACCAGAAGTGATATAAGCAGTATTAAAATAATAACTTTTGATAGAGATTATGAATTTCATCTCGAATCCGCCGAGGCCGATCAAATAAAAGATGAATTTCAATGCTTGAAAAGTAAACGTTTTAAATTCAAATAAATGCCATTACCTCAATTAGGTTTATCGTTATCTATAACAGATAATCCCGGGTCACCTATGTATTCTGGAAAAGGTGAGAGGGAGAAGATGTCTGATTTTGATTCGGCTATACGACAACATACTATTACCATTGTTATTACTGATGAAAAAGTCAATGAAATTGAACTGAATGTAAGTGATAAAAACTTACATAAAATTATGTTACCTACCTATAAAATGATGGTAACTGATGACAAAACAGAAGAAAAAACTTATTATGAAGTAACTCGTGACTCTTTATTGCTCAATGAATTAAAAATTAATAAAACAGGTGGATTTTCATTTTTAGGATTAAATATTTTAAAAAAAACAGTTTATATGTTACCTGTAGTCGCTTTTGAGCCATTAAAATCCGTTAAAGAAGTATTTGAAGTTTCCAAATACCGTACAAAAAAAGATAATTATTTATATTATACTCTACACAGAAATAATGAAAAAGCACTATTAGTTTCAGGTTTACCTCCGGAAAGCTTTATTAATTCTACAAGCTGTGAACATTTTTTTTATATTGAGGATCACCATCAAGGGCAAAAATTCATAGGAGATATTTCATATAGAGAAAAATTTATAAAAACTATTCCTAAAGTTGAAATACACCTTATTAAACGTCTAAATAATATTAAAGAGTATGAATTAGACAAATCAGGTAAAATAAATAAAATCATTTATTTATAAATAAGAAATTGATATGTATGGAATTTATTATAATATTCCCATAAATTTTCAACATCTCATTGAAAAAAAAGATGTTGAAAAAACAAATTTAGATCAATCAATAGCTAAATATATTAATTTGATTGTAACCTCTTCCTTTGGTGAATGTAAATTCAATGAGATGTTAGGATGTAAAATTTGGGAGATGGATTTTGATTTATTATCAGACACCAATAGTTTAAGAGACAAATTCAAAAATGATATTAAAGATGCTATAATGATGAATGAGAGTAGATTAAATTTATTAGAAGTAGATGTTGCGATTGGCGTAGGTCAGAATCCTTCTTATAATAATTCAATACGATTAAAGAAAAAAGTAACGATGAAAATCGATGGACTGATTAAGAAAACAAATAGACCCTTCAATTTTCAAGGATATTTTTTTATTGGACCCCTTTCACAAATTTAGAAAATGGATACTCAAGAAAAAATAAAAGACAGAATACTTAGAAGGGCTGCCCAAACGTGGGGTTATACGGATAGTGAACTAGAAACATCCTTTGATCCTATAGTTGCTCTGCTATTAGAAGCTTGCGCATCAGAATTAGAAAAAATATCTGCTGAATTAAATAATTCCAGATCACGTATTATTGAAAGATTATTGGAAATAATGTCTCCTGAGATTAATACTGGAATTATACCTGCCAGATCAATTCTTCATTTAGAGCCTATTGAAAATAATTTTACCATATCCTTGGAACATCAATTTAGATGTAAAAAGACAATACAAAATATTTATGACCCGTTACAACCTATTGTTAAAGATATTTAT
This sequence comes from Apibacter sp. B3935, assembly GCF_009827705.1. NCBI lineage: Bacteria > Pseudomonadati > Bacteroidota > Flavobacteriia > Flavobacteriales > Weeksellaceae > Apibacter > Apibacter sp. B3935. The sequence goes on from NZ_WINL01000003.1 coordinate 493,793, forward strand.
TTTGGAACAACTTTACCCTTTATTTTAACAAAAGCTAAATTAAACTATATCGCTTTTGGCAATTCATTATATTCTTTAAAAAGAACTATTCACAAAGATCCTATTGCAAAAGAAACTAGATTTATGAAACCGGGATCCTTATGGTTAGGAATAACTTGTCCGGATGGGGTAGATAAACTCGAAAAGCTTATGTTTTTTACGGATGTAAGGAATATATCTCAAAGGGAAATTTTTTATAATTATTTAAAACAAGCAAAATTTTATATTAACAATCAAGAAATACCTTACAAAGAAGGATTTAATGTCGAAAATTATACAATTGATATTGATGCAGTTGTAAATAAGAACTATAATAAAATCAATCAATTGTATACAGATGTAAATAATTTTTATTCAGAAAAATTTTTCCATTTTACTCAAGATATTATTATCAAAGATGAAGTATTTAAAGTCCCGGATGAATTAATAGATTTATTTGGTAGCAATGTCACAAAAATTAATGATGCTGAAAATGTAATTTGGATTCAGATTCAATTTCCGGAAGTTGTTATCAATGATGCTTTTGAGAATGTAATGTTTTACATTAATGCGATTCCTGTTATTAATAAAAGATTACTTACTCAAAATCAAACCATTGGTTCTTTTATTAATTATATACCTTTAGCTTCTGAAGATATATTTTTAGATTTAGACAGTATAAATGATTCGAGAGGTTACCAATATCATATTAAGGAATTTTCGGAAGGAAATTTAGATATAGGAGATGCCACGTTGAGACATACTGGTGTTACTCGATTTGATGAACGGAATGCTTCTGAATTGATACAATATCTGATTGAATTATTAAAAGATGAAAGTGCTTCCTTTACAGTTATTGGAGGCGATTTTATTGACGGGACGATTAAAGAGATCAACAAATCGATTGCAACATTGGAGCAGCACATAAAAGAAAAGAAATTCACAAAATCTAATTTTCCTTATGCCATTATTCGTCCAAAATCTGCAGCTATAAAAAATGATAATGATTTCTTTACCATAAGTTATTGGGTTACAAATGGGGAGGAAGCCAACGATATGAAAGTAGGAACTCATTTGGACGGGATAGGTACTAGTGATTTCAAGCAAGATTCTATCATGCTGATTAATACCTCAGTAGGAGGCAAGTCCAGGATGGATACTAAAGGTAAAATTGATTCTTATAGGGAAGCCCTTTTAACTCGAGGAAGAATAGTAACTTTTGCTGATATAAAAACTTTTTGTCAAAACCATTTTAAGTTTACTATTACCGGGGTGGAAATAAGAAAAGGTACCAAAATCGATACTTCCACAAATAAAGGATTTGTCCGAACCATTGATATAATTTTAGAAAGAAATTTAACACCGGACTCTACAATCACTGATTTTGAATGGCAATATTTATGTGATAACATGCTTTATAAATTAGATAAAGTTTCCTCTAATATTTATCCTTATAGATTATTAATAAAATGAAAAAGAATATACTTGCACTATCTGTATTGACGTTTTTTTTGTTCTATGCATGTCAAAATAAGTATTATAATGAAATACCTTATAAGTTCAAATACAATGAAGATGATATAAAATTAAAATTAGGAATCACAACTAATTACTTGCCTATCTTGGATACTTTAGATCAACAATATGAAAAAAATTTAACAGATAGACAAATTTATCTTAAAGAAAAATATTCAATAACCTTAGGTATTAAGCCTGAGGAATTAACCAATTATAAGTTTTATGATTTTATAGATAAATGGATCGGAACACCTTATGCAACTAAAGGTTTTACCATTGATAGTTTGAATATTGCAGCGTTTACAAGTGCTTTGTTTCAATTAACTTATAAGAGAAAAATACCTTCCACCCCTCTGGGAATTTTTAATTCTCCGGAAATTAATCTCTTTACGGGACGAAATTTTCTTAAAGAAGGTGATATTCTCTTTTTTAGATATCAAAAAGATATACCGGTTGGCGATATAGGAATATATTTAAGAAATAATAGAATATTGGTAAGTACCAGGAGTAAAGGTTTAATAATAAGTGATTTTAATTTAGATTACTTTCAACTTAGATATGTCAGTGCTGGAAGACTAATTATTGATAAAGAGACTGAATAAATATGGAAGCTATAGAAACAAATATCCTATCGGATGAAATAAAAAATAGGATAAACAATTTTAAATTTGATCTAAAAGCCGAAGTAATTATTTCAGAAATACTCGAGCAAGTAGATAGTAAAGAACAAAACATTTTAGTAGATCACAAAGGACAATTTAAAAGACCCTTTAGGAAGGATGTTTTAGGGGCGGAAATTGTTAATTATAATTATGACATAACGGAGTATGTGAAAGTTAATTTATCTAGAGATGGTATTTATGATACTCTTCCCGAAGGATTAACTCACCAACTGGGTGCCGATACACCCCAAAAAATGGTCTCTGATATGACCAAAGAATATAAAATCCATAAAAAGGAAGAAGAATATGCAAGGAAATTTTTCTTTCCTTTTGAAAATGAATTTTTTCTTAAAGCTATAGAAAGAGAAAATATTGAGAAAGAAATTTTACTGGAACTTAATGGATCTAAACCACTGGATTTCTTTTACGATTTTTGGCATATTGATCGAGAATTGCCCCCCGTATTAGTTTCTAAATTAATTAGAATCTTGCCGTATCTCCATAAAATTGTTGGAAATCTTGATATGACCGTGCATTGCTTAAGCTATTTGTTGGAAGAAGAAGTGGAAATAGCAGAGCAAGGATATAAAGAACAATCCAGTTCTGAGGAAGAAATAAATCTGGGAAATTGCAGACTTGGATTAGATATGATTTCAGGAAGTGCCTATATGGATTACTCATTATACTTAGAATTTAAAATCGGACCGTTACAAAAGACTTCATTTTTAGATTATATACATCAAGGTAAGCTAAAGAAATTTATAGAATTATTTTATGAATATTTTCTACCTATGGAAGTAGATGTAAAAACAACCATATTATTAGAAAAAGAAACAGAAGTTTTTAATTTAACTGAAAATACAATTTTAGGAATAACATCGAGAATATGAAATTTAAAACATATCTTAAGGATTTAATAGATCCTTCAATTATAACAGGAGTATTGATAATATTGGCTGTATCTATAATTGTCTATATTTTTTTTAGCTCAAAAGTAGAAGGTTTCAAACAAAAATATAAAAACAAATTTATAGCATACACCATTATATTAGTTTTAGTAACTGCATTAGTGGTTTTTATAGGTTCTTCGGAAGTTTTTAACAATCAGATATTTAGTATTTTTATTTTTTATCAAGTAGTTTTTTTTGTACTAGGAATTATCCATTGTTTCGTATACAGAAATTACTTTGATAAGTTTGATTCTAAATCTCCCTGGATTGAATTACTTTTTAGTATAACAATGGTGATATACATTCTTATACCATTTCTATTCGTGTATACACTGGTAAAAGGTAATACGTTTGTATATAACATGATGTTTTCATCATTAGTATTTATCATTCCGACATCTATATTTTTAACATTTCAAGCATCTATTTCAATTCCTCCGAAAATTTATAAAACTTGGCAATTTCCGGAAGAACATGCCTATCCTGATCCACCGGACAGCGAATATAGAGACATGGTAGTCATTACTTTTATTTTCCATAGAGATCCTAATTCAGATATACGAACGGAATTTAGAGCAAAAGCTCCAATACGTATGGATTTTGGAAGGTTATTTTATCATTTTGTAAATGATTATAACTTAAGAAATCCTGATTCAACTATTAATTTGATGGATATAAACGGTGAAAAACAACACTGGGTATTTTATTTAAAATCTAAATATTTAGGCTTACCAAAATTTATTAAGCCTGATTATCCATTGTATGTAAATTCAATTGAAGAGAATAGTGTCATCATATGTCAACGTACTCCGCCATTAATCAATTCTGAAGAAGAGTTGAAATATAATTTTGATAATGATCAAAATGATGAATATGAAAATATAAATGAAAAAAATAATGATAATTTTTAAAATAAATCTTTCGCTATGTTAGAAAAGTTAAATTATTTTCCAGTTAATTGGATTGATGGGATGAAGATAAACAAATCCCACTTCATAGCCATGCAAGATAATTTTGTTGATATGATGCGTGATGCCATTGGAAGTCATGTAACCCCTATAAGCTATGGTCTTCTACCGGTGTATAACACGATGGAATCAATAAAAATTTCTTTAATTATAGATAATCATAAATTATTGCGAGTAAAAATTGAAGAATGTCATGCAGTTACTCCTAACGGAGCAAGAATAGAAATTACCCCTTTAAATAATTCGATAGATATACAGATGCCTTATCCGGAAGCCATATATAATTTAGATGAGGAACAAGAAATCATTTTATTAGCCAATATAGTGGTTAATCCGTTTGAACAAATACCTTTTGGGGTCTTAAATTCTGATGAAAACCCACCAAGGTATCCATATTTAACTCCTACTTATAAATTACATTTAGTTCAAGAGGGACAAATATCAGAACAAACTTCTAACATTGGTTATCAGCTAACAGTAGGGAAAATTGTTGTAACTAAAGAGGAAACGTATTTACAACCGGGTTATATACCTCCGTGCACCTCAACGAATAGTCATAAAGAATTGATTGATGTACATACTCAAATTGATAAGTTTATGGGGCAATTGGAATTATATGCAGTTCAAATAGCTCAAAAAATTAACAGGAAAAATCAAACAAATGAATTAGCTATTATGGTATTAAAGCTTTCAGAGTTGGTGATTACCTATTTGGGTAATGAAATCAATTCTTTAAGATGGCTTGGGTTGTATACTACACCGGCTTACATGTTGGATAAAGTAGTTCGATTAGCCAGAATCATGAAAAACTTTGTTGATGCCAAATCTGGAGCAGGTAAAGAAGAACTATTGAATTATTTGGCAGAATGGTGTGGATTATCACAAGGTGATTTTGAAGTTCTGTTTACGGATCTGGTTAATGCCGGTTATAATCATTCACAAGTTGATAAAACTATTAAAAAGGTAAATGTATTTATGCGAACGCTAGATCAATTGTTTGCCGCATTAAATAGACTAGATTACATCGGAAAAAGAAATGATACCGGAATATTCATTAAAGAAAGATTGGAAAATAATCCTATTGAAAAAACAAAAAAAAGCAGATTTTTTGACGATTAAAAATTTATAATATGGAAGTATTAAATAAAAAAGATAGATGGATAGCTTTTCTACTTTTTATATCTTTATTTACTTTAACAATAATAATTATTGTTACATCAATATTCTTTAATTATCAGTTACCTTGGAGAGAAAATTATGAACTCAGAAAAGAAAATACTGCAATTATTAATGAATTTAGATATCAGGAAAAGTTTGAAAATCAAATGGAAATTTTGAAAAAATATATTGATTCCATTGACATGCCCAACCATGATATGTATTATTATCAACAAAAAGCCATTGATATGGTTATAAAAATGGAACAAAATATCCCGGGTAAAGATAGCGTACGAAGAGGTTTGTTATATAAGAATTTTTTGTTGACAAGTCGAGCCCTTATCGAATCTAAAAAGACTATAAAAACGTATGGAAAAAGTAAAGCAGAAATTGATACCTTACTTGCTAAGGTGGAAACTTATAGAAGACAGATACAAATTATTACTAGAGATTTAGAAGTATGTAGGCAATTATACAATAACAAATAGATATTTTAACAATAATTTAACATATTGTATCAGGATAAGATTACCTTATATAATTATCTTTGTGGTATAAATATATTTTATTAAATATTAATCATTAAATTTTTTTATTATGTCTTTTAAAGCAAAATTAGAAGTTGCTGGAAAGAAATATAACATTTTAAATGTTAATTATTCTTTAGCACAAGAAACAGACCCAACCGGACGTCCATCTTCTCAAACCAGAGGTGGAAGAATTGAAGTAACTGTTGAATCAACAGGTGAATCTGATATCTTTGAATGGATGACCAATAGTTTTGAAAGAAAAGATGGTAAGGTAATCTTTGTAAAAAGAGATTCTGATGCCACTTTGAAAGAGTTGACATTTACTGATGGTTATGTGGTTAAGTATAGAGAAAACTTTGATGCATCTGGTACTAATCCATTAACCGAAACGTTTACTATTTCAGCGAAAGCTATTAAAATGGGAACAGGAGAACATATTAATGAATGGGTTTAAAATCCATACATTAATAACTTTCTGACAAAAAAAGGGAATTTTAAATTCCCTTTTATTTCTGTCTAATTTATGATAAATTTAATTCATTATTAAAAATATAATATTATGTCATCATTCTTAGCTAAATTGGAAATGGATGGTAATACTCATAATGTTCTCAAATGTAAATATAGTTTTAATCAAGGGGTAGATAGTACAGGAAAACCACAAGCAACTATCCGTGGGGGACAAATCTATTTAACGATAGAAAGTACAGGAGCGCCCTATTTTGTTGATTGGATGTTATCCACAGAAAAAACAAAAGATGCAAAGATTATATTTTATCGTAGAGATGCCATGAGTAAACTTCAAGAGGTAAAATTTGAAAAAGGATATTGCATTGAATTTTCAGAGGAGTTTGATTCTGTGAATAATGAACCAATGAAAATTAACCTTGTTATAGTTGCAAAATCACTTTCTATAAGCAATGTGGCTTATGAAAATGTTTGGAAAATTGGATAATTAAGTATATCTATATAAAATCATTGAAAATTGTTAATTTTCAAAAAAAAATAAGGCGATACAATCGCCTTTTATTTTTTAAAAATAATAAATAATACTATAGAAATCAATGCTAAAATTTAATCAAATATGCATTTGATTGCTAGACTTAGTTAGATGTTTTTTCTTTTTCTTTTTTTCTGATCCGGATTAATCGCTCTTTCCCGTTTTAGTTTTAAATATTTATCAAACTGTTCAGTTGATAATACTTCTTTTAATTTAAAATCAATTTCCCTGTTGTTGTTTTCAATCAAAAATCGTATCTCTTGATTGTCAATACCGGTATCCATTACATTTTTTAGATATGTAGTTTTTTCTAATATGAATTCTTTAAGCTCTAATTTTTGAAAATCGTCAAGGATTAGGTCTTTATCTAATGTTGTAATTTGTTTTTCTGTAATTTCTTCAGGCTTAAAAGAATTATTATTTTGTGCATAGGAAATTGAAAAAGTAGTTACAACTAAAAATATATGTAAATAGCTCTTAAATGATTTCATGTTCTAAAAATTATTGTTATAAAAATACTTAAAAAATCGGCTTAATAAGCTTAATACAAAAATTTTGAAACTTTTTTATATTTTAGTACATAAATAAGATGTCGTGCTTGATTTGTCCCAAATAAAAAAAAAATTAGCAGATTATTGCGTCTATCAGGATCGCAGTCATTATGAGGTTGAACAAAAATTGAAAGAATTAAAAACTTTAAATGAGGATGAGAGGGGGGAAATACTCATATGGTTGATACAAAATAACTTTTTGAATGAGGAAAGATTTTCTAAATCATATGCTAGAGGGAAATTTTATCAAAAAAAATGGGGGAAGAATAAAATTAAGCAAGGATTAAAGCAAAAGAGAATTCCAACTAATTTAATAGATAAAGGGATTGAAGAAATTAACGAGGAAGATTACAAATCAACTCTCATGGAGTTGACTGAAAAAAAATGGAATATTCTTAGGGAATCTGAAGTATATTTAAAAAAGAAAAAAATATATAATTATCTATTACAAAAAGGGTATGAATACAATTTAATCAACGAAATACTTAAGAATTATTAAGAGTATTGATTTAATAAATCTATAATTTCTTGTGCAGCTCTTACGCCGCTTTCTCTCCATTTTATTTCTCCTTTTTTAAAAATAATTAAGGTAGGTACTGATTGAATATGATATGCACTTGCCAATTTTTGATTTTTATCTATATCAATTTTAATAATTGTTGCTTTATCTCCAATTTTTTCTTTAACCTCTTTCAATATTGGTGCTAACATTTTACAGGGTTGACACCACTCTGCGGAAAAATCAATTAACACGGTTTTATCTCCTTGAATTATATCGGTAAAATTTGACATAAATATTCCTATTTATTATTTATATAGTTTAATACAAAAATTAAACCGTTGGATAAATTATTACGATTTTTTATCGTTATTTATTTAATACAATTACATTATTGAAAAGTCATTTTAATTTTTTAGTTGAAGATTAAGATAATGTTATTAAAAGTAATAAACTAAATTATAGTGAGTAAAATTTATTGAATAAAATAAAGTTTTATCAATTAATGGGTATATCAAAAAAAAGTATAAATTCGTTAATTTATAAAATTGCTAAGTAGATCAATATTCATACTAATTACTATATGCTTGGGATTATTTATCCAGGCTCAGGATATTGATTGGAAAAATCCAAATTTCAAGTGTAAAAAAATTGTAATAAAGGACACCTTAGTAGTACTTGATTCTCTAACGATTATACCTGAGCCGATTTCCATAAAGAATAAAAATAATGAAGAAATAAACTCCAAATTATATTCATACCAATCGACACTAAATGCGATAAAAATTGATCCTTTATTGATAGGTCAGGAATTAAAAATTTGTTATTACCTATTTCCTGAAAAAAAAGAAAAAATAATTTATTCTAAAGATACGTCACTAATAGTGAGAATTAATAAGCCTTTAAAACTATATGAAATAACTGAAAAAGTAAAGAAAAATAATGAATTTTTTCAAAATTTGACAAGTTCAGGGACCTTAATTAGAGGAATCACTTTTGGAACCAATCAAAGTGCTTCCGTTCAGTCTTCATTGGATTTAGAGCTATCCGGTCATTTAAGTAAAGATGTTATGATAAAAGCAGCAATATCAGATCATAATATACCTATACAAGCCGACGGATATACCCAACGATTGGATGAATTTGATAAAATCTATATTGAGCTTTCTAATAAAAATTCTTACTTAAGAGCGGGACATTTAGATTTGATTCAAGAACAAGATTATTTTGCCAATTTCTCGAGAAAGATTACGGGTATGCAAATTGGAACACGAATAAAACGTACAAATTCATTTACCGATTTATATGCTTTAGGTTCACTTTCCAGAGGTGAATTTAATCGAATGAAATTTACCGGAATAGAAGGAAATCAAGGGCCTTATAAATTAAAAGGAAAACAAGGAGAACTTTTTATAATTGTATTATCAGGCTCAGAAAAAGTTTATATGAACGGTGCGTTATTAAAAAGGGGCGAAGATCAAGATTATACGATCAATTATAATACGGGAGAACTTACTTTTACCTCTAAAACCTATATTTCGTCCAATAGTCGTATAGTAGTAGAATATATTTATAATACCACTACTTATACACGTTTTTTACTATATACGGGTGGAAAATATCAATCTGAAAGATTTACTTTTAGTGCCAATATATTTTCTGAAAATGATACCAAAGCTAGTAATCAGGAACTAACAGATAAACAAAAAGAAGTTTTACGTGAAGCAGGAAACGAAATAGACCGAATGTATGCGCCGAATGCGGTATTAACCGAATATGATCCAAACAAAATTTTATATAAAAAAATTAATACGGGTCAAGAATTAATTTATCAATATTCAACCGATAGCTCAGAAGAATTATATACACTTTCATTTACCTATATGGGGGCTAATAAAGGAAATTATAAAATTGTATCACTTCCTGTAAATGGTCGTGTATATGAATATATTCCTCCAATTGACGGGATATTACAAGGGGAATATGAACCCGTAACCCAATTGATTCCACCTCAAAAAACACAAATAGTTTCAACTCATGCAGAATATAGGTTTAATAAAGGTAATTTGGGTGTTAATTTGGCACTAAGCGATCATGATGAAAATACGTTTTCGTCTATTGGAAATGGCAAAAATAATGGATTTGCAAGCAAATTATATTTAAATAAGAATATAGATAAAAAATATTGGAAAAGTAATTTTAATTTATCCCATATTTTTATTCAAAAAAACTTTCACATCTTAGAAAGAATTAACCAAGTTGAATTCGATAGGGATTTTAATATTTCACAAGAATTCAACGGCATAAATCAGAACCAATTAAGTCTGGGTTGGCAAAACATACTATATGAAAAATGGAAGTTAAATTACACCTTGAATTATTTAGAAGAAGAAAATTTTTATAAAGGATACAAAAATGATATACACCTGGGATATGCTACTAATAATACAGCCATATCTACAAATGTTAGTTATTTATATTCCAAACAACAAGACAGTATCCATTCAAATTTTATAAAGCATATTTCGGAAGTTAATCAACAAATAGGAAAGGTGAAAGTAGGAATCGGTTTAAAAGGAGAAACCAATAAAGTTAAAAACAATTTACTTTCAAAATTTACCTCATCCAGTTTTAACTGGAATGAAATATATGCAACCTTACTCACAGATAGCGCAAAATTTTTTACCCAATTAAAAATTTATGCCAGAACAGATGATTCCGTACGTATTGGTAAACTGAAAAATTTTACCACTTCCTATGGAACGATCATAAACAATCAATTGATACAATCTCAAAAACATAATTTAAATATTGATTTCCATTATCGTAAAGTGCATTACAGTAAAGCTATATATACAAACCAAAAAGATGAAAATTACTTATTAGGATCTATTCATTGGAATAAAATTTTACTTAAAAGCGGATTAGTCTTAAATTCTGAATATGAGTTGTCGAGTGGTCAGGAAGCCCAAAGAGAATTTAAATATGTAAAAGTGACGGATGGAAAAGGCATTTATAAATGGACGGATTATAATGGGAACGGAATAGAGGAAATTGATGAATTTGAAGTGGCAGAATTCAGCGATCAAGCACAATATATACGAGTTTATACAGACAATGTAAACTATTTAAAATCAAATAATAATAAATTACTGTTTACAATTCATGTACATCCCTCTCGTTTTCTTAATTCCGACTGGTGGAAAAGAATAACCTTACAATCTGCTTTTCAATCGATTTCATCTTACAAGAAAAAAAATAAAACCGTTGAACTTAATCCGTTTTCCAATAAAGATCTCTTGACTCAGACACAGAATATAACTACAAATTTATCATTTAATCGAATCAGTGTACACAAATGGACCGGAGCTTTTCAATTCATGGAAAATAACTCTACACAATTTATATTTACCGGAAAAGACAAAAGAAATAGTGTCAATTTTCAAACTTTAGTAAATTATAAACCATGGGATTTATGGATTTTTTCTCTTCAAAATAATTTTATCACAGATAAAAGTAGATCTCAACTTTTTGTTACCAAACGATTTACCATTGAAACAACAGCTTTTCATCCTTCATTAACCTATGAAATTCAAAAAAATATCAACCTGAAAGCCTTACTAAAGTATCAACATAAAAAAAACAAATTAGGAAATGAACGGTTAGAATGGAAACAAGCCGGATTTGAATGCCATTGGAATGATGAGAAAAGAACCTCTCTTACCGGCACTTTTTCATATATAAAAAATGAATTAAAAGGAAATAATTTTTCCTTGGTATCCAGTCAGATGATGGAAGGACTACTAAGTGGAAAAAATATGATATGGAAAGCATATCTTCAACGGGAGCTTAGCTCTGTTTTTACATTGAATATAATATATGATGGTCGCAAAAGTGAAGATTCAAAAACCATACATACAGGAAGTGTTCAGATAAAAGCTTCGTTTTAATAATTAAATCTTAATTTGAGGAGTAAAAAATATTAACAGTTACCAAATAATTTAAAAAATGGTTATGATTTATAATTAATGATGTTTCTTATAAAAAATATTAATTACTTATAAATTTAATTATCACTATATCAAAACGATTAAATAGATCAAACATTTTTAAAAATAAAATGAATTTTATAAAAAACTAAAATTAAGATAAAATCAATCAATTATATCTGTGAAATTTATTACATTTGGTTCATAAACTAAATAATTCTAACATAAAGCTTATAATGAAAAAACTGATTTGGATTTTTTTTGTTCTTACCCTAGTATCCAATGCGCAAGTAAAGAATCCTATCCAGTGGAAATCGGAAATAAAACACGAAAAAGATAATATCTATGAAGCCGTATTCACAGCTATTTTAGAGTCGGGGTGGCATGTATATTCCAAAGATATAAAGGTTGAAAATGCAATTCCAACTTCATTTTCATACCCCGAAAATTCCTTAATAAAATTAATTGGTCCAACTAAAGAAATTGGTAAAAAAATTGAAGAATATTCCGATGTATTTGAAGGAACTTTGATTTATTATTCCAATAAAGTTGAATATAGGCAACGAGTTGAGGTTTTAGGTTCTAAACCGGTTGTATTTGAAGCAGATGTTGAATATCAGATATGCAATGATAAAGTATGTTTAGCACCTGATGAAGAAACATTTTCATTCAAATTGATCCCTAAGTCAATAAATCAAGATAAGTCAACGGTCTTACTTAAAGACACGGTAAAGCAACTGACTCAATCGAATCCAAAAATAGATTCCGTTCCTTTAACTCCAATAAAAGATTCCATTCAAAAGATTAATACGGTTACAGAAAGTTATAAAAATCAGATCATTATACCCGGCTTTAATATAGCTGATCCGATTAATAAAGATTGCGGAGATAGGATAATTAAAAAAGAAGGTTATATATGGATTTTTACATTTGGTTTTTTAGGAGGATTGGTAGCTTTGCTAACCCCGTGTGTATATCCTATGATTCCATTAACCATATCCTATTTTACCAAACATGCTAAAAGTAAAAAAGAAGGCAAGAAAGATGCCTTGATTTACGCTTTTTTCATAGTGTTAATTTTCGTACTATTTACACTGCCCTTTCATCTTATAAGTGGTATAAATCCGGATATTTTTAATCAGATTGCCACCAATGTATGGTTGAATCTAATCTTTTTTGTGATTTTTATATTGTTTGCTTTTAGTTTTTTTGGATATTACGATATAACGTTACCCGGATGGATGGCTAATAAATCTGATAAAGCTTCCGAATCGGGAGGTATAATAGGTCTTTTTTTCATGGCTTTAACCCTGGTAATCGTTTCATTCTCATGCACTGGTCCTGTTTTAGGAAGCATACTGGCGAATGCAATTCAAAACCCGAATCAGTTGACCGTAGCATTTGGAGGATGTGGATTAGCTTGGGCACTAGTGTTTGGTATATTTGCATTGTTTCCTCAATTTTTACATACGATGCCTAAATCAGGAGGATGGATGAATACCGTTAAAGTTGTTTTAGGTTTTTTAGAATTGGCATTAGCGTTCAAATTTTTATCAAAAGCAGATTTAGTAGCTAAAACTTTCTTGTTGAAAAGAGAAATTTTTATCGCGATCTGGATCCTTATTTGTATTTCAATTTTATTATATTTATTAGGTGTAATTAAATTTCCTCACGATAATAAAAAAGTAAAAATCAATATAGGAAGGATAATCTGGGCTTGTCTCTTTGGCTTGATTGGGGTTTATATGATCCCCGGATTGTTTCCTTCAGAAAAGCCTAATCTAAAATTGCTTAGTGGACTTACTCCACCTATGCAAATTAGCATATATCCAAACAACCAAAAAAATGGTGTTTTAGGATTGAACATCTTTCATGACTATGAGAAAGCAAGGGAAATAGCAAAAAAGGAAAATAAACCCATATTCATTGATTTTACTGGTTATGGATGTGAAAATTGCCGAAAAATGGAAGAATATGTGTGGAGTGAACCGGATATTTGGAACATCTTACACGATAAATTCATAATTTCATCTTTATACGTTGATGATTCTGAAGAATTGCCTAATAATGAGCAACAAACCCTTCATTTAAAAGATGGAAGAAAAAGAAAAATTAAAACAATAGGAAATAAATGGTCTACTTTTCAAAGAGAGAACTTTAATTCCAATTCTCAACCATTCTATGTATTAGTGACGCCGGATAATAGAATTTTGAATTTTCCGGTTGCAGGTTATATGGATAAAGAAGAATTCAAAAATTTTCTACTATGTGGATATACTACTTATGATGAGCTAAATTAAGAATTCAAAAAGGAAAAATTTTTATTTAAAATATAATTAGTTAACTAATTGAATGCATAAATTATGAAAAAAAAATTAGTTGTTTTAACAGGAGCTGGGATGAGCGTAGAAAGTGGATTAAGCACATTCAGAGATTCTGGAGGATTATGGGAAAATTATAATGTACAAGAAGTTGCTTCTATTGAGGGATGGTATAAAAACCCGGAATTAGTGCAGAATTTTTATAATATGCGCAGAGCCGAGTTGCAAAAACATGAACCGAATCGGGGACATCATTTGCTGAAAGAATTGGAATCCATTTTTGATATTTCAATTATAACTCAAAATGTTGACAACTTTCACGAAAGAGCTCAATCAACACATATACTTCATTTACACGGTGAACTGACAAAAGTAAGAAGCGAAACTAATGAATCACTAATTTATGATACGTTACAAGATGTTCATATGGGAGACTTAGCAGAAGATGGTGGACAATTACGTCCCCATATAGTATGGTTTGGAGAAATGGTTCCTGAAATGGAAAATGCCGTTGAAATAACTCAAAATGCCGATATTTTTTTAGTCATTGGAAGCTCACTGCAAGTATATCCGGCTGCATCTCTACTTGATTTTGTTCCGGTTACTTCCAAAATATTTGTCATAGATCCTAAACCTTTCCGAACCTCATTGCGCAATGATATCATATTCATACAAAAAGGAGCATCCGAAGGATTGGAATATTTCAAAGAACATTATGCTAATGCTTTATAAAATAAATAATAAGGCATTATTAAAAAATAGGGAATCAGTATTTTAACTATTTATACGTAAACTAATTAAAACTTTTAACGGAAATAAAAGAATAAAAACTATGATATAATTTTTTATATTTGAAAAAATAATAAAGTATATACTATGAATATTATTCTTTTTGATGGGAAAGAGTATTCCGATCTTTTGCCCTTAACTTTTACACGACCGGTAGCTGAACTAAGGATGGGAATATTAACATTTGCAGAAAGATGGAAACTTATTTTCCAAACGGAAAAAATCTCTTATCTAACTCAAGGATATCTTTCAGAAAAATATACTCTTCAAAATGAAGAAGAAAATGTATTTATAAATCCCGCCTATTTTCCAAATCAAGATTTTATTTTCCAATTAAAAAATTTAAAATTCGGAGAAGCTTTTTATTATCAGGAAGAGCTGGTAGCAGCAAAAACTACTCTTGAAAATTTTCAATTAAATAATTTTGTAAAAAAATTGGATATAACATTTGAAAGCTTTCACATACAATATCCTTGGGATTTGTTTACTTATAATTCAGATGCCATTACTTATGATTTCCAATTAATTACACAAGGCAGAAAATCATGTACCTTATCAAATACCGTTAGAATCATAGGAGATACTTCAAAACTGTTTGTTGAAGAAGGTGCCGTAGCTGAATGTGCAATACTCAATACTAAAGAAGGCCCCATTTATTTAGGTAAAAATTCTGAAATTATGGAAGGAGCGATGATTCGAGGCTCCTTTGCCTTAGGTACAGGTTCTAAAATAAATATGGGAGCGAAAGTTTATGGCGGAACAACAGTCGGACCGTATTCCAAAGTAGGAGGAGAAGTAAATAATATTATAATCTTAGGATATTCAAATAAAGGACATGACGGTTTTGTAGGAAATTCGGTAATAGGTGAATGGTGTAATTTGGGAGCAGATACCAACTCCTCAAACTTGAAAAATAATTATGCAGAAGTTAAGCTTTGGAATTATACAAAACAAAAGTTTATTAATTCAGGATTACAATTTGCAGGGATGATCATGGGGGATCATTCTAAATCAGCTATAAACACACAATTTAATACAGGCACGGTAGTAGGAGTTTCGGCTAATATATTTACTTCCGGTTTTCCACCCAATATTATTAAATCTTTCTCATGGGGCGGTAAATCAGAGAGTCCTAATTTTAAATTGGAACAAGTATTTGAAGTTGCAGAAAGGACTATGAAAAGAAGGGGAATTGAATTATCTGAACTGGATAAGAAAATTATAGGATATATCTATAACAATTACTAATAATTTATACGGATTTTCTAATAAAGTTTAATATAAATTTTTAATCAATTTGTATATGTTAAATTTCATTCAGTTAAATTTTTTGTAAGAAAAAAAAATTATAAATTTGCCCCTTGAATTAATTATATAAATTAATAATAAGATAGGATGGCTGGAACTTATAATAATGTTCTTGAGTTAATTAACAATACGCCGTTAGTTCGCTTAAACAGAGTAACAGAAGGAATGAAAGGTTCTTTTTTTGCAAAATTAGAATGCTATAATCCCGGACACTCAACTAAAGACAGAATTGCGCTTCATATTATTGAAAATGCTGAAAAACAAGGTTTATTAAAGCCAGGGGCAACCATAGTTGAAACTACTTCAGGAAATACAGGTTTTTCCATAGCTATGGTAAGTATCGTGAAAGGCTATAAATGTATAGTAGCAGTTAGCGATAAAACAAAACCTGAAAAAATCTCATTTCTTAGAGCAATGGGAGCTAAAGTTTATTTATGTCCGGCTAATGTTCCGGCAGATGATCCCAGATCCTATTATGAAGTTGCCAAAAGAATAGCAGCAGATACCCCTAATTCCTTATATATTAATCAATATTTTAATAAAGAAAACACAAAATCTCATTATTTAAGTACAGGACCTGAAATTTGGGAGCAAACGCAAGGGAAAATTACCCATCTTATTGGATGTACAGGAACCGGAGGAACACTTACGGGAGCTGCACAGTTTCTCAAAGAAAAAAATCCTGATATTAAGGTAATAGGAGTGGATGCAGTAGGTTCCGTATTAAAAAAATATTTTGAAACAGGAGAATTAGACCGTAACGAGATTAAGCCTTATCAAATTGAAGGCTTAGGTAAAAATTTAATCCCTGGTGCATTAGATTTTTCTGTTATCGATCAATACGTTAAAGTATCAGATGAGCCCAGTGCCTATGCTACCAGAGAATTAGCTCTAAAAGAAGGAATGATGGTAGGATATACCAGTGGAGCAAGCTTAACAGCAGCACGTACCATAGCAGATACTTTTAGTGATCACTCATTGGCTGTTTTAATTTTTCCGGATCACGGTTCCAGATATATGACTAAAGTTTTCAGTGATGAATGGATGGCATCTCAAGGTTTTGTTAACAGCAAATTGAATGGGTTAGAATCTCACGCTACTGTAGAAAAAATATAACTAACTTTGGTTAAATTGTAACAATGGATATTTTTGAAAGAATAAAAAATAATCCCGGTCCACTAGCTAAATATGCGGACTATGGGGAAGGAGAATATATATTTCCTGTTCTAGAAGGAGAAATCAGCCCAAGAATGAAATTCAAGGGTAATGACATGATCATCTGGAGCATTAATGATTATTTAGGATTGGCTAATCATCCTGAAGTACGAAAAGCAGATGCTGATGCAGCAGCTCAATATGGTATGGCTTACCCTATGGGAGCTAGAGCCATGTCGGGGCAGACTCATTACCATGAAGAATTGGAAAAACAATTGGCTAATTTTGCAAACAAAGAATCAGCTTATTTATTAAATTTTGGATACCAGGGAATGTTATCGATTATAGATACATTGGTTTCTAAAAACGATGTAATCGTTTACGATGTAGATAGCCATGCTTGTATAGTTGATGGAGTAAGACTTCATTTTGGAAAAAGATTTACCTATCAGCACAACGATATAGAAAGCTTGGAAAAAAACCTGAAAAGAGCGGAAAAAAATGCAGCAGAATCAGGAGGAGGTGTTTTAGTTATTACCGAGGGAGTTTTCGGAATGAGAGGAGAGCAAGGTAAATTAAAAGAAATTGTAGAACTGAAAAAGAAATACAATTTTAGATTATTAGTTGATGACGCTCACGGATTCGGTACACTTGGTAAAACAGGAGCAGGAGCAGGAGAAGAGCAAGGCTGCCAGGACGGTATAGATGTTTATTTTTCAACATTTGCAAAATCTATGGCCGGAATAGGTGCATTTGTAGCTTCTAATAAAGAAATAATCAGATATTTAAAATACAATTTAAGATCTCAAATTTTCGCAAAATCTTTGCCGATGCCTATGGTGATTGGTGCGTTAAAAAGATTGGAATTGTTAAGAAGCAAACCCGAACTTAAAGATAAATTATGGCATAACGTAAAAAAACTTCAAGAGGGGTTGAAAGCCAGGGGATTTGATATCGGTAAAACCAATACTTGTGTAACTCCTGTATATATGCAGGGAGATCCTATCGAGGCTACTTTATTAATTAAAGATATTCGTGAAAATTATAAAATTTTTACCAGTGTTGTAGTATATCCGGTTATTCCTAAGGGAATGATACTTTTACGTTTAATACCAACGGCTTCACATACAGATGAAGAAATTGATAAAACCTTGGATGCTTTCGAAGCTGTTAGAGATAAGCTGGTTGGAGGTGTATATAAACAACAAATGACAGATTTAAATTTAAATATTTAATCTTTCTGTTTAAATAAAAAAATAAAAACCTGATTATTTTAAATAATCAGGTTTTTTTATGCGATAAATTTTCAATTTATTTTTAAGTATTCAAATTATTAATCAAAAGGTGAAAGTTTAAAAAAAAACTCTTTTAATTTGAATAATTATCCATTTTTATTATTCTTTATTTTTAGAATCTATGAGAATGGTTACCGGACCATCATTGAGTAAAGAAACTTTCATATCTGCACCGAATATCCCGGATTGGACAGGCTTTGATAATATATTGGATAATTGATCTTTAAATTTTTCATACATAGTATTGGCAAATTCTTGATTTGCAGCTTTTATATAACTGGGTCTGTTACCTTTTTTTGTGGAAGCATGAAGGGTAAATTGGCTTACTAATAAAATATCCCCTCCAATATCCAAAATTGATTTATTCATTATTTCATTTTCATCATTAAATATTCGAAGGTTACAAATTTTATTAGACAACCAATCTATATCTTCCCGGTTGTCTGCTTCCTCAATACCTAAAAGTATCAACAAACCATGATTAATTTGGCCAACTATTTTATTATCAACTTTCACGGAAGATTCTAAAACTCTTTGGATAACCACTCGCATAAAATTAAATCTTAAAATTATAAATCATTTAAAATTTTAGTAATTTCACTCAAATTAGGAGCTATAATAATGTCAACCCTTCTATTAGCTGCTTTTCCGGTAGCTGTAGAATTACTGGCTAGAGGAGCATATTCACTTTTACCGGAAGCGGTCATTTGCTTAGGCGAAACTCCTTCAGATTGAAGAATTTTAGTTATGGCGGTTGCACGCATTACAGATAAATCCCAATTGTCTTTAATACTTCCGCTACCGGCATATTTATCGGAATCTGTATGTCCTTGAATAATTATATTTAAATTTTTATCTTTAGATAAAACTTCGGAAAGGTCGTGAAGAGCTTTTATACCTTCCGTTTCTACCGTCCAACTTGCTGATGGAAACAGAAGTTTATTCTCCATGGAGACGTAAATATTTCCATCTTTTTCTTCAACAGTTATTCCTTTTCCTGAATAATTTTTTAAAGCGATTTGAAGTTTGTTTTTTAATTTGGAAACCGATTCTTTTTGTTGAGAAATTAAGTTTTCCAACTCATTAATTCTTTTAATTTTTTCTTGTAGCTGACCTTGGGTTTGCTCTAATTCATTTAATATTTTTTTTCTGGATTGTTCCGTAGTTTGAACTTGATCAGCTATTTGTGCGTTTTTGGCTTTAAGATCTTCCATATCTTTAAGTCGTGTAGCATATTCAATTTGAAGATCTGAATATTCAGCATCCAGCTGTGCTTTCTTTTTAGCCAGGGCGTCTTGTTGTTCTTGTAATGATGAATATTGGTCGGATAAAGATTTTAATTCGTTTTCTTTTTCTTGAATTGCTTTTTGACTTTTTCTTTCTCCTTGCAATGAAGCATAATATTTTTTTTCCAATTCATCGTATCTGGATTGAGGTACACACGATGCGGCGAGAATTACAAGAGAAATAATACAAGTTGCTTTTTTCATAATTAGATAATTTAATTAAAGATTTTGTGTTTTATTTAGGTCGAAATCAATACCTACCGGAGCGTGGTCGGAGTGTACTGCTTGAGTTAAAATATAAGCTCTTTGCAAATGTTTTACCAAAGGCTTGGTAACCAAAGTATAATCGATGCGCCATCCTTTATTATTGCTTCTGGCTGTTTTTACACGGTATGTCCACCACGAATATTGATTGGGTTCATGATTAAAAACCCGTAAAGTATCTACCAAATTACATTGATCAAAGAAACGATCCATCCATTCTCTTTCTTCAGGAAGAAAACCGGAAACTTTAGCATTTCGAACCGGATCATTGATGTCTATGGCTTTATGACAAATATTTATATCGCCATTTATAATAAGGTTTTTAAACTCTTTTTCTAATTTTTTAATATAATTTAATAAATATTCACAAAATTTCATTTTAAATCCTAAACGAGAAATATTGGTTGCAGAGGGAACATAAACACTTAAAACTGAAAAGTTTTCAAAATTTGCTTGTAATACTCTTCCTTCTTGATCGTATTCTTGCTCATCACAACCATATTTCACTGAAACCGGTTTTTCTTTAGATAAAATTGCTACTCCGCTATATCCCTTTTTTTCTGCCGGAAACCAGTAGGAATGATAACCCAAACTTTCAAATACTGTTGAGTCGAATTGATCAGTGTGTGCTTTTATTTCTTGCAAGCAAAGTATATCAGGATTGGCAGATTTCAACCAATCAAGTAAGCCTTTATTTAATGCGGCTCTTATTCCGTTAACGTTGTAACTCAATAGTTTCATTTTACAAAAGTACTGTTTTTTTATATTTCAGATTTTTATAAAAAAGCGTTTTACTTGTTAATAATAAATTAAAAATGAAATGTTATTTAAATCACTAGTTTATAGTATAAAGTAACTACATAACAAGTTAGAAGTTTACAATTGGCTAATAAGTAGAGAGAGAAATATATTTTAAAATTTGATATTTTATTTTAAAATGATGTATTCAAGACTAAGTATTCATTGAGTAATAATAAAATATGATATAATTCAGCTTTATTTAAATAGTATTATAATATAAATTTGTATTTTATATAAAATAAAATTACTATGAATTCTTTATATTTATCTGTATTAAATTTTATAAGTTCTCTGTTTTTATAGGTTGTATCTGATCAGGAAATCTAAATTTAAAAATTTCTATCAATGAGAGTAATTTAATTAGTAATCATTTATGAAATGTATTTGTAAAACTAAGGATAATGATATAAATGTGCTTGTATGAAGATTAATATTTTATTAGTTTTATTCTTTCAGTTCTTCCTAAGTTTTTCTCAAAAAGTACATATTAAAGGAGAAATAAAATTTGAAAAAGTTAATTCCGGTCATTTAGCTGAAATAATTCTGGCAAATCGAGATTCGATAGTAGGAAAAGTTATAGTCAAAGAAGAAGGTAGATTTTGTTTTGATCATTTGTCTCTAGGAAATTATAACTTGATCATTAAAAAATCGGGGGAAGTTTTATATGCTCAAAGCTTGGAACTTAAAGAAAATACTGATTTAGGTATACTATCCATAAGAACGCCTAACGAATTACAGGAGATATTAGTTACCGGAAAAAAAAGGTTAATTGAAAAGAAAGTTGACCGAACGATTTATAATATTGAAAATTCAATAGGATCCGCCGGAACAGATGTTTTAGATATTTTACACCTTATGCCGGGAATAGAGTTACGAAATAATCAATTATTTCTTACAGGTAAAAGTTCGGTAAAAGTGATGATTGATGATAAAATCCTTTACTTGAATGGTGATGATTTATTTAATTATTTAAAAAGTATTCCTTCTGACCAGGTAAAGACTATTGAAGTTATAACTACGCCTCCCTCACAATATGATGCAGAAGGTAACTCAGGTCTCATAAATATAAATTTAAAAAAAATCAAAAAAGATTTTTGGGCATCTAACCTTACGTCTTCATATAAACAAGGGTATTACGCATCAGGTAATTTTGGAGCAAACTTTACTTACAGTAAAAATAAAATAAACTTTGGACTATCATCTAATTACTCGAACGGCAATTACAAAAATTTAAAAAAAAGTAAGGTGTATTATCCCGAGCAATTATGGGATGAAAAGGAAACAGGTAAAAATTATCAAAATACACTCAGTTCAAAATTTTTGTTAGATTATCAATTAACTTCTAAATGGAATTCAGGAATACAATATTTGCTCAATTATTCAGAACCGCATTCTCGATATAAGGATATAACAAATTTCCATACATATGAAAATAAATTGGATTCATTACTCAGGACTAAAAGCTATGAAAATTCTACAAAAAGATTGAATTCACTTAATTGGTATTCACATTTTACCATTGATAGTTTAGGTAAAAAAATAAAATTGAATTTTGATTATTTTAACTACAATACTGAGAAAAAATACAATTATTTAACCCGTTCTTATGGGACTCACAACGATCTAATTACGCGTTATTTCCCAGTTGAAAATAAGGGATCGCTAGATATAGATAATTATAGCGGCCAGGTTGATATTGATTACCCCCTTTCTTTTATAAACTTACAATACGGGGCTAAAATATCTTTTACGAAAACGAAAAGCAGTTTAAGGAATTACCTGACAAAAGGTGAGAGTGTAATTGAAAAAACGCATCAAGATGACTTTATATATAAAGAAAATTCGCAAGCTCTTTATGTTTCAGTCAATAAAGAAATGAAAAAATGGGATATTCAACTAGGGATTAGAATGGAAAATACGCAAACTCGTGGAAATTCCATTTCACTTAATGAATGCAATAAAAATAATTATTTGAAATTTTTTCCAACCTTATATATACTTTATAAAGCTAACGAGAATAATTCTTATTCTTTTACCTATTCAAGAAGAATTGACCGGCCGGATTACAATTCTGTTAATCCTTTCAGGAATTATTCTAATCCCTATCAATATTCTGAAGGGAATCCTTTTCTAAAACCTGTCATTAATAACAGTATTGAGTTATCTTATTATTATAAAGACATTATACAAACCATTTTACAATTTATGATTCAAAAAGATAACTTTAACGATGTTACCTATTTGGATAAAGATAGTTATGTACAAGCAACAAAAGTGGAGAATTATTTTGATAATTACGGAGTAGGGATAATTCAATCTTTTACCTATACTAAATTGAATTGGTTGCAAAGTAATCTAATGTTAGTCGGGGGATATCTATATTTAAAATCTAAAATTTATCCGATCACGGATAAATCTCAAGAAGGATTTATGGGTAGAATACAAGCTAATAATACATTTATCCTTAATAAAAGTAAGACACTGTCAGCAGACTTGATAATTTCTTATTACCCGCGCAGTCAAGGAGCTTTAAGTACCAATTATTCATTAACACAAATGGATATGTTTTTTAAAGCTCTACTGTTGGATAAAAAAATGCAATTATCCTTACAGTTTACTAACCTATTTAATGCAGATCAGTTTAGAAATAAAAGCACCAATAACGGCATAAGTGCTAAATATAGAGGGTATTATGAATCTCCTTCAATACGAATATCGTTAAGCTATAAATTAGGAAGTTCAACAGTAAAAGTAAAAAATATTGAGGGTAGTAATACAGAAGATCAGAATAGAATTAAATAAAAAATACAGATTGCAATCGTTGTCCATAAATGAGTCAAGACACAAAAAGGTTACTCTAAAATTTATAATAATTATTCAAATATGAAAACAACAAAAAAAGTTGACGTTAAAAAATTTGAAACATTACAAACGTCAGGAGAAGTTTTAAAAGGAGGTTTTTCAAAATCATTAACTGCAGTTGATGCTAAGGATGTAATGGGTGGATGTATGAATGTAGGAATTTGTATAAATAAATGTACGGGTCCGGGTAGATGGAAATGTTAACAATCTTACTTTAGTCTAACAGAGTATTGTTAGCAGCAATACTCTGTTATGGACTATTACATATAAGTTTAAAAAAATGTCAGCTGGATTTTATAAAGCTTTATAGATATGTAAGAATGAGTAACAGATGTATTTTAAATACTCGCATAGTTGTGTTAAAATATAAAGAGTCAAAGATAAACAAAACAAAGTTTTGCCTATGAGCACTTGGTTTATATTCAAATGAATTATCATGACTTCTTATGTCTTATTAAAATATTAATCTAGCAATCATTTTTTAAAATATATAACGAATAATAAGATTTACTATAACGATCATCTAAATGTAAATACAATATTATAAAAGTATAAAATAAGTATAAAGCAAATAAATGGATTTTATTTTTCAATATTAGTAATAGAAGAGAACTTAATAAATTAAATAAATATAATGGAAATACATTCTATGAAATATAGTCATTATAATGTATGCTTACCTTATGGAGAGCAATATGTTTTATATAATACCCTTGAGCAACGATTACTTTTTATACAATCTGAACTTAAAGAATTAATGGAAATGTATAAAACATCAGAGCTAAAAGAAATCCATCCGGAATTTTTCAATTATATGGTAGAAGAAAAATTTATTATTAATGAGGAAATAGATGAGCTGGATGAAATAAAAAAAATAAGTAAAAGCATTGATGAAGATAATTCATTGTTTTTATTAACTATCAATCCAACTATGAATTGCAATTTTAAATGTTGGTATTGTTATGAAAATCTGGTAAAAAGTTCAAGGTTAGATGAAAATGGACTTTCTAAAATCAAAAAGTTGATAGATACCATTACCAATAATAAGGATTTAAAAAATATGAATATTTCATTTTTTGGCGGAGAACCTTTATTATATTTTAATAAAAATGTAATTCCTATAATTAATTATTATTTAGAAAGATGTGCAGAGAAAAATATAAATGCTTATACATCTTTCACTACTAATGGATATTTAGCAAATCAAGAATTTATAAATTTTTTCTTGGATAAAAACGTCAGATGCAATTTACAAATCACCTTAGATGGTCATAGAGAAGAACATAATAAAGTGCGCTATATAAGTCAAAATAAAGGTTCTTATGATAAAATTGTTTCAAATATAAAAAACTTGATAAAAAATAAATTCTATGTGAATGTTAGAATAAATTTCACTGATTCAAATATTTTTAATGCAAACAAAATTTATGACGATTTTGAAGATGTCGAAGAAGATATTAAAACTCAATTTTTAAAATTCGATTTTCATAGAGTATGGCAAAATAAAAAAATAGATCAGACACAAGATATTGCTGATAAAGAAATGAATCAAATAAATAGCAAAGGAGGGAAAACCTCATGCCATGAATACAGCCCGGATACCCTTCGAAATTCATGCTATGCAGATAAAAAAAATAGTGTTGTTATCAATTATAACGGAGATATATTTAAATGCACGGCCCGTGATTTCTCAACTAAAAATAGGGAAGGATATTTAACGGAAAACGGAGAATTATTTTGGGAAAATGACTCCTTAAATAAACGAATGAATTCAAAGTTCAAGAATCGCCCATGCTTAGAGTGTAAAATTTTACCTTTATGTAATGGGGGATGTTCTCAAACTGCCTTGGAAAGTCTGGCCGCTAATAGAGAGTATTGTGTGTATTCATGGGATGAGACAGAAAAAGAAAAGGTTATAAGAAATAAAATAAGTGAAATTTTAGAGAATGCGAATAAATAAAAGGCATCGTTTACAATTTTATAATCAACTCGAAAGCAGCGATTGCGGAGCAGCCTGTCTAGCCATGATCATGAGCTATTTTGGCAAAAAAACTTCACTTAATTATATTAAATCTTTTTTTGAATTTACTCGTATTGGAGTATCTGTACAAGATCTCGTGGATGTCTCCGAAAAATTAGGATTAACAGCCCATGCGTTAAAATTAACTGTTGAAGAATTAGATGAAATTCCCACGCCTTATATTTTATATTGGAAACAAAGTCATTTTGTAGTTTTAGAAAAAATAGTTAAAAAGAAAAATCAAGTTTATTATCATTTAGCAGATCCCGGTTATGGTAAGGTAGTACTAGATAGAGAATCTTTTATAACTGAGTGGAAAGAAAACAATACTAAGGGGATCGTTTTATTTTTAGAACCTTCTGAAAATTTTTGCTCTATAAAAATTGATAGTGTAAAAAATAAAAGTTTGTTTCAATCCAGTATAATAAAATATACATATGAATTTTTAAAAAATCATAAACGTAACTATTTTCTTGCTATATTTTTAGTTTTCATAGGATTAGTGACGAATTGGTTCATTCCTTTTACTTTTCAGAACATTATTGATTTAGGAATTTCTTCAAAATCATTACGAGTAGTTTATTATCTTTTATTAGCGCAATTTATTTTGTTCATCTCTAATTTTGCCTCGGACTTTTTTAGTCAAATTGTGCTTACCAAGCTAAATTTTATATTAAGTATTGAATTACGGAAAACATTACTTTTAAAAATATTACGTTTGCCCATAGTTTTCTTTGACACTCAAATAAATACGGAAATTCTACAACGATTGGAAGATCAGCAAACCATTCAACGGTTTTTTACTTGGAAAGGGGTTACTTTACTATTGAGTTTTTTAAATGTGGTTGTTTTTAGCTGTGTATTGGCATATTTTAGCATAACCATATTTTGTGTATATCTGGTATTGTCAATAATTTCAGTATTGTGGTTTTCTATTTTTTTTAATAAACGAAATATAATTGAATATGCATCATTTTTAAAAAGATCAGAAAACAGCAATAATATATACGAATTCATAATGAATATGCCTGAGATAAAAATTAATAATGCTCAGGAAAAAATTATTGATCGAATTATTTCTACTCAAGATAAATTAAACCGATTGGAAATTAAATCGTTACTTTTAAATACCTATCAGCTTTTTGGAGTAGATACACTCTCCAAATTAAAAGAAATTATTGCCATAGCATTTTGTGCAACATTTATCATAGAGGACCAAATGTCTTTGGGAACTTTAATGGGAATATCCTATGTCATCGGACAACTTTCATCACCACTACAAAATTTAATTATGTTTCTTCGTGATACACAAGATACCATTATTGCCAATAAAAGAATTGAACTAATCTATGAAATACCTGATGAAGATTCTCAAAATAAAAAGCACATAAAAAATTGCGTTATTCATAATATTTATATTGATCATGTGTCCTTTAAATATCCTGGAACCCATAATCCCTTTATACTAAAGGATATACATATGGTAATACCTAAAAACTCCATAACGGCCATTGTCGGCGCTAGTGGTAGTGGTAAAACAACTCTGTTGAAATTATTATTATCGTACTATCCTATAAAAAAAGGAGGAATATATTTAGATACCTGTTCCATGAATGATATAAATGCCGAAGAATGGAGAGAGCGATGTGGAACAGTGCTTCAAAATGGAACCATCTTTAGTGATACCATTGCAAGTAATATTTCCATGTCCGGAAAAAGCTATGATGTAGATAAACTTAGAAAAGCAGCAAAAATAGCGGGAATACAAGATTTTATAGAAAACTTACCGATGCATTATTTCACTCGTGTTGGGAATGCCGGGATAGAATTATCGGGCGGACAAAAACAAAGAATTCTTATAGCTCGAGCTGTTTATAAAAATCCTGAATACTTATTTTTTGATGAAGCTACTTCTGCTTTAGATTCTGAAAATGAAAGGATTATTCACAACAATTTACAAGAATTTTTTAAAGGTAAAACCGTGATAATTATAGCTCATCGATTGTCAACGGTTAAAAATGCAGATCAGATAGTAGTTTTAAAAAACGGTCAAATAGTAGAAACAGGAAATCATAGCCAATTAGTAAAATTAAGGTCAAATTATTATAATTTGGTTAAAAATCAATTGGAATTGGGCACATAATCCTAAATTAATTCAATCCTTCCAAAAACTCAATTACCGATGAAAAACTAATTTCTTCAATAATTTTATAAAGAGGTAAAGTTCTTTTATACTATATAAATATCATGGATATTTCAAAAAATTATATCAATCGACTAAAAAAATAATTATTAAGTTGATTATAAATTAAAATTATAAAAAAACAAAATATTTTATATGATAAAAATCATAAAAACACAAAATAAATAAAAGGGATAAAATATCTGTTTTATATTGTTTTTGATTAAAATTAAAATAAATTATCTTTAAATTTTATCTCAAATTTTTTAAAGATATATTATAAAACTTAATAATATGTTTAAAATATATAACATCTCGTTATAAATAATATTTATTGATATAAATTTGCCATAATTTTTATAACAAAAACTATGAAAATTTTCTATTTATTTGTTATCATATTAGTATGTAATTATTCATATTCTCAAGAAATTACTCTTAAAGGAAGGCTTGAATTAAATGAAAATATATTTGAAAATAAATACAAAATATATTTGATCAAACAAGATTCTATTATCATTACTTCAGAGATAGATGATCATAAAAACTTTAATTTTAGAAATTTATACGAAGGATTATACGAGTTAAAAATTAAAGAAGATAATGAAGAATTATATTCCCAATCGTTAATAATAAAAGAAAATACAGACTTAGGAATAATTAATCTGTCTACCGGTGTAAAATTACAGCAGATAGTAGTTACAGGAAATAAAAAATTAATTGAGAGAAAAATAGATCGAACCATATTTAACGTTGAAAATTCAGCTGCAACCTCAGGAGGAGATGGTTTGGATGTATTGAAATTAACTCCGGGAATACAAGTTATAAATGATCAAATATCCATGGTCGGTAAAAGTAGCTTGAAAGTATTAGTTAATGATAAGATCATACCACTATCTGATGATGATTTAATTAATTATTTAAAATCCATTTCATCTGATAATATTAAGAAAATTGAAGTGATCACCGCGCCTCCCGCGAAATACGATGCTGAAGGAAATTCGGGATTAATAAATATTGTTTTAAAAACAAGTAAAAAGAATAATTGGAACAGTTATATTGGTGGGACTTATAAACAGGCTAAATATGCGTTATTTAATGAAAATTTAGGATTTACATTTAATTATAAAAAACTAACATTCAATACTGCTATAGATTTTTATAATGGTAAAAATTTTTCACAATTGATCAATAAATATAGTGAATTTACTGATAAAAATATCAATAATTATATTAATAGTAATTTTAAGCTAAAAAAATACTTTAATGGAAACCTTGATTTGGATTATCAAATAATAGAGAAATTAAATTTAGGGGTTCACTTATTGTATAAGAAAACAGAAGGTTCTTTAAATCTGTATAATAAACAATATCAATATAATTTATTAAATCCAAATATTTTGACGAATAGTGTGTCAAAAGAAATCGAAGAAAGAGAAAACTTTTATTCGAATTTTTACACACACTATAAATTGGATAGTCTGGGAAGTAAGATTAAATTTAATTTGAATTATTTTAAAAATACGAGAAAAGAAAATGCAATTTTAAATTCAAAAGATTATATAGATTTTGATTCGTATTTACCTACAAACGATTTTGCCTCTCTGGATACAAATAATCAAAAAATTTCAAATTATTCTGGAAATTTAGATATAGAGCAAAAATTAAAAAATTTGGGAATAGATTATGGAATTAAAATATCGCATAGTAAAATAGCTAATAATATAGGCTATAGTGAAAATAAAGAAGGAAAAAATGATTTTCAAGAAAAATACAAAGATCTTTTGGAATATAAAGAAAACATTCAAGCAATTTATTTTTCAGGGAAAAGAAAAATTTTGGATAAATGGGAAATACAAATCGGATTACGATTGGAAAGCTTTCAAAGCAAAATTAATTCCATAGTATCTAAAGAAGAATATAAATCTAATTCAATTGAATTGTTTCCGAGCTTTTATTTATCGTATGTGTTAAATGAAAAAAATACTTTTACATTTATCTATACAAGACGTATAAATAGACCTTGGTATAGGGCATTAAATCCGTTTGTTCTTCATATAAATAAAAATACAACACAAGCAGGTAATCCATATCTACATTCTTCAAATTCAGATAATTTAGAATTAAATTATACCTGGAAAAATAAGTGGACAAGTGGGATCTATTTTTATAAAGCGGAAGATGTGATAAATATGGTAAATTATTTAAAAGAGGACGACACTAATTTTTTGCATTATAAATTTGAAAACAGTGTCAACGAGTATTCCATAGGTCTAAATCAAAATTATGTATTCAATACATTTAAATTTTGGGAAAGTACTCTTACATTAAATTTATTTTATAAAGAAAATAAATCTAAAATTGAAGGTTTTAATTCAAATAATACTATAAGTTCAAGCTTAGAGACAAATAATAATTTATTTCTAAATAGAAATAAAACTGCATATTTTACCATAGTATATCAATATAATTTTCCTCAGTATGATGGGACGGATAAATTGAAATCCTTTTCAAATTTTGGTGCAGGATTGAAATGTCTGTTTCTTGATAAAAAATTAGTGCTTTCCTTATATGCCAATGATATTTTTAAAACATTTAAATATAAAGTATATAGTGTATACAATCAAAATAAGAATAAAATTACTGATTATGAATTTTCACAAAATCTAAGGTTTTCGATAAAATATAATTTTGGAAATAATTCAATAAAATCAAAGTCTATTAAAACAGGTAATGAGGAAGAACAGATCAGAGCTAAATAAGCTATCTGATATTTATAAGACAATCTATTTTTATCTTTAAAAAGAGTGTAAATTCAAAAAACAGGAAATCAAAGCCAATTAGCAAAATTAAAGTCAAATTATTATAAACTGGTTTAAAATCAATTGGAATAGGGTACATAATCCTAAATTTATTCTAAAAAAAAAAAATCATATTTCAATTATGATAAAAAATCATTTTTTAAAATAATTATAATTTAAAATAAAAATATTTCACTTTATTCAAGATAAAAATAAGTATAAAGTAATTTCAAGGGTAAAAAAAATAAATTTATCTTATTTTAATAATATTTAGATTTAGTTAAATTGTTATTAAGGCTTAAAACGAATAAAATTGTTTGGTTTATTGTTTTATTATTATAGTTTTGCGCCTTTGAATGAGAATGTTATTATGAAATTTAAATATCTTACAATTCTATTATTTTCTTTTTACATATCTTTTTCTCAGTCTTTTAAAATAAAAGGGAAAATAAGTATCGAAAATTCAGCTATTGAAAATTTAGCTGAGATATTATTATATAAACATGATTCTATAATTAAAAATACTATTGTGGAAGAAGACGGTTTTTTTATCTTTAATGATATATCGCAAGGTGTTTATACTTTAAATGTAAAACAGTGGGGTAAAAGTATTTATAAGAAAAATTTGGATGTAAAAGAAGACATTGATTTAGGAGAAATAAAAATATTCCCAACTAAAGAATTAGAGCAAGTACTAGTAACAGGAAATAAAAAACTAATTGAGCGAAAAATAGACAGAATGGTTTTCAACGTTGAAAAATCTTTTGCCTCCTCTTCAGGTACTGCTCTTGATGTATTGAAGAAGACCCCTAAATTAAAGTTTGATGGAAGTAATATTAAAATTATAGGTAAAAACTCTGTCAAAATTATGATTGATAATAGGATAGTTGAATTATCTGGTGAATCGCTCATTAATTATTTACAAAGTATTTCATCAGAAGCAATTAAAAGTATAGAAATTATTACGAACCCGCCATCAAAATATGAAGCGGAAGGTAATAGTGGATTGATCAATATTCTTTTAAAAAAAGCAAAAAAAGATTCATGGAATCTTTCTTTGCAAGAAAATCTAAAACAATCGCATCATACTTCTTCCGGTCAAGGTGCTGATTTTAATTTTAATAAAAATAAAATCTCAGTATCGGCTAATATATTTAATAATTTTACATTTAGTGATTTCACAAATAAAATTAATTATTATTACCCTGATGGATTGTGGTATAATAAATTTAATGGTACAGATAAAAGTAGAAAACCATCATTTCGAACAAATTTTGATTATAAATTAAATAATCATATTACTTTAGGCGGAAATTATTCATATTCTCAATCTAATTTCATAGGGAAAAGAAATTCGTTGGTAGATATTGAAGGTAATAAATATTATAACATTATTCACACTCCAACTTTAATAAAAGAAAATTCACAAATACATATTGCTAATTTTCATACTCAATATAAAATAGACAGTATAGGGCGATTGCTAAATTTGGATATTAATTATATTAGTTTTAATAACGAACCTCGTAGTATGTTTCATTCAAATTATATTTTGCATGATCAAATTGTTGATGAAACGGATGTAGCGAAAAATTATTTAGATCAAAAATTAGAAAATTATTCTACCTCACTAGATATGGAGCATCCATTTTCTAATATTAAATTTAATTATGGCGGCAAGATTTCTTTTAACCATGTTGATAATAAATACTCTTATTATATTTTGAATATAGAAAATGTTCCAATTCCGGATACAATCAATAGTAATCATTTTACATATCAAGAAAATATTGAAAGTCTATATGTGAACACATCTAAAGAAATTAACGCTAAATGGAAGGCTCAGCTAGGAATAAGAATGGAAGTTTCTCAAGTAAAAGGCATATCTAAAACTTTGCAACAAATAAACAAAAATAGTTATATAAAACTCTTTCCTACGGCCTATCTTTCTTATACTATGGATGAAGAAAATGTAATATCCTTAAATTATGGAAGGCGAATACATCGACCAAAGTTTTCAGTTTTAAATCCATTTAAACAATATTTAACCCCTAATTCCTATATAACAGGGAATCCTGATTTAAAACCATATTATACACATAATTTCGAATTGAATTATGAGTATAAAGATTTATCAGTTTCTTTGTCTTATTCAAGGGTGAAAAATGAATACACAGATGTAACATTATTAAATACTATTGATAAAACACAAGTTTCTACTCAATTGAATGCTATAAATTCATCTACTTCAAATTTAGATATATTCTATTTATTTTCAGAAATTCCTTGGTGGGAAAGTAATAATGAAATGAATTTACAGTATTCCGAATATAAGTCAGATAATTCACAAATAGGAAAAATCCGTAATATGGGTTGGTTATTCTATTTTTCAACAGATAATTCCTTTTACTTATCCAAAAATAAAAATTTTATATTTAATATAAAATGGGTCTATAGTGGTAAAGGGGTAGATGAGATAAGTAAAATAAATTCATATCAAAGTATTGATTTAGCTTTCAGAATGTTTTTTTTACAAAAAAAATTGCAAATTACCATTACAGGAGAAGATATTTTTCAATCCAATAAGCCCAAATATACTGATTTTACAAACAGCATAAAGCAGACGTATAGCTGGTATGGGGATATTAATCATTTTTTTCAAATATCGATAGTATATAAATTAGGTAATAATAAACTAAATTTAAGAAAAAGAAAATTAGGTAATGAAGAAGAAAAAAATAGGTTGTAAGTATTTATATAATATTATATTGAATAGAATCTAGATTTACAAATATGATTAATATGTTCTATAGGTGTTATTAAATACAATATATTAATTCAATCCTTCCAAAAACTCAATTACCGATGAAAAACTAATTTCTTCAATAATTTTAAAAAAATCAATTTCTTCCTGATGAGGTAAAAAATCAGAGATAATACGCAGGATAAAATCCTGTGGTCTTTTCAAATACATAAAAGTATAATCTTCCATATTAATCAATGTTCCGATCGGAATATTGGAAGTAGTAACAAACTTATCGGAGGTAAGGGAACCTAGTTTAGGAAAATGAGTATGAGACGAAGAAAGTATTATTTTTCCATTTTCAAATATTTCTCCTGAATATCCGTATAACGAAGAAGCCACCACTTCAACTAAACTTCCTTTTTGTAGCTCTTTAGGCATCGTTTTCTCAATTCCGGTAATAGCTGTAAATCCTACCAAAATATCTAAATCAGACTTTGGTTTAGTAATCATGGATTTAGCAATTTTTTCACGACCTATTCCGGTTATAATAACCTCATAAGAATGTTTTAATTTAGAAAAAACTTTTAAAGCATCTAAAATTTTTTGATTTTCTTCCCTCATAGGGGTGAATAAATTAATTCTCATGTTTTTATTCCTGATTTAAATAATTGAAATATTCACGTAAAATTCGTGAATTAGGATGATTAACAGTATTAATTTCCAATAATTTAGGTTTTTCCGAGCAAAGAAAAAAAGAATCTAACTGTTTTAACAGTTCTTCTTGATTATGAGCTTGAATATATTCAAAATTATATTCTTGAGCCAATAATCGAGCAGTACGATTATGTCGGGTAACAAAATATTCCTCTAAAGAATTGGAAGAATCGGGCCCGGGAATAATTTTGAAAATATCACCACCACCATTATTTACAAGTATAATCCTAAATGTATTAGGGATATATTTATTCCATAAAGCATTAGAATCATAAAAAAAACCAATATCACCGGTAATCAAAAGAGTAGGGTGAGTATCTGCAACGGCGAAACCAACGGCCGTTGAAGTTGCCCCGTCAATGCCGCTGGCACCTCGATTGCAAAATATCTTATTTTTAGAGTTAAAATTGAATAACTGAGCATATCTGATCATAGAACTGTTAGAAATTTGCAGATTATATGAATCAGGTATTTTTTCATCCAAAGTATTTATAACTCGTAAATCGGAAAATGGTAAGTTTTTAATAAAATCATTATGCCTAAGTTGTCGCTCATCTTTAAGTTGTTTCCATAGTAAAGAATACGAAGAAGCAACGGGAGGAACTTTCACTAATTCTTTTAAAAAAATGACCGGATTTTCTTCAATTTTTTCAGTTAAAGAAAAATAAGTATCAGGATGCCAATATTCATCTAAATGCCAATGGGCCTTCAACTTAGATTTTCGTAAAAAATCTTTAATTTTTTTTGAAACAATATTTTGACCAATGGTAAGAAGTAATTCCGGTTTATAATCATCCATCGCTTCTTCACCAAAAGGAAATATATAGCGGTCAATATTAGGATAAAATTTTGAAGAATTTAGATTTGAAGTAACTTCAGTAAGAATAATCGTATCTTCCCTCTCAGCTAATTTTTCGAGTAATTGATTTAATTCCGAATTGGGTTGTTGCATCCCAATAAGAATCATTTTTTTAGAAAAGTTGTTCCAAGTAGAAAACAAGTGTTTGTATTTATCTGAATTATAATTTTTTTCAGGAAGAGTTAGTTTTTCAAATGAAATTTCAATTTGATCTGTTTGCTCATATAAAGGTTCTGAAAATGGAATATTGATATGAATCGGTCCTGATTTTAAAACACAAGTATTCAATGCTTTTTTTAAATCTAGAAAATTTTGTGTAATTGATTCTTCACTTTCTGATTCAGACAATTGATAAGATCCATAAATATGATTGCTATACATATTTTTTTGTCTTATAGTCTGACCGTCAAAAATATCTACATAATTTTCCGGTCGATCAGCAGTAAGCACGACTATAGGTATATTTTGGTAAAAAGCTTCTATAATTGCCGGATAATAATTAGCGGATGCTGTGCCGCTGGTGCAACAGATGGCCACCGGTTTTTTCTTTGATTGAGCCATTCCTAACGCAAAAAATGCAGCAGATCGCTCATCCACTATGCTATAACAAGTATATTCTTGATGATTAGTAAAATGTATGGTTAAAGGTGCATTTCTAGATCCCGGAGATAATATGATATCCGTAATTCCGTATCGATATAAAACTTCTCCAATTAGTTGAACTGATAATTTATTACTATACATAGTTTTTTAAGTTAAAAAAGAAAGAGATTAAAAAAATTTAATCTCTTGTTTATCGTGCTTTAATCCATATTTTTTAATAAGTAAGCATTCCACCGTTGACATTGAGTACATGTCCGGTTACATAGCTTGATAAATCACTGGCAAGATATAAACATGCATTAGCAATATCTTCAGGGGTTCCTCCTCTTTTCAAAGGAATATTATTTCTCCATTCTTGAATGGTTTTTTCATCCAAAGCTTCAGTCATTTCAGTTTCAATAAATCCGGGAGCAACTACATTGCATCGAATATTTCTGGATCCTAATTCCAATGCTATGGATTTAGAAAATCCAATAATTCCTGCTTTAGAAGCAGCATAATTTGCTTGACCTGCATTACCTTTTACTCCAACTACAGAACTCATATTGATAATCGAACCCTTTTTTTGCTTCATCATCGGTTTTATGATTGCTTTGGTAAGATTGAATACCGAATCCAAATTGATGCGAATTACTTCATCCCAATCCTCTTTACTCATTCTTAATATAAGGTTATCTTTAGTGATACCTGCATTATTAACCACAATGTCAATTTGCCCGAATTCTTTTATAACATCATCGGCAAGTTTCTGAGCAGAATCAAAATCTGAAGCGTCAGATTGAAATCCTTTTATTTTGGTTAAAGAACCTAATTCTTTTTCCAGCTCTTCTGCTTTAGCTACTGAAGATGCATAAGTAAAAGCTATATTTGCTCCATTTTGAGCAAATACTTCAGCAATTCCTTTTCCAATACCTCGGGTTGCTCCGGTAATAATCGCGGTTTTTCCTTCAAGCAATTTCATATTGTAATATTATTTTTTTTCAAATATAATACTTTTGTCATTATCAAGATAATTTTTCATTATTCTCTACTGTCTTTTAATAGTTGAAAATACATCCACGATATTTTTTTCATAAATTCTCTGGCAGTAAAGTTTAAAAAGTAAAATAGATTCACAAGATTTATAACAATAATTGTTCCTTGTTATTTCTAAAAATAAGGAAGTTTATTAGCCTTACAATCTTTGATTTAAAACAAGATAATAAATCTTTATAAAAAACAACTAAAGTGCAAATTTTTGCTCTACAAAACTTTTAATAAGAAGTACACTTTTATCAATCCCTAAAACGGATGAATTGATGCAAAGATGATAAGAACTGGCATGCCCCCAACTTTTCTTATTAAAAAAGTTATAATATTCTTTTCTCTTTTTATCTATTTTTACGTTTAATTCTTCTGCTTCTTTTAAAGAAATATTTTTTCTTTGAGATGTTCTCCGAATTCTATCTTCTTTATTAGCTGTAATAAATATGTCTATCCTTCTTTCATATTCACGCAAAATATAATCGGAGCAACGACCCACAAAAAGAGCAGAACCTTTAAGGGCTTCTTCTTTAATTATTTTACTTTGTATTTCAAATAAATTTTCGTTCCCTAAATAGTTTTTAGATAATTGCATACCAAAAAAATTATCAAAAAAACTATAACAATTTTTTTCATCCGCTTGCTCAAAAATATCAGCATTTAAACCGCTCTCAATTGAAGCCAGATTAATAATCTCTTTGTCATAATATGAAATGTCTAATAAATCAGCCAATTTTCTACCGATTTGTCTGCCACCGCTTCCTAACTGTCGACCAATGGTAATAAAATATTTATCTTTCATAACTTACTTATATTAGTTTTCAGGATTATATCTATTAAATTCTTTGTATTGCTTATAAAGCATAATGGCAGCCAAAATAGTAGCAAAAAAATCAGCTAAAGGCATACTTAACCATATTCCTGCAATGCCGAAAAATTTAGGTAGAATTAGTAAAAAAGGAATTAAAAATAGTATTTGACGAGTGAGAGATAAAATTATAGCTTTTTGAGCCATTCCGATACTTTGGAAAAAGGTAGAAGTAACAATTTGAAAACCTACAATCGGATAACAAATAAATACCATGCGCAATCCTAAGGATGCAATATCAATTAACTCTTTATCGGTTGTAAAAATAGAAGCAACCGCATGAGGCACAGATTCAACCACAAGGAAGCCGGTACACATGACCAGAGTTGCTCCTAAAATTGTTTTTTTCAAAACCTGTGTTACTCTGGGATAAAGTTTTGCTCCGAAATTATAACCGGCTATAGGTTGCATACCTTGATTTAATCCCAATACTATGGTTACAAATAAAAACGCAATCCTATTTACAATTCCGTAAGCACCAACGGCAAGATCTCCACCATATTTTAAAAGGCCCTGGTTAATAATTATAACAATCACCGAGGCAGCTGCGTTCATTAAAAACGGCGACATACCAATAGATAGAGAATCTTTAACGATATATTTATTTAATTTAAAAATTCCTTTCTGTATATGGATAAAATTATTTTTGTCGCAAAACAGATAAATCTGCCAAATTAATACTGAAGTTTGAGAAATAACCGTAGCAATGGCGCTCCCACGAATACCCCAATTAAAAACGAAAATAAATAATGGATTTAAAACTAAATTTATAATTACGGTAAATATGGTCGCATACATGGACTGTCTGGGTTTTCCGGAAGAACGTAACATGGAGTTTAATCCAAGATACATATGAGTGATTACATTTCCTGAAAGTATAATAACCATAAAATCATGAGCATAGGGAAGGGTCTTTTCACTCGCACCGAAAAAATATAATATCGGATCTAAAAACAATAAGGAAATAATGGTAAACGAAATACCAATAAATAAGTTCATGATGAACACATTACCTAAAATGCTGTTGGCTGTGGTATAATCTTTTTGTCCCAAACGAACGGAAAGTAAGGTAGCAGCACCTGCACCAACTAACGAGCCAAAGGCTGCTGCAAGATTCATAAGCGGAAAAGTAATGGCTAATCCGGAAATTGCTAAAGGTCCTACACCATGTCCTATAAAAATGCTGTCCGTAATATTATAGAGAGAGGAAGCAATCATGGCTATAATAGCAGGAATAGCATATTGTTTTAAAAGTTTTCCAATATTTTCAGTACCTAATTCAATAGGTGTACCTGTTACTTTCATATTTTATTTATCTTAATTATGAATATTTTAAATCTAAAATGAAGTAAAAAAGCATACAATATAAAGGTAGTAAAATTACTAGTATACTATTTAAAATGTAAATATAGAATATTTCGACAGGTAAACAAAATAGCAGCTAATTAGCTGCTATTTACATGTATTCAATTTATTACTTACTGATTAATGCTTACTCTTATTACTCTTCGTGTATAAAGCTTTCTCCTTTTTCTCCGTATTTTTTCGCTCGATCTTTTAAATACTCAGCCTCATTTTTACCAACATCCACTATATTGCTAAAATTTTTTTTGGTTTTGGATGTAAATTTACTTATCTCATCAGAAACTTGATCTAGAAATCCATCTTCTTGCATTTTTCTGGCAACATAACCTAGAGCAGCACCCAAGATTGTACCCAATAATACTTTTTTCATAACATATTATAATTTAATAAGGTTTTTTTGTTCTAAATAATGATATTATCCATAGAAGGACCACAGAACCAATTACAGACATTAGTAACATTCCTAATTTACCTCCACTGGAAAAGCCCAACAAACTATAGATCCACCCCCCCAATATACTTCCTACTAATCCAACAAGCAAATTAACTAACATTCCAAATCCACTGCCTCGCATAATTCTACCTGCAATAAAACCGGCTATAATTCCAATAATTATAGACCATAAAATACCCATTCCTTCCATTTATAAAATTTTTTAGAGTTTACTATTATTTCAATTTCGAAGTTCGAAGGAAGTGTAATAATCTTGTAGTTCTTTATGATTTAAACAATAAATATGCCATTACCTTATCATTTAATAAGTAAACCATAGTTGTATTTTAAGATACTTCATTTAAATTGGCGTATGTTAAAAATAAGTATAAACAGTGAAGTTGCAGAAATTTATAAATTGAACAAAATTGAAGTACCAATAGAAATTAAATCGGTATTAAAACGAAAATAGTATCTGCATGTATAGATTATTGCAGATACTATCATTATTTTTAATACTATTTGAAAATAGTTACGATGCAGTAATTTACTGAATGTCTTTTGCTACTTTTCCAACAGTCAATCCTTGAACTAAAATTGAGAAAACCACCACCACATAAGTAACGGCTATAATAGTTTCTTTATAGTCACTCTCAGGAACTGAAAGAGCCAATGCGATGGAGACCCCGCCGCGTAAGCCACCCCATACTAAAACGGCAATAGTTCCTTTGCTGAATTTTTCCTTAAAAGGAATAATCATTGTTGGAATTTTAATAGAAATAAATCTGGCAAATAAAACAATGATAATGCATATAATACCTAGTAGCCAGTAATGAATTAGATCATCGATAAGTAAAAGTTGGAATCCCATAAAAAGGAATAAAATTGCATTCATAACCTCATCGATTAATTCCCAGAAAGTACCCACACTGCTTTTTTTACTAGTACCCAATCTTCGTCTGGATTCTCCTATTATCAATCCCGCACCCACCATAGCAAGAGGAGCAGACGTATGCAAAGAACTTGCAATAAGATATCCTCCCATAACTACCGCTAGGGTAATTAAAACCGACACTTTATAATCATGTGAAGTTCGTATTGCATAAGCGGCAAGATATCCAAGAGCCGCCCCTAATAACAATCCGCCTACCGCTTCTCTAAGAAATAAATCAAAAATATGGGCAAATGATAAATCCATTCGTCCGGTGGCAACTACTACGGGATTATAAGCAAGATTAGCTAATACGGCAAACAATACCACAGCTACCCCGTCATTAAGAAGAGATTCACCTGCAATTTTTGTTTCTAAAGACTTAGAAACATTGGCTTGTTTTAATATACTCAATACCGCAATCGGATCTGTCGGAGAAATTAAAGCACCAAAAAGTAAACAATATATTAAAGGAATTTCTGTATGTACATTTATAAGAGGAAGAAGATAATTGGATGTATAATAAAGGCCTACGCCCACAACGATGGCAGATATTATAACTCCTAAAGTAGAAAATATTATAACAGGAAGCCTTTGTTCTTTTAGATCCGACATATTGATATGTATAGCTCCGGCAAATAGCAGGAAATTTAACATACACCCCATCAAAATTTCGGTAAAATCAAATTCTTTTATTAATGAGGCAATATCATTTAAAGGTTTAGAGGTTAAACTACCTAAAAGAACTAAAATAATTGACATAATTAACGCAATGATCATTATTCCGATGGTAGAAGGGAATTTTAAAAACCTAACATTAATGTATGAAAAAATAGCAGCTAAAATAATAAGGATTGAAAATGAGTAGTATAATTCCATGAAATTGAATAAAATTTTTTGCAAAGATAATAAATAATATTAGAGAAAAAATAAAATCAAATTTCATCACCTGCTTAAAAGACAGAAAAATTTTATATTTATCTTATAAAAACAGATTATATTAATTAAATTATCTTATAAAAGGAAAAAAAGTATTCAAGGGGATGAATACTTTTTTTTATATTATTTGAGCGCTTGTCGTTATGAAGTTACCTTACTGGCATTGTCTAAATCATTAATATCATCTTGAGATAAATTTAGGTCTACCGCTTTTAATATATCCAATTGTCCCAATTTAGAAGCACTGGCTATAGGAGTAGTAATAC
Source organism: Apibacter sp. B3935 (assembly GCF_009827705.1). Classification (NCBI taxonomy): domain Bacteria; kingdom Pseudomonadati; phylum Bacteroidota; class Flavobacteriia; order Flavobacteriales; family Weeksellaceae; genus Apibacter; species Apibacter sp. B3935. Next base: position 535,467 of record NZ_WINL01000003.1, read on the forward strand.
TCGGTCTTTGGATGATCCATGCGATAGCAACCTGAGCCGGGGTAGCTGTATTTCGTGCGGCAACATCCTCTAAAGTTTTTATAATTCGTAAGCCTCTGTCGTTTAAATATTTCTTTAAGCTGTCGCCTCTTTTACTTTTATTTAAATCCGCTTCCGAATGATATTTACCGGTTAGAAAACCACTTGCCAAAGAATAGTAAGTCATGACACCTAATTGGTATTTTTCGGCAATCGGCTCATAATCCTTTTCATACGGTTGACGATCATACAGATTATATTCAGGCTGTAAAACGGAATAAGAAGGTAGATTATTAGATTTACTTATTTCCAATGATTTTACAATTCTCTCAGGAGACATATTGGAAACCCCTATGTAACGTATTTTACCCTCTTTAATTAATTGCTGATAGGCGTCCAATACTTCTTCTATGGGAGTGTCGGGATCATCAAAATGAGTGAAATATAAATCTATATAATCGGTTTGAAGACGTTTTAGTGATTCCTCAACTTCTGAGAGAATATATGATTTTTTCAACCCTTTATGTGTACTGTCAATTTCTGCCCCTACTTTAGTTGCAATAACAAGTTTATCTCTAGTCCCTTTTTGATGCATCCATTTTCCAATGATGGTTTCTGATTCTCCGCCTTTATTACCGGGAACCCATGCAGAATATACATCTGCAGTATCAATAAAGTTAAATCCTAATTCGGTATATTGATCTAATAATTCAAAAGAAGTGTTTTCATCGGCAGTCCAACCAAATACATTGCCTCCAAAAGCAAATGGATAAACCTCAAGATCAGTCGGACCTAATTTTCTTTTTTTCATAATCTGATGATTTGTTATCAATACATAAAATCTAAAATTATACCAAATGCGTAGGTCAACTTTTATTTGTTTTCAATCATTTCAAAATAAATAAATTCCAACGCTTTGTTGGTTATTCGAATAATCATTTCATCTCTCGTTACATGAGGATAATAATATTTTTTTACATAGGTGTTTCCATAAACATATAAACCTATGTAAGCTAAACCTACCGGATCGTTAAATTCATCAGAACTTGGACCGGCAACGCCTGTAGTAGATATTGCAACATCTGAATTAAATAACTTGGCACACCGGATTGCCATTTCTTTCGCTACTTCTTCACTAACCACTTTATGAGTATGAATAAAAGGTTCGGGTATCTTTAAAACGCTCTCCTTAATTAAAGAGCTGTAAGCCGTAATTCCTCCTTTATAATAAACAGAACTTCCCGCTAACGAAGTGATTTTATGAGATATGTTTCCACCGGTAATACTTTCAGCGACGGATAAAGTAAGATTATTTTTTGAGAAAAAATCGGCGATAATTTCAATTATATTGGTAGTAGTAGTTGAGAGTAATTTCTCATGTAAAATTTGAGATAGTTTTTTTATTTCTTTAGTAATTGTTTCTTCAAGTAGATTTTTATCAGTTCCCTTTGCACTCAATCTAAGTTCAATCCTAGCCCCCGAAGGCAAGTAAGACAAAGACACAAAATCAGGTAAATTGTTTTCCCAATCCGTTAACGTTGTGGCTAACTCGCTTTCAAGATAATCTACAACAATAACAGAACGCCTTACAATAAAGGGAAGGTTAAATTCTTTTTTTATTTTCGGAATAATAAATTCTTCAAACATAGCTTGGGTCTCATAGGGAACACCCGGAAGGTTGATTAAAATCTTATTTGATTTTTTTGTCCACAAGATAGGAGCTGTACCATATCTATTAATTATAACTTCCGAATGTGATGGTACAAGAGCTTGTTTAAGGGTCAAATCATTCATCGTTCGGCCATTTGTACAATACAACTGAGTGATGTAATCCAAAGCAGGTTGATTAACAACTAATTGATCAGATAAAAATTCTGCTAAAGTTTGTTTGGTTTTATCATCTTTAGTAGGTCCCAGTCCCCCGGTTGTTATTATAAAATTAGTATCAGATGCGAAGGCTTCTTTTAATTTAGTAACTATAGAATCGGGGTTGTCGGAAATTGTCGAAATTTCTGTGACCGAAACCCCTGTAAGATCTAGTTTTTTAGCAATGAAATTAGAATTAGTATCCAGAGTTCTTCCGGAAAGAATTTCATCTCCAATAACGATAATACACGCTTTCATATATATAAATTTAAATATCAAATTTAGATAATTATACAGGATATTTGTGTTAATTTCATGAGTTAAAAATTTTAAAAAAATGAAATTTCAGAAATAGTGTAAAATTTTACAATTAATTTATATAAAGTAGATGCTCATCCCAAATTTAGAATATTAGTAATGGCTGCATAGTAGACACAATATTTCTTAAATTTGAGCCTTTAAATTCACAATTTTTTAAATAAATCAAATTTTATTGAGAATAATTAAAAAATATCTGAATTAAAACCTACACTGCAATCGTAGATAAAATAAACTTATGATAAACACAGTTATCTTTGATATGGATGGGGTAATAGTAGATACTGAGCCTATTCATGAATTGTCATTTAAAAAACATTTTCATTCTATAGGATTGGATATATCTCAGGAAGAATATGATACGTTCAGAGGATTATCTACCCGTAATTTATATCAAAATTTGAAACAAAAATATGGTTTGAAACAAGAGGTTGAGAAATTGGTTCAACAAAAAAGAAATATTTTTAATAAAATTTTTCAAGAAGATGAAGATCTAGATTTATTGCCGGGTGTAAGAAATCTTATCGAAAGTTTATATAAAGATAATTTTCAATTACTTTTGGCTACTTCTTCGGCTCGTGTAACCTTAACTAAAATTTTTGATCGTTTTGGATTGTTTCCTTATTTTAAACATATTGTGAGTGGAGAAGATTTTCCAAAATCAAAACCCGATCCTACTATATTTTTAGAAGCTGTAAAATTATCAGGACAACCAAAAGAAAACTGTATTGTCATTGAAGATTCGACTAATGGCGTTATTGCCGCCAATAGGGCCGGTATATTTTGTATAGGTTATAAGAGTGAAGCTTCCGGTGATCAAGATTTGTCTACAGCGGATCAAATAATAAATGATTTTTCTAATTTAGATTCCGATACGATTAGGGCCATTGGTTTAGTTAAATAACTTTAATACTTTTGCTAAAATTCTTTTTGAGGTGAAAAAACAATTTGAAATTTTTAAAATATACCGTAAATCCTTAGTACAAGAGATTGACGATTTAAGTTTAGAGCAATTACAGAAAATTCCTGAAGGATTTAAAAATAATATTTTTTGGAATGTTGCCCATACGTTGGTTTCTCAACAAATTCTTCATTATAAAATGTCAGGTTTAAATCCGCTGATAACCAATGACTGGATTGAAAACTATCAAAATGGTACTTTTCCCAGATTTGTAATTACAGAAGATGAAATTGACTACTTAAAAAGTAAGCTCATTATCACCGCTGAACAACTGGAAGAAGATTTTAATGAAAAAAAATTTGAATCTTATACTGAATTTGAAACAAAAATGGGCATTGTGATTTCTTCCGTTGAAGATGCGATAAATTTTAACAATACCCATGAAGCATTACACTACGGAATAGTGTCAAGTATGAAAAAATTAGTGTAAAATATTTTTTTTGAAATAAGTTAGCAACCTTTAGTGTTAACTGTAAAATGAAAAAACCAAGCACTTTTAAATAAAGTGCTTGGCTTCTAAAAAAATTAAGAATATGGATGAATCTAGGATAATGCTTCAGTTATTTGGGGAATAATCTGTTTTTTACGGGAAACCACCCCTTTAAGGAAAGCTTCGCCGTTTTCAAGTCGTATTCCAAAAGCCTTTTCTGAAGCCTGAGCAGCATTACCCATAGCTAAAATTTTTGAATCACTATCCAACACATTAGTCACTACAAGTAAAAAAAGATCATAACCTTCTTTATTAATTTGGTCGGTTATAGCAGCCTCTATATTGGATTTATTTGAAAATACATCATCATAATCAATTGTGTTAACTTGAGCAACCCGTACCTTTTTTCCGTTTACTTCGAAAGATTTAGCATCCAGAGATAGTAATTCTTCGGCAGATTTGTTGGAAAGATTGGTTCCTGCTTTAAGAAGATCAAGCCCATATTTTTCAACCTCAATACCGGCAATTTTTGCTAATTCATGAGCCGCATCAATATCTTCTTGTGTGCAAGTAGGAGATTTAAATAATAACGTATCGGAAATAATCCCTGATACCATAAGACCTGCGATAGCAGCGGGAATTTCAATGGAATTTTCTTTATAAATTTTTGAAATAATAGTTTGAGTACATCCCACAGGTTCAGCGCGATAATAGAGAGGAACAGAAGTATGAAAATTAGCGATACGATGGTGATCTATTACAGCTAAAATAGTCAATTCTTCAATATCAGCAACCGATTGTTGGAATTCATTGTGATCTACCAAAATAATTTCTTTCGTTTCATCGGAAGCTCTAGAAATAACTCTAGGCGCTTGTATCTTAAAATAATTCAGGGCAAATTGGGTTTCTTCATTAGGAATACCTAAAGCGACTGCCTCTGTATTTTTACCTAAGGCATTTTGTAAGTAAGAAAATGAGATAGCAGAGGTAATGGTATCCGTATCAGGATTTTGATGCCCTGTAATTAAAATTTTATTCATGTTAGCTAAAATTTGAAAATTTTTTAATCATGTATATAAACACGATGTCTTTTTTATTTAATTTAATATAAAAGCAAATATACATTTTTAAACTTTTTTAGCAAAGAAAGGCGCTTTCTAATTACTGAAATACATATTTTTAAATTAAGTAAAACTTTACTATTTTTGCAGTTAGTATAAATAGTATAATAGTATTTAAGTACCGAATATGTTTCAGAATTTACAAGATAAATTAGATAAGGCATTACATAACATCAGCGGGAGAGGAAAGATCACGGAGATTAATGTTGCTGAAACCGTTAAAGAAATTAGAAGAGCTTTAGTGGATGCAGACGTTAGTTATAAAGTAGCCAAAGATTTGACTAAAAGGATTCAGGAGAAAGCCTTAGGTCAAAATGTGCTTACTTCCGTTACGCCGGGTCAGCTAATGGTGAAGATTGTACATGATGAGTTGGCCGATCTAATGGGAGGAGAAAATGTTGGAGTAAATTTGTCGGGAAATCCTACCGTTATCTTAATTGCGGGTTTACAAGGTTCCGGTAAAACTACCTTCTCGGGAAAATTAGCTAATTATCTTAAAACTAAAAAACAAAAAAAAGTTCTGTTAGTTGCCTGTGACGTATATCGTCCGGCTGCAATTGATCAATTAAAAGTTTTAGGAGATCAAATTGGAGTAGAAGTATACACAGAACCGGAAAGTAAAAATCCGGTTGATATTTCCGGTCATGCCATAGAATATGCTAAACAAAATAAATTTAATGTTGTTATAATTGATACTGCAGGACGTTTGGCGATTGATGAAAGTATGATGAATGAAATCAGAAACGTTCATCAAAAAGTCAGTCCAAATGAAACTTTGTTTGTAGTGGATTCCATGACCGGACAAGATGCGGTAAATACAGCCAAAGCTTTTAATGATGTATTGAATTATGATGGGGTAGTATTAACCAAATTAGACGGTGATACCCGAGGAGGTGCTGCTTTAACTATACGTACTGTGGTTGAAAAACCAATTAAATTTATTTCCACCGGAGAAAAAATGGAAGCGCTGGATATTTTCTATCCTTCGCGTATGGCTGATCGTATCTTAGGGATGGGAGATGTGGTATCATTAGTAGAAAGAGCCCAAGAACAATTTGACGAAGAAGAAGCACGTAAGTTACAGAAAAAGATAGCGAAAAATCAATTCGGATTTGACGATTTCCTTAATCAAATTAAGCAGATTAAGAGAATGGGAAATATGAAAGATTTGCTTGGAATGATACCGGGTGCAGGTAAAGCATTAAAAGATATTAATATCGATGACGATGCTTTCAAGCATATAGAAGCTTTAATTTATTCCATGACTCCTGAAGAAAGAAGAAATCCGGCTATTATAACTACATCTCGAAAGAATAGAATAGCTAAAGGAAGCGGTAGATCCATACAGGATATCAATCAGCTGTTAAAACAATTTGAACAGATGAGCAAAATGATGAAGATGATGCAAACTCCGCAAGGAAGGATGATGATGCAAGCAATGGCAAAACAAATGTCGGGAGGAAAACCTTTTTAAATAAGATATCCATATTGTTTAAATAAAAGATAAACTTTTTAAAGAATCATTAATAATGATTATAACGGTTAACTAGTTAATCGTGAATTATTTAGCTATTGGATGTTATTTCAAGCACTTATATCGTTAAAACCTCATGACTTAACTAATTTTTTTAGCAAAAAAGTTTAGCGGCTGATATAGATCAACAGTTCTCCCTCACCGTAGGTTATAACAACTTCTTTTTCTACAGCCACATTACGCGTACCCAATCGTTGCGGAAATATAAGAGTTTCGTTGGATAAGGGATACTGTAAACCTTTCGTACAAATATTTTTAGCCTCAAAAAAAGGGATTAAGGAAATGGTTTTACCTTTTGCACCGTTAATTTTAGTTGATTTACCCGAGAAAAAGAATTTCGAATAATCATCGTAAAATGTAATGCGGAGTTTATTTTTAAAAAAAAGTGCTGTAGATAAGTTTCCAATGAAATGATCGCTTTCTCTTCCGCTGCCACCGTAAACATCCACATCATGTATACCTTTATCCAGCAATAATTCTAAAGCCTTATGAAAATCAGTTTTGTTTTGATCCGGAGTTTCAATAATTGGAATAGACGTCGGAATAGTCGATACTTGTACACTATCCAGATCTCCTGAAATATAATTAATTGTAAAAGGTAAATTTTTTACATATCTGCTGTACGCCCCGTCTGTACACGTAATAATGGAATATGAATCTAAATTTTCAGGTAAAATTGTAGGTTTTTTTCCGTTTAAAAAAAGTAATGCTTTATTCATTGGGATTCCAAGGTTCTTCAATTTCATTTGCTAAATGTGCAAAATATCGCGCAAGAACAAACAAATAATCAGACAAACGATTTATAAATTTTTGAATTATGGGTCTTATATCTTCAATTTCACCTAAGGTAACTATAGTTCTTTCTGATCTTCTGCATACGGTTCTTGCAACATGTGCAGTAGAAGAAGATACATTTCCTGACGGAAGAATAAATTGCTTTAAAGGAGGGAGGGTTTCGCTTATTTCATCAATCCATTGCTCCAATAAAATTATTTTTTCTTCAGAAAGTAAGCAAGATATTTTTGATTTTCCATTTGGAGAATACATTTTATCTGAAGGAGTAGCTAATTCAGCACCTATAGTAAATAGTAAATTTTGTATAATTTTTAATTGTTCATCAATATTTTTAAGAGAACCATAGCTTCTTAGCAAACCGATATAAGAATTTAATTCATCTATTTCGCCATAGGATTGAACGCGAATGGAATTCTTAGATACACGTTTTCCTCCATACAAACCCGTAGTTCCGTCGTCACCTCTTTTCGTATATATTTTCATTAATATATCTTTTTGTTACTTGTAAATGAAAAAGTTTAAAAAATTAAATCTTTATAATTTTTAATAGTAAAGTTAATTTAAATAAAAACGGGACTAAAAGATGCTAAACATTTTTGCCCAACAGTTTCTTTATCTTTTTCTTTCTTTCCTTCTTTTCAATGAATTTATTATTTTTTTTAAGCAATTGTTCCCTGATAAAATTAACATTTTCATGGCTGTATTTGGCATATTCTTTTGCAATGATAGGGATCATTTCATCCGTTAAGGATAATCTAATAAAATTTTGAAGCCTTTGATCTAAAGATAAAGATTGAAAACTCATCCGATTTAAATCGATTAATGAAAAAGAATATGCGTTTTTTTCTTGATCATTTTTTATGAGTACATTTCCCGGTGAAAGGTCTTTAAATAAGATATGATTTTCATGAATAGAAAAAACAAATGAAACAAATTCTTTCAGTATTAATTCCCAATCATCAAAACTATTTCTTTTTTCAATGAGTTCCCTAAAAGTAAAATCATACTCAGAATACTTTGAAAAATAAAAAGATCTTTTGATTTTAAAATTATGAATCTCTTCAAAAAAACCAATCGGTTCCGGTGTGTTTATACCCTTAGAAGTTAAAATTTCAGCATGAAAATAAGAACGATGGGCTTTAGATTTTCTAAAATTAGCATAAACAAGTTGATTGAGAAGATGAGGCTTTTTAAAAGATTTTACCGCTACGTTTCCCAGTACAGGATGAGGTATTTTACGTAAAGTGTTCCGTTCTTGAAATATAATCTCACCTAAAGAATCAAAATTTTCAATTATTTCATTTAATATGTCCGTATTGTTACGATATTTTTTAGATATATACGAATTCCATTTCATTTTATATTCCCTTTTAATTTTGCAGCTCTCGAGTAGAATTCACTTAAAATTATTCCGGTAGACATGGCGACATTTAAACTTTCTGTTTTTTGTTCTAAGCCGAATCTGGGGATTGTTAGAGTATGTGTACACAGAGATTTTATTTCATCTGAAACGCCATTTCCTTCATTACCCATAACCACATAAAAATTTTCGGGTAAACCCGTTGTATATAAATTTTCACCTTTCATATCTGTTCCCATAACCGGTATGTTGGAATTTGTCAATATTTCAGCGATGTCAGTATATACAACGTTTACTCTGCTTAACGATCCCATTGCAGATTGAACTGCTTTGGGATTATAGGCATCAGTAGTTCCTTTACTGCACAAAATCTGTTTAATTCCATACCAGTCTGCAAGACGTATAATCGTTCCCAGATTTCCCGGATCTTGTATTTCATCCAATACTAATTGTATTCCACTATATGAATTATTTGAATTTTGAGGTATTTCTAATACTGCTAATGCATCGTGAGGAGTAGTTAGAAAACTAATCTTCTTTAATTCTTCGAAACTGATCATCTGATATTGATTTTCATCTAAAAAAGAAATGGGAACCGTACTGTAAATGTTTTTTACAGAAAACTGCGAAAAGCAGAATTCTTTAATGCTTTTTATACCCTCAACAACAAATAAGTTATATTTTTGTCTATACTTTTTTTTTGAAAGCGACTGAATAAGTTTAATTTTACTTGCAGACAACATAAAATGAAATTAGGATACAATATTATAGTAAAAATATTGATTTTTGTTCAACTGTTTCTCATTTTTTCATGTAGAACAAATAAAGTACCTAAAAATGGACATTTATTTATTGATAATAAATATAAATATGTAGATAAAAAAGGAAAACCTTATTTGGATGCATACGGTAATCCCTTTTTGAATAAAAAAGGCAAAGAAATTATCAACGAATACAAGAAACCATTTGAGGATGAACTGGACAGTTATGTAAAGCAAAAATCTAACAAAAAAATACTATTCATAATTCCATTAGGGTTGTGGCTGTATGATTTCTCAAATCCTACATTCGATTCCGTCTACGCAGAATACTATTCCGTTAGTCAAAAACAAAGAAATCAAAAATTACTGGATTCTCTATATGTAAAATATAACTTAAAAAATTATGTTGGCAAATCCAGATGGTTTGATCGCTTTTTTTATAATAATGGAGAAGCCCCTGTATTAGTTGATACCTTACTATCTAAAACTTCTTCAAAAAATATACAACAATATTTTAAAAACAGAGGTTGGCGTAAGTCCATTGTAAGAGACAGTGTAATTACTTACGGTAAAAAAGCTCATGTGCAATATTCCATAAAATTAGGACGTCCTATGATTATGGATACGATCACCTATGATATTGCCGATGAAATAAAAGATGATTTATATGCTCATTATTTAAAACGAACAAGACAGGCGAAGAAAAAAAAGTCTCAAACTTATGAACTTTCAAAAGACGAATTTATATACAACCTATTCAGTAGAGGTTCCTATGTTAAAAAAGGAGATCGATTAGATGCTTATGTAATTGAGAATGAGATATCCCGTTTGGAAAACCGTTTTAAAAATATTGGATATTATCGTTTTAATGATCTTAAAGATGAAGTTATTTACTATGTTGATACGGCTAATAATGTATATGATGTTTCGGTCAGATTATCAATCAAGAAAAGCCAAATAGGAAGTTCTACCACTACCGCAACTGTTACCGATTCCACTAGATCGGATACTCTTAAGAAAGATACTTTAGTGCATAAATTCAAAAGATTTAAATACAATAAAATAAACATTTCACTTTTAGATAACGAAAATAGAGATACAAGTAAAAATACTATAGACTCAAGTTTCTATGTAACTACCAAAAAAATAGTAAGACGGGTTGACGGAAAGAAAACAAAAATCATGGTTAACGATACCATAGCTTTCATTGTTAACCATTTAGGAAATAAATATAAAAACAGAGTATTGGCAGATATGTTAGCTATTGAAAAAGGGCATTCTTATAATTTAAGCTCTGAGACTCGTACTCGACGGAATATATATAAAGTAAATAATTTTAACATCCTCGGTTTTAATACAGTTCCTGAAAAAGACTCTGATTCCACCTTAATATCCAATATCATCCTTTCTCCCATGGATAAATATTCTTATGAATTAGGATTTGAAGCGTTTAATTCAGGTGTTGTTAATTTCGGTATAACTCCCAATCTTACCTTTACGGTAAAAAATCTTTTTGGGGGAGCAGAAAATTTAAGTGTCAGTTTTGGAGGATCCTTAGGAAATATTAAAACCAAAAAAAATAACAGTAAAATTTTTAATGCATCGGAACTATCAGCGCAGGCCAGTTTATCCTTTCCTAAGCTTATTTTGCCTTTCAACGCAAAAAGAATTATTCCTAAAGCCTGGGGGCCTTCATCGGCAATTTCGTTAGGATATAATGCACAATATAATATAGGTTTGGATAAAAGAAGTTATAATGCCGGATTACTTTATAATTTCAATCCCACACGAACTACCGTTCACCAAATTACATTATGGAATCTACAATATACACAGTTTTTAAATCCTAATAATTATTTCAACATATATACACAAGACAGTAAAGTAAGAAATAGTGTTTACGATTTATATTTTCAACAGTATCCTTCCGCCAAAGAGGAGTACGACAAAAACCATAACGATAATGATTTGCTGTTTCAAATTCAGAATAATATAGACTTTCAAGATTATTTAAGAACTACGCATTTAAGTTTAGCTAACGATTACGACTTAATGGAATTTCGTCGTTATCGTTTCACACAGAATGTATTAATCTCCTCTTTTAAATATGATTTTACCTACGATCAACGATTAGGATATTTTCCGGGTAAACATCCTTTTTATTTAAAAGCACAAGTAGAATTAGCCGGTAATTTGGAATCTTTATTTAACAAAACACTCAAAGATTTTACAACTTCCAATAATAAAACTATAAAACAAATATTTGGAGTTCCCTATTCACAATATGTGAAATTCGATTTGGATTTAAGAAAATTTTGGATTTTTTCCGGAAAAAAATCGTTTAATGCAAGACTTTTTACCGGAATAGGAATACCTTATGGAAATTCCTTTAGTATGCCTTTTGACCGAAGCTACTCTGTGGGTGGACCGAGTGATGTTCGAGCTTGGAAATCCTTTGGTTTTGGTCCGGGATCATCAAAATTAGGAGGAAAAGACGGCTATGAACTAATAGCAATCGATAATTTTAAATTGTTGACTCAGGTAGAATACAGGTTTCCTTTACCAAGTAAAGGGTTCGAAGGAGCTTTATTTGTAGATGCAGGAAATGTTTGGGGAATTAATAATAATTCCCTGAATAAATTTGAATTTAATTCCTTCTATAAAGAACTGGGAATTGGAGGAGGATGGGGGATCCGTTGGGATATAAGTAACTTTATCATTCGCTTTGATTTTGCTTATCGATTTCATGATCCAAGAAGAGATGAAAATGACCGATGGTATTTTAAATATATTAATCTGTTGAAACCTCAAGTTAATTTTGCTATCGACTATCCGTTTTAATCAAATAATTTTTGTTTGTATAAATACGTTGATATATGAATTCATAAAATTCGGAAAATGAGTTTTTTTAAAAATGTTAGATTACGGAATTGGTTTGGATATATATTGGCGCTTATAGTAGCTCTTTTTATTATAATCTTTTCTAACAGCAAAGTTGAAGAATTAAAAGAAGAAGAATCCGTAAAAATTTCAAATTATGCCAAAACGTTGGAATTATTAAACACGGAAACAGATATTCCTCCAAAAACACAATTTTTTTTAGTGCAGCTTATCGAGCAAAACACTTCCATACCCGTAATTTTAGTAGATGAAAAAGGAAATTACATTGATTCTAAAAATGTAAGTAAAAAAATTATTTCAGATTCTTTAAAATTAAAGGAAGAATTGCACGAAATGGCAGAATCCTACTATCCCATTCTTATTAAACTTCCTTTTGGAAATCAATACGTATATTATAAAAACTCGGTTCTGCTGACACAATTAGGTTATTATCCCTTTGTGCTAATTATACTAGTAACATTGTTTGTCTGGTTTACCTATTGGTATTTTAAAACCGTAAAAAAAACAGAGCAAAGTTTACTATGGGCAGGAATGGCTAAGGAAACCGCACATCAAATCGGTACTCCGCTTTCATCCATCATGGGATGGCTGGAAATATTAAAAACAGAAGAAATTGATCAGAAACCGATAATAAATATTGAAAAAGATGTACACAGACTGCAAAATATTACCGACAGATTCTCTAAAATAGGATCAACTCCTTCACTAAAAAAAGAAGATATCGTGGAAATATCGGAACAAGCATTTATGTATTTGAAAAGAAGAATGTCCAAACAAATAGGGTTTGAATTTCAAGCACCTGAGTATCCAGTATATGTTTCCTTAAATAACATCTTATATAGTTGGGTTATCGAAAATCTCATTAAAAATTCGGCAGATGCCATGAAAGGAGAAGGAAAAATCAAATTGCAAATCCACGATAACAAAAAAAATATTTTTATAGATATTTCCGATGAAGGATTAGGCATTGAATCAAAAAATGTGAAAAAAATATTCAAACCCGGATTTACAACTAAAAAAAGAGGATGGGGGCTAGGCTTATCTCTGGCCAGGCGAATTATTGAAGATTATCACTACGGTAAAATTTTCGTTCAAAATACCGAAATTAATAAAGGGACTACTTTTAGAATAACTTTAAAAAAATAATTTGTAAAAATTTTATTGAGTAATAGAAAAAAACGTAGTAATTTAATTACTTTTGATATTATGATATTACGAGGAGAACATTTAATAAAAACATACGGAAACAAACGAGTAGTTAAAGATGTTTCATTAAATGTAAAACAAGGAGAAATAGTAGGATTGTTAGGGCCTAATGGAGCCGGAAAAACCACTTCTTTTTATATGATAGTAGGCTTAATCAAACCTACTCAAGGAAATGTATTTTTGGATAAGATTAACATAACCAAAGATGCCATGTATAAGAGAGCACAAAAAGGAATCGGGTATTTGGCTCAAGAAGCTTCCATATTCAGGAAATTATCCGTAGAAGATAATATTGTGGGAGTATTGGAGATGACTAAACTTTCGAAGAAAGAAAGAAAAATAAAAGCCGATTCTTTAATAGAAGAATTTGGTTTAGAACACGTTCGTAAGAACCGAGGAGATTTATTGTCGGGAGGAGAAAGACGTCGTTGCGAAATTGCCCGATGTCTGGCTACCGATCCTAAATTTATTTTACTGGATGAACCCTTTGCAGGAGTTGACCCTATTGCCGTTGAAGACATTCAAAAAGTCGTGCGTTCTTTGGTAAATAAAAATATAGGAATTTTAATAACAGACCATAACGTTCAGCAAACTTTGGCTATCACTCATAGAACTTATGTTATGTTCGAAGGAAATATATTAAAGGAAGGATATCCCGAAGAATTAGCAAATGATCCGATAGTTCGTCAAGTATATTTAGGAGAAAATTTCAGATTTGAAAAAATATAATAATGAAAAAAATATTAACAGGACTATTTATTACTTTAATAGCTACATTAAGTTATAGTCAACAAGTTCCATTAATTTCCAAAACTGAATTTTCCGAAGAAGCCTTAAAGCAATTTGTAGTTGATACGGATAATAAAGAAACAACGATGCAATCCGTACTAAATAAACACAAAGGTAAAGTTATTATCCTGAAATTTTGGGCATCTTGGTGTAAAGATTGCATAGTGGGAATGTCCGATTCACGGGCTCTTAAGCAAAAAAATAATAATGTAGATTTTATCTATCTGTCATTAGACAAAAATTACGACTCTTGGAAAAACGGTATCACTAAGTATGAATTAAATACGGGTGATAATTATTGGTTTTCAACTGGTTGGAAAAATCCTTTTACAGAATATATTGAATTAAATTGGATTCCACGCTATATGGTAATAGATCAACAAGGAAAAATTGCTTACTATTATGCAATTACGGCAAATGACACAGAAATACAAAAAACCATAGATGCATTGCAGGAAAAATAAAGCTAAATTATTTACTTATCTCTAAAAGTTTCTCAGCTTCTATCAACTGATGGTACCAATTTTCTCCGAATTTTCTAATTAAAGGTTCTTTTAAAAATTCGAAAACTTTAACATTAAGTTCTTTACCTAAAGTACACGCATCCTTGCATATATACCATTCATCATAATTTACCGCAACATATTTTCGTAATTTTTGAAGACGAACCGGATACAGATGACAGGAAATAGGTTTTTTAAAATCAATTTTACCGTCTTCGTAAGCCTTTTCAATGGCGCATTTCGCAGCTTGATTTTCATCATAGATTACATAAGCACATTCTCTACCCTCTATTAACGGAGTAACATAATCATCATCAAGATCGGTTGTATATTTACCTTCCAATTCAATAGCCCTTCTACCTTCCTCTCTAAGATAAGGCGATACTTGCTCATATATGTCTTCAAGAATCGGTAATTCTTCTTCATCGAGTGGAGCTCCCGAATCTCCTTCCACACAACATATCCCTTTGCATTTACTAAGATTACAAACAAATTGTTTCTGTAATACATCTAAAGAAATTATTGTATCTTCTATTTGAATCATGATTTTTGAAAATAAATTCAAAGATAGCATTAAATTTTTATTAAAAGTTTATATAACTTTACAAAAAAACAGTAACTTTGATAAAATGTATGCTATACATTTTTGTGTTCTTAAGAAATAAATGTGTTTGCATCAATATGTTAAATTAATTTTTTAGTGCAAATTATGAAAAAAATCGTATTAATAGGTGGAGGTTTTGCTGGGATTAATATAATCACCAGATTGTCCAATGATCCTAATTTTGAAATTACCTTAGTCGACAAAAACAACTATAATTTTTTTCCACCATTAATATATCAAGTAAGTTCAAGTATTTTAGATCCCGCAGCTATCAGCTATCCATTCCGTAGATTTATAAGACATAAAAAAAATGTTAAATTCAGATTAGGAGAATTAATTGAAATCAAATCCGATGAAAACATAGTAGTCTTATCTAATGGAGAATTAGATTATGATATTTTGATTTTAGCAACGGGAACGCAAAGTAACTATTTCGGAATGGAAAATTTAGAGAAATATGCCTTTCCAATGAAAACCTTAAATGATGCTTTGTTACTTAGAAATATACTTTTAGAAAGGTTAGAAGCCGCAAGTAGAGAAACTGATTTAGAAGAAAAGAAAAAATTATTATCCATCGTCATCACCGGAGGAGGACCTGCCGGAGTTGAAATAGCAGGAGTTATTCGCGAAATTATCAATTATATTGAAAATGTTGACTATAAAGATTTAAAAGACCAAATTCAAGTCTATTTGGTAGAAGGAAGCCCCGTATTATTGGGACCTATGAGCGAAAAATCTCACAAAGAAGCTTATCACGCCTTAGATAAATTAGGAGTTAAAATACTCGTAAATACACAAGTAAAAGATTGTGATGAAAACACTATATATTTTTCTAACGGAGATAAAATTGAAACAAAAACCATAATCTGGACAGCGGGAGTTACTTCAAGAATTTTTGAAGGAATACCCAAAGAAGTGTATGGAAGAGGTAGACGTATGCAAGTTGACGCGTATAATAAAATTCAAGGATTTTCTAATGTATATGCAATAGGAGATACCTGTATAATGACTACTGATTCTAATTTTCCTGCAGGACATCCGCAATTAGCCCAAGTAGCAATACAACAAGGAAAAAATTTGGCAAATAATTTAAAAAAACAACTTACCCAAGACAACTATCAACCTGTACCATTCAGTTATAAAGATAGAGGGTCTATGGCAGTTATCGGAAGAAATAAAGCCGTAGCCGATCTGATTCATCCTACCTTATTTTTAAAAGGATTACCGGCATGGATTATTTGGTCATCCATCCACTTAATTTCTTTAGTTTCCATAGGTAATAGATTAAATACTTTATATCGTTGGTTAACCATATACATATCTAAAAATTCTTCCTTAGGAAGTGCTTATAAAATTGGAGATCCAAGACCCTGAATACCTAAAATATTGTATATATTTAAGTAATAGAATTTATACTACAATTTGAGAATTATTTTCTTTTTTATTAACAGGAGTAGAATTATTTTGATCCATACTAACGGTGCCTTTATATAAGGCACCATTTTCAACTTGAAAACTTTTTACCTGCATATTTCCTATAATAGATCCCGAATTTTTCAAACTAAGATTATCAACAAAAATATCGCCGTCAATTTGACCATATACAATAAGTTCTTTAGTCCTAATATCTCCTTTAACACTTCCTTTCTGACCAACGACAAGACCACAAGTGCTATTGACATTTCCTAATGTTTGACCATCAATTCTAATGAATTCCTTACATTCTATATTTCCTTCGATTTTACAATCCTCCGCAATAATAGTAGTAATGTTTTCTGTAGATAAATTAAGAGCAGCTCCTTTTTTTTTATTGAACATAGTTAGTTTATTTTATATAGTAGTTAAATTTATTTCATATTTAATTTACATGCAAATAATTATTTGGATTTTCTTTTTCTTTATTTAAAATAATTTCATAATGAACATGAGGTCCGGTAGAACGGCCGGTACTTCCTAATTCACCAATAACATCTCCGGCATTGACAACCTGTCCTTCTTTAACCAATATTTTAGACATGTGACCGTATAATGTTTCATAACCGAAATGGTGCTTTATCATTACACAATTTCCATATCCTCCTCTAACACTGGCAAAGGTAACAACCCCATTCGCAGTAGCATGAATAGGATCACCAATAGTTCCCGCTATATCCAAACCCGGATGAAACTCGGATCCTTTACCTTTTTTCATCGGATTTCCTCTCACACCAAAATTAGAAGTAATCCTTCCAACGTGAGGTAAGCCGATAGGAATGAATTGAATCTTTTTATATATATCGGAAATTCTCTTTTTTTTATTTTCAATTAAATTTAAGTTAGAATCATTAACAGGATAATACTCTCCCCCCACATTATCAACATTATAATTAGTGGCGTTAGTAGGGAGTGTTTTAACTTGACGATCTTTAAGGTATCTCTCAATCTTTAATAAAGATTTTTCAGCTTCATTAAGATTGATAATCATATCATTTAATTTTTTAGTATCCAACTTGCTTTCAAGATCGGCAATCTTAACATGTAAATCTTGTTTTTGGTAATACACATAACTTATATAACTAACCAATCCCGCAACTAAACAAAATATAGTAAAAATTGATAAAAGTAAAATCTTTTTGTACAGAAAAATATTTCTTATATGCTTATTCTTAACAGAAAAAATTTTTGTTTCCAGTGAATTTTTATCAGTAATAATTATAGTGGAATATTTAGATTTGTTATTTTTCATAGTATAATATTCTGAAGGTAGTGGAACAAATATAAAAAATTAAAACTAAAAGTATAATATTAAACATTACGTTTAACAATAAATTAGCAAAAATTTAGACATTATTTGTAAGCAATAAACTGTCCACAATTTTCGTTAATTTGAAAAATAAAAGTACAATGTGTAATAGATAATAAATGCCAAATTTCACTTATTAGTATAATAAAAATATATTGACTGCAAAAGTTTACACCATACGAAGAAAGAGAAATTTATATACAATTAATTAGAATAATAACTTATAGACATCTTCAACTTTAGAAACCATTTCGACCCTAATATTATATTTCTTGCGATCAATTTTATTATACTTAGAAATGAAAATGACATCATAACCTAATTTTTCAGCCTCAATAATTCGCTGTTCAATACGATTTACAGGCCTGATTTCACCACTTAAACCAATTTCACCAGCGAATAAACAATTATCCGGTAAAGAAATATCCTCATTAGAAGACAAAATAGCACAAATAACAGCTAAGTCAATAGCAGGATCATCAACACGAATACCTCCGGTAACATTTAAAAACACATCCTTAGTTCCCAAATGAAAACCCGCACGTTTTTCCAAAACAGCTAATAACATATTTAATCGTTTGACGTCAAAACCCGTTGTCACCCGTTGAGGCGTTCCATAAACAGCCGTTGATACCAATGCTTGAATTTCAACCAACATAGGGCGTAATCCTTCCAAAGTAACCGCAATAGCATTTCCCGATAAACTTTCATCTTTTTTAGATACTAAAATTTCAGACGGATTTTTTACCTGTTTCAATCCGGAAGAGAACATTTCATAAATTCCAAGTTCGGAAGTAGATCCATATCTATTTTTATTTGCACGTAAAAGTCGGTAAACATAATTTCTGTCCCCTTCAAACTGAAGAACGACATCTACCATATGCTCCAAAATTTTAGGACCGGCTATAGAACCCTCCTTAGTAATATGTCCAATTAAAAATACAGGAGTAGAAGTTTCCTTAGCATATTTAATTAATTCGGAAGCGCATTCTCTAATTTGAGATATACTTCCCGGAGAAGATTCTATATAAGAGGAATGTAGAGTTTGAATGGAATCAATCACTAACAACTCCGGTTGAAGCTCATGAGCTTTCTTTAAAATCTTTTGAGTTGAAGTTTCCGTTAAAATATAGCATTCAGAATTAGAAATATCCAGACGGTCAGATCTCATTTTAATTTGATTACTGCTTTCCTCTCCCGAAACATATAATACTTTTCTGGGTATTTGTAAAGAAATTTGCAACAACAAAGTAGATTTACCGATGCCGGGTTCGCCTCCAATCAAAATAACACTACCGGGAACAATACCGCCACCTAATAAATGATCCAGTTCAGAGTCATTAGAAAGAATACGATATTCATCCGTAGTTTCAATTTCATGAATCTTATATATTTTATTTTTAGAAGAAGAGGAACTAAGGGAAGAAATAGAATTTGCAGAACTTTTTTCAATAACTTCTTCTACAATAGTGTTCCATTCTCCGCATACTTTGCATTGACCCAGCCATTGAGAATATTGAGTTCCGCAATTTTGACAAAAAAAAGTAGTTTTAGCCTTAGCCATATTTGATAGATATATATAGTTATTTACATTTATTAGTTAGTACAAAGATAGTCTATAATAATCTTTGTAAATGAGTATATAATAACTAGTAATAGGAGCATTAAAAAAATAAAAAAAAAAAAATTAAAATTTTTTTTGAGGTTAAATAGGTGATATTCAGGAGATTGATGATTGCTTAGCAAAAAAGATTAAAAAAAGATTAAAAAAAAACTTGCGGGGAAAGAAAAAGTAGCTATCTTTGCACCCGCAAGTCAGGAACAACGAAAGAGAAAAACAGAAGAAGAGAGA
>NZ_WINL01000010.1:0-571 GCF_009827705.1 Apibacter sp. B3935
ACACAGACTCAGAAAGAACCCACCATGGTGCTGTCTCCTGCTGACAAGACCAACATCAAGGCCGCCTGGGATAAGGTCGGCGGCAATGTTGGCGAGTATGGGGCCGAAGCTCTGGAGAGGATGTTCCTGAGCTTCCCCACCACCAAGACCTACTTCCCCCACTTCGACTTGTCCCACGGCTCCGCCCAGGTCAAGGGCCATGGCAAGAAGGTGGGAGACGCGCTGACCAACGCTGTGGCCCACATAGATGACCTGCCTGGCGCCCTGTCCGCTCTGAGCGACCTGCATGCCTACAAGCTGCGTGTGGACCCCGTCAACTTCAAGCTCCTGAGCCACTGCCTGCTGGTGACTCTGGCCAGCCACCTCCCGTCCGATTTCACCCCTGCTGTCCACGCCTCTCTGGACAAGTTCTTGGCCTCTGTGAGCACCGTGCTGACCTCCAAATACCGTTAAGCTGGAGCCGCGGCGACTCTTGTCGGGGCCGGGGGCCCCTTTGCGCTCCGCGTACCTGCACTTCCTGATCTTTGAATAAAGTCTTAGTGGGCTGCACCTGCCTGCTGGTGACTCTGGC
>NZ_WINL01000004.1:0-136260 GCF_009827705.1 Apibacter sp. B3935
AATATTTACTGAAACATGATGATATAAATTACAAACCTCAAAAGGGAGATATATTTATATGGAAAAATAAAAGCGGAGGAATGGGCCATACCGGGGTAATTATCGATTATGAAGAAAAAAAGATAAAAAGGAAAAATGAAGAAGGAAAAGAAGTTGAAGAAACCCTGGAAATAGTCACCACCATTGAAGCAATCAGTTCTTCTGAAACTCCTTATGGAATGAGTTCGAAATTAATTATGGGAGGAGTTATTAAACTCAAATGGTTAAGAAAATCAAACCATTTAATCGGTCATCCTCTAAAAAATGGTAAAGGGCATGAGGTCTCACCTTGCCGTTTTTATACTCCTAAAGTTCACTTTAGTAAGGCAGATAAAAAAATACGGTGGAAAGATCAAGGGTACACCTTTGAAATAAAGAAAAAATAATAAAAAACAAAGAATTATGAGAAAGATATTAATCTCATGTATACAAGTATTGGTTTTATTTTCTTGTCAAGGCCAAGAAAATAAATCGGCTATACAAGTTAATAATGAAAATAAAGAAGCAACAACAAAACCTATTGAAAAACCGACAGAAAATAAGCCCGTTATGAATAATGAAATAGATTTAAAAAAAATAGCCGAGCATATTGAACTACAAAAACGGGTTTTTGTAGAAGATCATATTCCGGAAAACGAATATGTTGCCACCCGGGAAGATTTAGACTTGCAACAACCCTTAATTGAAAAAACGCTGTTTAACAGCGGATATAAATTTCCGGAGTATGCCGAATTCAGAGAACGTGTAAAATATCTTTTTGGAATCGATCTGGATAAAAGTAAAGAAACGATAGTTACCTTATATCCACTTCGTTTTGCCAATCTAAGAGGAGTAGCTTATACGGATGAGGAAATCAAAGGTAATGTCAGTAAAACCATGACTTTTGATCAGTATAAATACACGTTTGCAAGGTTTGAATGGAATTTATTTATAGACAAGGAAAGAAAGATCATTACCCCGATGGTTTTTTTGGAGGATTTAATAAAAATAAATAATATCGATAAAAAGGAGTATTCGGTTAAACAAAATTTATCGATAGTAAGTTTAAATAAATATTTAATGTATGGAGATAAAGCCGGTTTGATATATTTACTTTCAAGGGAAAAAGAAATGGCCCATGACTTATTATTAAATTTCAATTATGATAAGGAAGATAAAATTAATAAAAGTGTTATGGATAGTTTGTATAATCGATGTAATCCAAGAAGTTATGAGTTTGGGCAAGAGGTTAGAAGTTTAATTTTTGTAGATAATTTTAAAACGGATGATAAATTATATATCAGAGAAGGAATATTAAAAACGATAGAACATATAACTAATGAGAATGAAGGCACCTATGCGATAGAATTAATTGACAGCACATTATATCTATTAAGAGAATTAGATAAAAGTGATTTAACAAAAGCGCAAAAAGGATATAGTTATAAAAAAATAGGGTATTTAGCCAATACCTGTGATCCGCTATTTAGGAAATATCATTTATCAAGAACTGTAAGGTGGGGAAACGGAAATATCTTAGGTGCATATCACGCCTCATTAATAGATGATTTGGAACCTTGGTATGATTTAAAAAACACCTTTATAGAAAACAACTACTATAATTTACCCCATTTAGAAGAAATGGTAGAATATGCGGAAGAATTTACTGATAAGGAGACTCCGGAATAATTTAAGCAAGGTACACGTAAAGGCTCAGATATAATATAAATATTGGTATTCAAAAAGATAACTTTTTGGGCTCAAATAAATGCAGAGACGGGATTTTTTAAATTATCGCAAGAAAAACCGAGTAAATATAAATCCAGTACTTCCTTTTATAAAGGGAGAGGATTGATACAACTTACCGGTAATTTAAATAAGGAAGGAACTGCTTACGATGATCCCGGACCTTATAAATTTTATGGATCTTATTTAGTAAAACAAGGTTATCTGAAAAAAGAAGAGGAAGGAATATTTATCAGCGATCCTGATTTGATATCCAAAGATCTACATTATGCCATAGACAGTGCCGGTTGGGAATGGTGTATTGAAAAAAAGGCACTTTCATATATAATAGATTATGGTGATAAAGAAAAAAATGCGTACGCTAAATGGAAACGAGATACATTTCCAAAAGGAGTGGAAAATCATTAAATGATATTGCATTAGCTTATGAAGAAACTATAGAGGAAGAAAAATACTTTTGGTTTCAATCTAAGATATTAAATGGGTATCCGCTTACACATAAAGATAAACCCGATCCGCATGGTTGGGAAAAGCGTAAAGAAGGACTTATAAAGTTAAAAACATGGTTTAAATACGATAAGGCTGTTTGTAGGGGAGAGAAAGAAATCAACTATAATAAAATATTAGATAATCCAATGCTTAATTATGTAAAAGTAGCTGGAAGCTTTATAGGAATAGAAGAAGGTAATAATTCAATAATAGCAAACTTTTTTACTGAAATAGGACATAAGGGATATACAGATAAAACTGCCTGGTGTACAGCTTTTGTTAATTATTGCTTGAAAATAGGTAATCCAGAAATACCAAGAAAAGATGCTTTAAAAGCTGTTTCTTTTTCATATTCTGGTTATGAGGAAGTAGATATACCATTTTATGGATCTTTTATGGTTTGGGCTAAAAATGGAACCTTTTATAAAGTTGGAAGCCAAGGTCACGTTGCTATAGTAGTAGGTAAAGTTGGAAATGCTTACGCACAATTAGGAGGAAATCAGGCAAAACCAGGAAAACAAGAAGGAACTACTGTGAATGTAGTTTTAAGACAAAGAGATCCAAAAGTAAAATATTTCCATCCAAAACAAGTTCCAAAAATAGAATTGGGAGAACCATTATTTACTCCAGCAACTAAAACAGCTGGTAAAGAATCATTGAATTCAACAAGATAATTAAAAAGTAAAATTATGAGAAAAATAACAAACTATTTGTTTAGTCTAATTTTAAGCATACAAGGATGTTCTCAAAATAAGCAAAATCAAACAAATATTAATATAGAAAATGATAATATGGTAAAAGAAACGTTAATGTCTCAATTAAAAGATGGTGATAGTACCCCATTAGGTGATGAATATGAATCCCACAATTATTCTCAAAAAGATTTAGATGCCACAATTAATATAATAAATAAAATTTTAGTATCTCAAGGCTATACATTTCCAACACAACTTGAATTTAACCATAAAATTAAATTAATATTAAATAGGATAATAGATAATAAGTCAGATAAAAAATATTTATATGTAGATTTATATGATAAATGTAATAGAGATGAAATTTATAGTAGAAATCCTATTTACAATGGTATTTTTATAGTAAAAAATAATTATTTCATTACTAGTCTATATGCAATACCAGAACTTATAGATTATCAAAAAGAATATCCTGAAACAAAATCAATTGAAGATAAAAAAATTATAAAATCAGATTCATATTGGACCGAGGAATTAGAAATTCCTCATTGGAAAGAAATAAAAAATTTATCCCAACGAAGGTATTTTAATAAACAGCGTTTAATTTCCCGAAACAAATACTTATTTAATGACGATAAAAGTCAGTTTCCATGGCTGGTTATGCATGATGAATTTTTTATGCGCAGTTTGGTAACTGAATTTGGTTATACTGAGGATAAAAAACTATTGAAATGGGTGATTGAAAATACGGATTTACCACTATTTTCAAAGTTTGCCGAAACAAAACATTTGAAAGAATTGGGAAAACTATTATGGACCAAGGATTGTAATGGAGAAATACGAGTCCATCAAAATACCTTGGATTTACTCAAAGAATTATCTACCCCACATGACGATTTATATATTCTGTATGTAGCAGAGTATTTATCAAATTATATGGCATCCTTTGCAATTAAAGAAGAAAAATTGACAATAGAACAAAAAGCAAAAATAGCAGCTCATTTGTTGTATTGGGGAGAGCAATATAAATACGATAAACATTACGATTTTAATCAAATGTTTATGACCCGATTCTATTACTATCATTTTGAAAGAGAGGCTTACGAAAAAGAATTTAAAAAGAATAATTATTACGGTTTACCTAAATTTAAAGAATGGTATGAAGCAGCAAAGAAAGAAAAAGATTATTTTAATGGAGGAGAAGGAATGGAAGATGATCCAAACCCTTATGATTACAGGCGTATAGCAGAACCAATAAAATAATAATCTCTTTTTAAATAAAATTTAAAATAAAAATAACTTTAACTTAGACACTTGTGCTCGAAAAGCACATTTTTTTGCACAATCTCGCGAAGAATCAGGCTTAGATTTGAAAGGAGCCTTGGAAGGAGAATGTTTAAATTATGCTGCGGAAATTGTCATTATACTTTAAATAGTTCATACTGGGCTTGCAAAGTTTTTAAATGAGTTCCAAAATGAAAAAAATAATTTTATTGATTAGAAACTACTAAAATAAGTTAAACAATAAAAAAACAAGATTGACTTCTTTCACATAAATGTAAACCGAATCTGATGGATGGATTAATAGATTAATTGAAAGTTAAATTA
Organism: Apibacter sp. B3935; assembly: GCF_009827705.1. NCBI lineage: Bacteria > Pseudomonadati > Bacteroidota > Flavobacteriia > Flavobacteriales > Weeksellaceae > Apibacter > Apibacter sp. B3935. Next base: position 4,557 of record NZ_WINL01000004.1, read on the forward strand.
GGGTACTATTCAATCAGTTTTAAAAACTATACAAAACAAAAAAATAAAATACCCATTTAAAAGTCAATAATATATTTCTATATCTAATAAAATTTGAAATCAATTCACAACATTACATATTTTCCAACCCTTATGGGCACTTGCGATTTGATTTATACCATTATGATTTAAATTACCTAAAAGCGATTTACAACATCCTTACATCAAGTTATTCAATAGTTGTCATTATGAAACTCGGTATATCTAATAAAATTTGAAGCAATTCACAACACTAAGTATACTTCATCGTAATAATTAAAGTTGTGAATGATCACTAAAACATCATATTAAAAAAGCATTATCAGCATGACATCATCACTCTTTTAAAGACAAAATGATTACAATTTTGCAAATATATAAAAATTACCATTCTTTATCCAAGAATACTCTATTTAATTAAATATCAAACCCAACATTTAAAAAGCAAAATAGTCGAAATTAATGGGTTACCTTAAATGTTAAAAAACATCCTTTTTTAGAATATTTTTTAAATCAGTTTATATATTTGCATTTATGTTTTTTAGTAGTAACGTTAAGGATAAAAATTCTAAAGCAAGAGCAGGTATTTTGCAAACCGATCACGGAAAAATAGAAACCCCTATTTTTATGCCGGTTGGAACGGTTGGAACAGTAAAATCAGTGCATCAAAGAGAACTTAAAGAAGATATTAATGCCCAAATCATTTTAGGAAATACTTATCATCTATATTTAAGACCGGGCACCGATATATTATACAAGGCCGGCGGGTTACATAAATTTATCCATTGGAATCGTCCTATCCTTACAGATAGTGGCGGTTATCAAGTATTTTCTCTTTCTCAAACTCGGAAAATCCAAGAAGAAGGAGTAAAATTTAAATCGCACATTGACGGATCGTATCATTTTTTTACACCTGAAAAATCTATGGAAATCCAACGATATATCGGAGGGGATATCTTTATGGCGTTTGATGAATGTACCCCCTATCCTTGCGATTATTCCTATGCTAAAAATTCATTGGAAATTACACATAAATGGCTTAAACGTTGTGTGAAATGGTGTGATGAAAATCCGGAATTTTATAATTACAAACAACATTTATTCCCTATTGTACAAGGAAGTACCTTCGATGATTTACGCAAATTTTCTGCAGAATTTATTTCCTCTGTCAATGCGGATGGTAATGCTATTGGGGGGTTAAGCGTTGGAGAACCGGAAGAAGAAATGTATCGTATCACCGATTTGGTAACTGATATTTTGCCTCTTGAAAAACCGAGATATTTAATGGGTGTGGGTACTCCATGGAATATTTTGGAATCCATTTCTTTAGGTATTGATATGATGGACTGTGTAATGCCTACTCGAAATGCCCGAAACGGTATGCTATTTACCTGGGATGGCGTTATTAATATTAAAAACAAAAAATGGGCGGATGATTTTTCCGAACTGGACCCTAAAGGTACTGCTTTTGTTGACCATGATTACTCCAAAGCCTATCTAAGGCATTTGTTTTCTGCTAATGAATTTTTAGGAAAACAAATTGCTTCTGTACATAATCTTGCGTTTTATTTAGACTTGGTTAAAACCGCTCGTAAACATATTATAGAAGGTGATTTTACAAGTTGGAAAAAATCGGTCATTCCGCAGCTAAGAAACAGATTATGATTACTATTTTAGACCGGTATATTATTCGAAACTTTCTGGGAACCTTGTTTTTCATGCTGCTTCTTTTAATTGCTGTTTTTGTGATTATTGATATTCAAAGTCATTATCAGGAATTCAGCGAAAACGGATTTTCCGTATTGGATACCTTAAAATTATATTATCCGTTTTATGTTATTTGGGCAGTAAATGTTTTTGCATCCATACTGGTTTTTATTTCTGTAATTTATTTTACGTCTCGAATGGCAAATAATACGGAAATTGTTGCCATTACCAGCTCAGGGACCAGTTTTTTCAGATTTTCACGACCCTATTTTATCGTGGGAATCATGATTGCGTTAGGTTCTTTCATGACCAATCATTTTCTTCTTCCTTGGGCAAACATTAAAAAGAATGAGTTTAATGTAAAAATTCTTACCGGAAACAAAAAAGATGCCTATATGGCCAATCAAAATATATCTGCACAAATATCTCCTACAGAATATATTTTCGTTAACAGCTATAATCGTCAAATGAAGAGAGGAACGGGATTTTTATATCAGAAATTTAATGAAAAAAGAATATTGCTGCATGAATTACGTTCTGCTGAAATTTATTGGTCTGAAGAAGACAATACCTATGTCTTAGGCAACTATTACGAAAAGGAGATGTCTTCTAATGGAAACATAGTATCTTTAAAAAACGGAAGTACCTTAAAAAAACATTTTAATTTTACTCCTGATGAATTACTGCCTGAAGCATTTGTAGCAGAAACTATGAATACTCCTGAATTAAGAGAGTTTATAAAAAAAGAAAAGATGAGAGGTGCTAATAATGTAAATATCTATCTTAATGAGCTTCATCAAAGAACCAGCTCATCTGTAGCTGTAGTTATTCTTACCTTCCTTGCCTTATCTCTTTCTTCAACAAAAAAAAGAGGCGGATTAGGAATAAATTTGGCGATTGGTATATCCTGTGCTTTTTTATATATATTTTCTTTCCAAGCCTTACAAGTATTCTCTTCCAAAGGAATTTTACCTTCTTGGTTTGCAGTATGGCTCCCTAATATTATTTTTGGTATAATTACTTTAGTCTTGTATGTAAAACGCGCATACGCATAAAAAAAATAAATAATACTACTAATACGATGAAAAAAAAGATTGCAAATTTTATAGCATTTATAATTGGTATTTATTTTATTATCCGTTCGTTTTTCTGGTATAACCGCTCGCAAGGTGATCCCTCACAAAATAATTTTTTTGCGATCGTTTATTTTTGCATTGGAATAGTTGCCATTATCATTCAATTAGTTGTAAATTACCGTAACAAAAAGAAAAAACAGTAATGGCAATCAATATTCTTCATATAGAAACCTCTTCAAAAAACTGTTCGGTAGCGATTGGAACTGACGGTAAAATAAATTCATATTGTGAAGAAATATCTCAAGATTATAAACATAGCGAAAATCTTCATTTATTTATTCAATGGGCTCTTGAAGGTGCAGAATTAGCACTTTCTGATATCCACGCCGTCTCTGTAGGAAAAGGACCCGGATCTTATACGGGTTTACGTATAGGATTAGCATCAGCCAAAGGATTTTGTTTTGGAAATGATATCCCTCTAATCTCCATAAACTCTTTATATATTTTAGCCGTTCCCTATTTAAATTCCGAGTACGATTATATTATCCCTGTTATTGACGCGAGAAGAATGGAAATTTACACGTCTGTCTTAAATAAAAAAGGAGAATATCTAATTGAGACTCATGCTCATATTTTAAATGAAAAATCTTTTGAACAAATAAGTTCAAAGAAAGTACTCTTTGTTGGAGATGCTGTTGAAAAAACTGAAAATTTCTTGAAAGAAACTTCATTCCCTTTGGAAAACGCTACCTTTATTAATGCTTATCCTCAAGCAAAAAATATGGTTGATCTCTCCTATAAAAAATTCCAACAAACCACATTTGAAGATGTTGCCTATTTCGACCCTCTGTATTTAAAAGATTGGAAATAGTTTTCTCAAATTAACAGTCCAAACTAAATCTTTATACTTTTCAAGTCAAGTTGATAGCAATAACTTATCTAATTACATTTACTCTATACTAATGTAGCCCGATATTTATAAAATATTTTTTTATTTATAAAATAATTTCTACAATAGCATTACAATTTATTTTTTTATAATATTTTTTTTAAAGTATAGTAATTATTATAATAATTAATATATACTTAATTTACTATCATTAACAATAATACACTTAATTTTAATTAAATTAATTATTTAAAACAAGTTTTTATATTAAATTTCTAATAAATTTCCTAATATTAATACAGAATATTTGTATTTTTGTATAGTTGTGTGTGTGTAATTAGTTTTAGTTTATGTTATTTAAATAGTTCTTATTATCAATTTATTATATTTATTTTTTAATTCTATTTAAATATTCTTTATTAATCAGATTACTTCATTCACTTTGATAATTTAATTAATTATTTAATTTTTTGATCAAAAGTTGATATATGAAACATCTATATTTTGTTCTTATTTTATTGCAAACTATAGGCATTGGATTCCTTTATTCACAAGAAAAAAATCCAATACTTACAGAATCTTCTCAAACACTTAAAGACAGAACCTACCAACATTTAATTATGTATGGACAAAGTTTGTCGACAGGAGCTCAATCTTACCCCGCTCTATCTACCGAAAATATTGAGGGAAACTATATGATAGGAGATCAAGTCTGGATCGAGCAGGGAAATACCCATTTCACAGAATTTAATCCGTTGAAAGCTTCCACTGCCATAATGTACCAAAATTATCCTAAAAACAGAGCATCCATCACGTTGGCGGAAACTCCTTTAGTTGGCCTGGTAAACCATTTACAATTAAAACAGCCTAAATCAGGGATTAAATACCTGGCTTCTTCCGATGGAGAAAATGGAAAAAGCATTGAAGCTTTATCTAAAAAAGGGGTTTTACAAAAAAATTATTATAATGATTATTTTTTAAAATCAATTGAATCTGCTGCAAATATTGCCCGATCAAATGGTTACAAAATGGTCACTCCGGCAATTTTTTGGCTTCAGGGAGAATACAATTATTTTACTCTTCATGATGATAATACTAGAGGTGCTACTCTTGACAAAAATGTCTATAAAAAGCTTATGGTTGAACTAAAAAATGATATGCAGAAAGATATCATGAATGCTTATGGGCAAACTAAAAAACCGGTTTTTATTACCTATCAAGTAGGATCATTACGAAATGATGATAATCTCAATATTGGACTTGCTCAATTAGAATTATCAAATACATATGATGACATTATAAATGCCGGCCCAATTTATCATTTGCCGCATAGAGGAATTCATATGGATGCCAACGGATACAGATGGTATGGTGAAATGTTGGCAAAAGTGTATTATAAAACCCAAGTACTAGGCGAAGATTTTAAACCTTTACAGCCTAAACAAATCTATCGTATATCGTCGAATTCAGTGGGGATTATATTTCATGTACCTCAACCCCCTCTTGTTTTTGATACCAATCTTGTGCAAGCACTTCCCAATTATGGATTTAAAATAAAGAATAACGGGGTGGAACAAAATATATCTGAGGTAAAAATCGATTCGAATAATAATACGATAATTATTTCTTGTACAAATGCTATTACCGGAAATGTAGAGGTCATATACGGACAGCAAAATATATATCTTAATAAAAAATTATTGATTAAAGCCGGAAATCTAAGGGATAGTGATAACTATCCTGCTTTTTTTACTTATGTAGATTTGGATGCTAAAAAGGATGGTGAATATATCTATCCAAGAGAAAAATCAGAAAAAACCCTAAGACCGGACAATGAACCTAAAGACAAGGACGGAAGTTTTTTACATGGCAAACCTTATCCGTTATATAATTTTAGTGTAGCTTTCAGTTATACTCTGGATGCTAATAAAACTTCAATCCTTATGCCCGGTTTCAAACCCAAACATGACATTTTATATGTTAAAAAAGGTAGTAATGGAGACGGGAGTTCATGGGAAAACGCTTTGGGGGAATTAGCTGATGCTTTAAAAATTGCTGAAGAACAAAATATAGATAATGAGATACTAATTAAGCAAATATGGGTTGCTAATGGTTCTTATTCTCCTTTATATATTGCAGGTGATGGTGGTAATGCTAATGATCGTTCTTTTGTACTACCGAAAAATGTAGAAATTTATGGTGGATTTGCAGGAACAGAAACATCTGTTAATCAAAGAGATTGGAAAAATAATAGTACTATACTCCAAGGTGATAATGTATACCATGTTGTAATTTCATCAGGAGATGCCGGAAAAACAGTTCTTGATGGTTTTACTATTAAAGGAGGAAATGCAAGTGTACGTAGCAATAATTGTATAAGAAAATATAAAGTTCCTTGTCACATAACAGTTAATAATAGTTGGATTTATACTGGATATGGTGGAGGTATTTATCTTTCTAATTCATCGCCCAAATTAAAAAACTTGATAATATCGGATAATAATGCCGTAGATGCCGGAGCAGGTATAACAATTGACGTATCCAACTCTTTCTTAAACAATATAACTATTACAAATAATAAATTAATTGGTAATAATGCCATAGGGGGAAGCGGTGTCTATACTCTTAAGTCATCTCCTTTTTTACAGGATGTATCCATTACTAATAACAATATAGAAACTACAAATGTTAAAGCAAAAGGTGCAGGAGTATATAATTTAGATTCAGAAAAACCTAGATTAAATAATGTAATAATTTCCGATAATGCTATTATAAATTATAAATATAAAAATGCGATTGGTAAAGGAGGCGGTATTTATATTGAAAACTCAAACTTACTGTTAACAAACTCTCTAGTCGTTAGAAATAAATCCGGCGAAGGAGGAGGTATTTATATCGAACATTCAAATGAATCTGAATTTACAAATGTTACCATTTCAGATAACGAAGTTTCGGCTAATAAAGGCAGTGGTTTATATTGTAATGATGCAAACCCTACAATTTACAATAGTATAATTTGGGGTAACAAACCCAATACAACCTCTAATGAAGAAGGTCTAAAACCTATTTTTAACTATAGCTTAATTCAGTATAATTTTTCCACTGATAATTTTAATTTAAGCGGTCAAACCGATCCTTTATTCGAAGACGGATATAAATTAAATCCAAACAGCCCGGTTATAAATAAGGGTAATAATGAATATATAATTTCGACGAATAAAGACTTAGACAACAGCCCTCGAATTGTTAACAAAACCGTAGATATAGGTGCTTATGAATATCAAAATGAAGCTTCATGTAACAGCTTTAAAGATATTACCATTAATGACACAGAAGTAACTTATGATGGAAAAACTAAAGAATTTTTTTTAAATGAACTTCCAAGTCATATAAGTGCAGAAATCAAATATAAAGGTATCGGAAATACTTCTTATAATGAAAGTTCTGACGCACCTATTGATGCCGGAACTTATTTAGTGATCGTTCAATTAAAAAATAATTCTGAATCAACCGATTGCGAAATAACTCTTACAGCAAATTTGACAATTAAAAAAGCTATAACTGAAATTGTCTCGGATGATTTATATACCTACACTTACGATGGAAAAGAAAAGAAAGTATTCGCTTCCCATAATCATAATGATTCTTCAATTACCTATGAACCTCAACAAGAATATGTAAATGTCGGAGGGTATACCATAACAGCAAAATCTGCTGAAACAAAAAATTACCTTGCCGCAAAAAAAGATATTATATTAGTTATAGAAAAGGCAAACTTTACTAATATATCATTACCTGAAATGAGTGTTACTTATGATGGTTTAGAAAAATCTATGGAGGTTACCGGAACTGTACCGGCAGAAACCGATATAGTGTATGAATACGAAGGCATTAATGCAACATCCTACCCTAAACAAAAAAATAAACCTGTAAATAGTGGTACTTACCTTGTAACGGCAACAGTAAGTAACCCTAATTATAATACCCTGTTGATACAAGGTAAATTACTAATTAATAAGGCAAATTTTAACGGTATTAAACTTAATGAGAAAGTAACTACTTACAATGGTGATAAACATAATAATGTTATCACTGTTTCAGATAAACTTCCCAACAATACCGAAATAAAATATGAATACGAAGGAGTTAAACATACTTCATATCCTAAAAATACAGAAGAACCGATCAATTCCGGTACATACCAGGTGACAGCCACTATAACAAACAGTAATTATAATACACTGATTCTAAACAACAACCTTATAATAAACAAAGCTGAAGCAATTATTATAGCTGAAGACGAACAAAGTTTTATTTATGATGGTAATGAAAAAAATATAAGTGCCACTCTTAATCATTCGGAAAGCCAACTCCAATATTTAACTAACAATAAATATATTAATGCAGGAGACTATGAAATAAAAATTGAAGCTCCGGAATCAGATAATTACCAAAAGGCCAGCAAGAAAGTAATATTAAAAATTAAAAGGGCAAAAACTGTAATTACAGCCCAAAGCATACAAATATATACATATGACGGCAAGGAAAAAACTGTTACCGGTTCTATTAATCATAAGGAAACCACCATTGATTCTTATCCCCAAAAAGGATATATTAATGCCGGAGAATATTCCATAACATTAAAAACAAAACAAACCAATAATTATGAAGCAGCATCATTAGATGTAAAATTAATTATTGAAAAAGCACAATCCATAATTTCTGCCGAGGATATACAAACCTTTTTCTATAATGGTAAACAAAGAAACATTTCTGCAACTTTAAACCATAACGAGGTAGATTTAACCTTTAGCCCTCAAAAAGGCTTTACTGAATCAGGTTCTTATGATATTGTTATAAATGCACCCGCTTCAACAAATTATGAATCCGTTTCAAAGAAAGTTAAACTTATAATTAAAAAAGCGGAGGCTTTAATCACCGCTAACGAAATTCAAACATATACTTTTGATGGAACAGTAAAAAATGTAGTTGCTCAATTAAACCATGACGAAGCCATACTAACCTATTCCCCACAAAGAGGATATACAGATGCCGGTTCCTATAAAATTATCGTTAGTGCTCCTTCTACCTCTAATTATGAAGCTGTTACTAAAACCATTACTTTAAATATTAATAAAACTGTTTCTTATCCGTCAACGATTAAATTAGAAAGTAAAACATTTACTTATGATGGTAATCCACATAGTTTATTTGTTGAAGGTTATCCGGAAGGCACACAAATTAATTATGAAAATAATAATAAAATTAAAAGTGGAACATATACAGTTACCGCCACTTTAATACATAAAAATTATAAAGACACTCAATTATTATCTCAATTAATTATTAATAAAGCACCTTCAATTATATCCGCTGAAGATTTACAAAATTTCACTTATGATGGTAAAGAAAAAATTGTAACGGCTTCTCTAAATCATAATGAGACATCCTTATCTTATTTTCCACAACAAGGATACAGTCAGGCGGGTAAATATACAATTACCGCTAAAGCTGCAGAGTCTAACAATTATAAACATTCTTCAAAACAAATCGTTTTAAACATTGAAAAAGCTAATGCTGAAATTTCGGCCGATGAAGTACAAACATTTACTTATGATGGAAATTTAAAAAAGATATCAGCTACACTTAATCATAATGAAACCGAATTAACCTTTTCACCGATAAACGGATTTACAAATGCCGGAGAATATACAATAACCATTTCTGCTAGAGCAACTGATAATTATAAATCTGTTTCTAAAACCGTAATTTTAAGAATTGAAAAAGCAGAGGCTTCCATTATTGCTGATGATACGCAAATATTTACATATGATGGTTCTGTTAAAAATGTAAAGGCTATTTTAAATCATAAAGAAGCTCATGTAACATATAGTCCTAAACAAGGATATACTGAGGTAGGATCCTATGCTATTACAGCTAATGCTCCTGAAACATCTAATTATAAAAAAGTTTCTAAGGAAATTACACTGAAAATTAATTATCCTAACAAATTCCCGGCTTCTGTGAAGTTGGAAAATAAATCTTTCACATACAACGGAGAACCTCATAACTTAGTAATTTCCGGATTACCGGAATCTACCCAAGTTTCATATGTAAATAATGAACATATAAAGGCGGGCACATACTTGGTTACAGCGATATTAACTCATCCTAATTATGGTAAAGCAGAGTATACCGCTACCTTAACCATTGATAAGGCTACGGCGATTATTTCCGCTGATGATGTACAATCATTTATCTATGATGGTTTAGTTAAAAATGTGACAGCTACCCTTAATCATACGGAAACTGATTTAATTTATTCACAAGGTTATATTAATGCCGGGGAATATACTATAAAAGTCAGTGCTCCTGAATCTGATAATTATAAGGAAGTTTCTAAAATAATTACTTTAAAAATTGAAAAAGCTACTACAATAATTTCTGCCGAAGAGATACAAATTGCCACCTATGATGGAACAGTTAAAAAAGTTAATGCTTACCTAAATCACAATGAAACAGCAATCAAATTTGTCCCTAATGAAGGCGGCTATATCAATGCAGGAACTTATAAAATTACCATTGAAGCTCCAGCCACTCAAAATTATAAGGCAGCATCCAAAACTGTAACATTAAAAATTAATAAGGCTGATGCTGAAATTATGGCTCCGGAATTCCAAACATATGATTATGATGGAACCGTGAAAAAAGTTACTGCCAGACTTAATCATGACGAAGCGGTAATTTCCTATGAACCTCAACAAGGATATACAGATATAGGAATTTATATAATTACGGCCAGTGCTCCTGAAACTACTAATTACAATAAAGTTTCAAAAGATATTAAATTAAAAATTGTTGCAACTAATTCATTTCCGGCTTCTGTCTTATTGGAAAGTAAATCATTTATATATGATGGCAAACCACATAGTTTATCGGTTACAGGTATACCGGAATCAACTCAAGTTTCTTATGAAAACAATGGTCATACAAATGCCGGTTCTTACTTAGTTAAAGCTAAATTAAATCACCCTAATTATGGTTCTGCGGAATATACGGCTACTCTCACCATCGATAAAGCTCAGGCCATTATTTCCGGTTCTGATACACAAACACTAACTTATGATGGTTCTGTAAAAAATGTGACAGCTACCCTGAACCATACAGAATCAAATTTAATTTATAGTCCACAAGAAATTAGAAATGCAGGAGAATATGTTATTACCATTTTTGCTCCGGGGTCCAAAAATTACAAAGAGGCATCCAAACAAATAACTCTAATAATTAAAAAGGCAGTGGCAAACATTTCTGCTGATGAAACTCAAAAATTTACGTATGACGGTTCTGCAAAATATGTAACAGCGACCTTGAATCATACGGAAACTAATTTAATTTATACGCCACAGAGCTTTATTAATGCAGGTATACATAAAGTAATCGTAAGCGCTCCTGAAACTCTAAATTATTTGGAAGTATCTAAGCAAATATCTTTAATAATAGATAAGGCTAAGTCTGTTATTTCTGCTGATGACATACAAACTTTCATTTATGATGGTTCGGTGAAAAATGTCCAAGCCAATTTAAATCATACAGAAACTAATTTAATTTATTCCCCTAAACAAGGATATATTGAAGAAGGTTCTTATGATATTACCATTACCGCTAATGAAAGTTCAAATTATTTATCTTCTTCTAAAAATGTAAAACTAGTTATAAATAAGAATTCCCTGAGAGTAGATGATATTACAGTTGAAGATGAAGAAATTAAAATAGCACCGAATCCGGTTTCAACTACTTTAAAAATAGTTTTCTCAAAACCACTGACTAAAAAAGAAGTAATAAGCATTTATGATCTAATGGGTAGATTAATTATGGAAACCACCATTGCTCCGGGAGAAAAAATTAAAGAAGTCGATTTTAACGGTTATTATTCCGGTGTTTATATTTTAAAATATAAAAACAAAGTATTTAAAATCGTTAAAGAGTAAAATAATTTTCAAATAACTACAAAAAAAGGATTCCTAAATTAGGAATCCTTTTTTAATTCTTCAACTATCAGTTTTGCCGTTCGAGAGGAAGCTCCGGAGTCTCCCAGCTTATGCCTGAGCTCTAAATAGTTCTTTTTAATTTTTACTGCATTTTCAGGCTCCAATATTTTAGTTAATTCACTCTTTAAATTATTGTAATTTAAATCATCTTGGATAAGCTCGGTTACTACTTTTCGATCCATGATTAAATTAACTAAAGAAATATACTGTATATGCTTTATTAATCTTTTGGCTATTTCATAAGAAATTCTACTGCCTTTATAACAAACAACTTCAGGCACGTTCAGTAAAGCAGTTTCCAGGGTAGCTGTTCCGGAGGTAACTAAAGCAGCTTGAGAAATCCTCAATAAATTATACGTTTGATTGGAAACAATCTTTACATGTGAATTCAAAAATTGTTGATAAAACTCTATTTCAATAGAGGGTGCACCTGCAATGACAAACTCATAAGATAAAAAATCTTTTTCCACCGATAACATTTGAGATAACATTTTTTTAATCTCTTGTATTCTACTTCCCGGCAGTAATGCTATTATGGGCTTATCCGATAGACCATGCTCTTTTCTGAACTTATTTTGATCTAGTTCAGGTAATGAATTTAAAGCATCTAATAAAGGATGTCCCACAAAATCCACCGGATAATTATATTTAGCATAAAAATCTTTCTCAAAAGGAAGAATTACAAACATTCGATCAATATATTTTTTAATAATCTTTACCCTTCCGGATTTCCAGGCCCATAATTGAGGAGATATATAATAAAATGTTTTTATCCCTAATTTTTTCACACTTTTACAAATGCGAAGATTGAATCCGGGATAATCAATAAAGATCACACAATCCGGTTTATATGCTGTTATATCTTTTTTACACAAGTTAATATTACCCAGTATAGTACCTAAATTAGCCACTACTTCAAGAAAGCCCATAAAAGATAAATCCTTATAATGTTTAACCATTATTCCCCCTTGGGCTTGCATTAAGTCTCCTCCCCAGAAACGAAATTCTGCGTTTTGATCCTCTTTTTTAATTTCTTTCATGAGGTTAGAACCATGTAAATCTCCTGAAGCCTCTCCTGCAATTATGTAGTATTTCATATTATTTAAAATTTAAGGTAGAAAATGTTCGAACCATCCTTCTTACTCTTGTAAAGATACGTTCTTCCTCCTTTACAATAATCAATCTGTCTCCAACGTATTTTAAATTTCTCTTATACTAATTTTTACAATCCTTAGATTAGAATGTACGTGTAAAAAATTTCTTCTTATAACTTAAACGCGGATAAAATCTTTATAAATTAAGATTGAAGAAAAGTGGTTACAGTTTCATAAAAAACTGTAGGATTATCTACTTGAACCCAATGCCCTGCATGGGGGATAACTACTGTTTTTTCATTTGGAAATTGTTGACGTATCGAAAACTCATCTTCCTTCAAAATATAATTAGACTTTTCTCCGGCAATAAATAAAGTAGGACCTTCATATTTTCCAAAAGAAATTGTATTATTAATTAACTGATTGTATTTCTCTTTTAAGGTTTTTAAATTAAAACGAAAGTCGAAACGGTTATCTTCCGTTCTGTAAACATTTTTCATTAAAAACATTAATATTCCGGCATCACTTATATGCTGAGATAACATGTTTTCAACATCTTTTTTTTCATTTACTTTTGAAAAATCAACGCTTTCCAATGCCTTGAAAATTTGCTGATGATGTGGAGGATACGCTTTAGGTGCCATATCAACAACTATTAATTTTTCAACAAGATCAGGGTGTTTAACAGCGCATTCCATGACAGCCTTTCCCCCTAAAGAATGCCCTAGTAAAATGGCTTTATCTAATGAATAATGTTTCATATAATTAACAATATCATCAGACATGGTTGTGTAGCTCATTTCATCTGAATGAAAACTCCTACCGTGATTACGTAAATCGATAAGGTGTACTTCATTTGTTTCAGAAAATTTTTTTCCTAAAGTCCCCCAATTGTCCAACATTCCAAATAAACCGTGAAAAATCAATAAGGGCATTTTTCCGGGATTTTCAAATATTTTTGAATTTAAGACGCGATTTTCCATTGAATTATCTTTTTTACAAAAATATGGATATTCTTAATATACTTAATTTCTAAATAGAAGTACAAATACATTGTAATTTATATATGAAACTTCATAAAAAAATGTAATTTTATACTATATTTTATTAATAAAACAATCAATTATTACATAACTAAGAAAAAAATTGAATACATGAATAATTCCAACAATCAGTTAAAAAGGAGTTTAACTAACAGACATATACAGCTCATTGCAATTGGAGGAGCTATCGGGACGGGATTATTTATGGGATCGGGAAAAACCATAAACTTGGCAGGTCCATCAATTTTATTGGTGTATACCATTATAGGCTTTATTTTGTTTTTTGTCATGAGAGCCATGGGCGAATTGCTCCTTTCCAATCTTAACTATAAATCATTTGTCGATTTTACTACCGATTTATTAGGCCCTATGGCCGGTTTTTTTATGGGTTGGACTTATTGGTTTTGCTGGATCGTAACCGGAAGCGCTGATTTAATCGCTATTTCCGGATACGTAGAATATCTTTTTCCTAATATGGTTGCACCGTGGATTCCAGCCTTAGCTTGTATAATATTATTCTTATGTTTAAATCTATTAACTGTTAAGCTTTTTGGAGAAGCAGAATTTTGGTTTGCCATAATTAAAATTATTGCCATAATTTCCCTTATCGCAATCGGTATACTATTCATAATTAATCATTTCAAATCTCCATCCGGAGTAACTACCTCGCTTTCCAATATATGGAACGATGGCGGATTTTTCCCTACCGGTTTTACCGGATTTGTTGCAGGATTTCAAATTGCCGCTTTTGCATTTGTTGGAGTAGAATTGGTAGGAACGACAGCTGCAGAGACTAAAGATCCGGAAAAAACTCTTCCCAGAGCCATTAATGCCATTCCTGTTCGAGTTATTCTATTTTATGTACTTTCTTTAGCCGTAATCATGTCGGTAATGCCTTGGAGAACTATAGACCCCGACAAAAGTCCTTTTGTAGTTTTATTTTCTTTTGCCGGAATAACTGCTGCATTCAGTATAACTTATTTTGTAGTACTTACTTCCGCTGCTTCTTCTGCTAACAGTGGTATATTTTCAACCAGTAGAATGTTATACGGTCTTTCGTTAAGCAAAAAAGCACCTATTTATTTCCGAAAACTTTCCAAAGCTTCAGTTCCTTCCTATGGATTAACGTTCTCCTGCATCTGTTTGCTCCCTGCCGTACTAATCCTCTGCTATGGAAACGAAAATATAATGTATGCCTTTACATTGGTAACTACGGTAGCTACCGTACTTTTTATTTTTATTTGGTCTATGATCCTCATATCCTATATTTCATTCCGAAAGAGAAAACCCGAACTTCACCGAAAATCAAATTATAAAGTTCCCGGAGGTCTTCTATCCATTTATTTATCCTTATTGTTTTTCTTATTTCTCATTGTGGCTTTTTGGTTTAAAGAAGACACAAGACAGGCTCTCATTTTTACTCCTTTATGGTTTGTATTATTGGGAATTTGCTACTCAATAATTCCAAAGCAAATAAAAAACCAGTGGAAAGCACATTTTTAGAATTTTATACCTTTTATCAAGTAAAAAGATTTTCTAAAATCAATCAGTACAAACAATAATTGATCTTTACTAATCATTTAAGATTTTAAATTATGTACAAAGTTAATTTAAAAAGCTTTGTCCGTTATCCCTAAAATTGCCATAGTTTGGTGGTAAAACACAAGAAGGCATACTACTCTTACTTTTATAATAGGTATTAAATACCTAAATTTGAAAATTATCAATAAAATAAATCTAATACAATATGGCTAGAAATTGGCAAACCATAAAAGAATACTCTGATATTTTATTTGAATACTGGAATGGAATTGCAAAAATAACTATTAATCGACCGGAAGTTTATAATGCTTTCCGACCGGAAACCAATTTTCAAATGATTGAAGCAATGGAATACTGTCGAGAGCATCCCGAAATTGATGTAATCATTCTAACCGGAGCGGGAGATAAAGCCTTTTGCAGCGGAGGTGATCAAAATGTAAAAGGTGTTGGCGGCTACGTAGGAGAAGATGGAGTACCTAGATTAAATGTATTGGAATTACATAAAAAAATAAGGGAAATTCCTAAACCGGTAATTGCTATGGTAAACGGATTTGCTATCGGAGGAGGACATGTGCTTCATGTCGTTTGTGATTTAACAATAGCTTCCGAAAATGCTAGATTTGGACAAACCGGTCCGAAAGTTGGAAGCTTTGACGGTGGTTTTGGTTCATCGTACCTTGCCAGAAGTATTGGTCAAAAAAAGACAAGAGAAATTTGGTTCCTATGCCAACAATATACCGCTGAAGAAGCAAGAGAAATGGGAATGGTAAATAAAGTTGTTCCTTTGGAACAACTTGAAGACGCCACCATAGAATGGTGTGAAATCATGCAGCAACGAAGTCCCATGGCATTACGTATGATAAAACGTTGTTTAAATGCTGAGCTTGACGGTCAGCATGGTCTAATGCAATTAGCCGGAGATGCAACCCTTATGTATTATTTAATGGATGAAGCCCAAGAAGGTAAAAAAGCTTTCTTGGAAAAACGTAAACCCGATTTTAAAAAATTTCCTAAATTTCCTTAATAATTTTAAAAAAGTTCCTTGATTAAGGAACTTTTTTTATTTGAATATGAAAATTCTTCGTTTTATATCGTTCATTCAACACAATGTCATTTTAAAACTACAAGAATAATTTTTACTATTCGAAACCTTATTTTAAATGATGAAATAATTTCATTGATTTTCAAGTCTGTTAGTTCTATATACTCTTATCTTTCATTTTATAATTGGTAAAGATAGTATACAAAAAAATACAGTCCATTAAATCTATTTTATTTTCCATTGTTAAAAAATCACTATTTCTCTCTTATAAAATTTTACCATTACTTACGTTTTAAAACCGCTTTTTCAGATAAAAACAAAAGTAATAGTAGGCCCTATTAGAAAATTTTTAGAAAAAATTTTCATCATAATAATTTGTAAATAAATTATAATTAATTAAAACTTTTACAATTAATTAAGTAATAATTAATCTAGTTTATCAATCATATATTAATAATAAAAAATTATCTTATCTGTTTTTTAAAAAAATGATTAATATCAGAATAGTAACTCCATATTGTTTCGTTTTCTTTCGTAATTTTGCTACTAAAATAAAACCAAACATTTGTGAAAACAGAATTATCTAATTCTAGTAAAACTAACACTTGGGATGTAATTGTTATCGGAGGAGGTGCGACCGGTGCCGGAACTGCCCGAGATTGTGCAAGGAGAGGATTGCGTACGCTTATGCTAGAGCGTCACGATATAGCTACAGGAGCTACGGGAAGAAATCACGGATTATTACATAGCGGCAGTCGTTATGCGGTTACTGATAGAGAATCCGCTGAAGAATGTATCAAAGAAAATATGATCTTAAAACGTATCGCCAGCCATTGTGTTGAAAAAACAGACGGTCTTTTTTTAACCTTACCGGAAGACGATATTGCTTTTCAATCTAAATTTATAGAGGCTTGTCATACTGCAGGAATTGATGCTAAGGCCATCGACCCTAAAGAGGCATTACATTTAGAGCCTTCTGCGAATCCTTCCATAATCGGTGCAGTAGTTGTACCGGATGGAACTGTAGATCCGTTCCGTTTAACTCTTTCTAATATAGTAGATGCTAAACAACATGGAGCAACCATTGAAACTTACCATGAAGTTTTAGGATTAATTAAAGAGCAGAACAGAGTTATCGGAGTAAAAGTTTATGATCATATAACCAAACAGAAAAAAAACTTATATGCATCTGTAGTAGTAAATGCCGGAGGAATATGGGGGCAAAAAATTGCGGAGTATGCTGATTTAAAAATAAAAATGTTTCCTGCTAAAGGATCGCTTCTTATTTTTGGACACAGAGTTAACAATATGGTATTAAACCGTTGTCGTAAACCTGCGGACTCTGATATCCTCGTACCCGGAGACACCATTTGTTTAATAGGTACAACTTCCACCCATGTCCCTTACGAAGAAATTGACAACATGTATGTTACTCCTGAAGAAGTAGACATCTTAATCCGTGAAGGTGGAAAATTATCCCCTACCCTGCTTCAAACCCGAATATTACGTGGGTATGCAGGAGTGCGACCATTAGTAGCTTCCGATGATGATCCTTCAGGACGTAATGTTAGCCGAGGTATCGTTTTATTAGACCATTCTACAAGAGATGGTCTGGAAGGTTTTATTACCATTACCGGTGGTAAATTAATGACGTACCGATTAATGGCTGAATGGGCTACAGACTTAGTATGTAAAAAATTAAATAATACAACTCCTTGTACAACCGCTGAATCCAATCTTCCGGGATCTCAACAAAGTACTGAAGAAATAAATCAAAAAATGACTTCAGTACCAACTACCATACGTAAATCTGCCATTTACAGATTGGGAGATATGGCAGAGAATTTAAAAGCAAACAAGGTTACGGAAAATAGTTTAGTTTGTGAATGTGAGGAAGTATCAGTCGGAGAAGTCGAATATGCTATTAATGAATTACATGTCAACAATCTAATTGATCTTCGTAGAAGAACTCGTGTTGGCATGGGAACCTGTCAAGGAGAACTTTGTGCCTGTAGAGCAGCCGGATTAATGAACCATTATCAAGTTTTAAGCCCGGATAAATCTAAAGAAGATTTAACCATTTTCCTTAATGAAAGATGGAAAGGAATACGTCCTATTGCCTGGGGCGATACTTTAAGAGAAAGTGAATTTACCAGTTGGGTTTATGAAGGAGTATGCGGATTAGATATGACACAAGAACAAATTAAAAAAGCAAAAGATGAAATTTGATACAGTAATAGTAGGAGGTGGTTTAACCGGATTGGTTTGTGGAATTCGATTAATGCAGAAAGGGCAAAAATGCGCTATTATCTCTTCCGGACAAAGTGCTTTACATTTTTTTTCTGGTTCCTTCGATTTGTTAAACAATCTTCCTGACGGAACGCCTGTTAATAACCCGGAAGCTTCCCTATCAGAACTTTCTAAACAAGCGCCGAATCATCCATATACCAAAATGGGCGAATCTAAATTTAAAGAATTAGCCCAAGAAGCTAAAAATTTTCTAAATGGAATTGGAATAAAAATCCAAGGGTCTTCAACTAAAAATCATTATCGAATTACCCCTATGGGTATGATAAAACCCACTTGGTTAACCATGCCAAATTTTGCTTTTTTTGAAGATGGAAAATTTCCGGTTAAAAAAGCAGCAATTATAAATGTTGAGGGATTTTTAGATTTTAATCCTGATTTTATTTCCGAAGCATTTGAAAAAATAGGAGTGGAAACTACCATCAACTATTTCAACTTACCGGAATTAAATACAATCAGAAAAAATCCGAGCGAATTTAGATCTACTAACCTGTCCTTTGTATTTGACAAAGAAGCTAACCAAAATCTTCTGGCTAAAATTCTCACTGAAAAAAGTCAAGGATGCGATGCTATTATTTTCCCTGATTGTATTGGTTTTAGAAATGCGGATGTATTACCTAAACTCATTCAAAAGGTAGGAAAACCTATATATTTAATACCGACCTTCCCTCCTTCCCTAGTAGGTGTTAGTACTCAATTATATCTAAAAGATTATTTCACAAAATTGGGCGGTATTTTTATGCTGGGAGACAGCGTAACCCATGCCAACATTGAAGGAAATCAAGTTACCGAATTATATACACTTAACCACGGAAATATTCCAATTTCTGCCAAAAACGTAATACTTTCTTCCGGAAGCTTTTTTAGTCAAGGATTATTAGCTGATAGTAAACAAGTTTATGAACCTGTATTTGACCTTGATACGGATTATTTACAAGATCGAGCAGATTGGTATAATAGTAATTTATTTGAAAAGCAAAATTATCAACAGTTTGGTGTTAAAACTGACAAAAATTTTCACGGTATAAAAAACGATATGCCTATCGATAATTTATATGTGGCAGGTGCCATTCTTAGTGGGTTCAATCCATTAAAAGAAGGATGCGGTGCAGGTGTTTCCTTTTTATCCGCATTATATGTAGCTGAACAAATTTTAATCAAAGAAAAGACCTATGAACCTATTGCTCAATAAAAGTGAAAATAATTTCGAACAATGCATTAAATGTACGATCTGTACGGTGTATTGTCCCGTATCCAAAGTAAATCCCGATTATCCGGGACCAAAACATTCCGGCCCTGATGGAGAAAGATTACGTTTAAAAGACCCTGAATTTTATGACGAATCTTTAAAATATTGTATTAACTGCAAAAGATGTGAAGTTGCTTGTCCATCTAACGTTAAGATTGGTGATATAATCCAGATGGCTCGCATTAAATACAGCAAGAAAAAACCTATTTTAAGAGATGTAATTCTTGCTCACACGGACTTTATGGGTACACTGGCTACTCCATTTGCTCCTATTGTGAATGCAATGACTTCTTTTAAACCGGTTAAAAGCTTAATTGAACCTATCTTAAAAATAGATAAGAGAAGAAGCCTTCCCAAATATTCATTCGGTACGTTCAGAAGTTGGTACAAGAATGTAGCTGAAGAACAAAAAAAATATCCAACACAAGTATCTTATTTTCACGGTTGTTATGTAAATTATAATAATCCGCAGCTTGGAAAGGATATGATCAAAGTTCTTAACTCATTGAACATAGGGATTCAACTTCTTGAAAAAGAAAGATGTTGCGGTATTGCTTTAATATCAAACGGTTTTATAGATAAAGCTAAGAAAAACGCGACTATCGATGAAGCTGAAATTCGCAAATCCGTAATAGACAAAAAACTTCCGGTAATCACTACTTCTTCTTCCTGTACGTTTACTGTACGTGATGAACATTCTCATCTTTTGGGAGTAGATAATAGTTCCGTTAAAGATCAAGTAGAATTAGCTACTCGATACATTTACCGATTGCTGAGTTCTTCTGACACTAAACTTAAGTTTAAAAATAAACCTTTAAAAATTGCGTATCATACCCCTTGTCACATGGCAAAATTAGGATGGACGTATTATTCCGTTGAATTGTTAAAACTTATACCAAATGTAGAAGTAACCGTTTTGGAATCTAATTGTTGCGGAATTGCCGGAACTTTTGGATTTAAAAAAGAAAATCACGAAGTTTCTAAAAAAATTGGTGATCCATTATTTAATCAAATTGAAACGGGAGGTTTCGATCTTGTTGCAACCGATTGCGAAACTTGTAAATGGCAAATCGAAATGTTTACCACTAAAAAATGTGAACATCCCCTTAGTATAATTGCCAATGCATTAGAGGATTGATATTATATTTTCAGTAAAAAACCCTTATGAAAAATCATAAGGGTTTTTTTTATAAACAAATCAAAATTTATTTGGCTACAATTACTTCTATTCCGTTATCTTCTAAAGTGGTAAGATCTTTTTCCATAATATCATTATCTGTAATTAAAACATCTACTTTATCCAGAGAACAAATCTGACCAAACCCTCTTTTATTTATTTTAGTTGAATCTGCCAAAACAATGACTTTCTCCGATTGCTCTATCATTACTTTATTAAGATGGGCTTCTGTTGAATTGGAGGTTGAAAGACCAAAGTCCAGGTCTATGCCATCTATTCCCAAAAACAATTTATTACATGAAAATTTTTTTAATTCGGATTCTGCTAAAGATCCTATTACGGAAATGGAGCTTTTCCTTAGATTTCCCCCCAGCTGAATTACATCAATAAAAGAATCCTTACTCAACTCCATTGATACACTTAACGAAGAGGTAATGATCGTTAATTTTTCATATCCTGAAATGATTTTTGCTAAATAATATACAGTAGTTCCTGAAGCTAAAATAATAAAATCCTGATCGTTAACGAACTTAAGTGCAGCTTTCGCTATTTTTTGTTTTTGCATTACTTGCACAAATTCTTTTTCGTTAATATTTTTTTCGAAAGCATAGAGAGGTTGCTTACTTGCTCCACCATGTGTTCTATATAAAAGACCGGTATTTTCCAAATATTGAAGATCCTTTCTGATAGTAACCGCCGAAACATTTAATTTTTCACAAAGCTCATTTACTTTAGTGAAATTATGCTCATCTAATTCATCGATAATAAGTTGCTGCCTTCTATTAAGCTTAATCATGATCAGGAATTTTTGAAAGTTTAAAGTTAAGAATAAAATCTAAATCTTTATTGCATTTTATCAATATGTCAATTAAATTATCATTAACAACTATATAGTCAATAAATTATTTTATTTTTATTCCATTAATTAACAGCCTGCACCTTTATTTTATCAAATTTTTAACTAAAATTTATAGGAATTTCAACAGAAAATTGTATATTAAAAAATTTCATACTGTTTCGTATTGTTTTTTTTGTAATTTTACCGACAACAGAAAAGAAGCAAAAAACAATTAAATTAAAACAAAATGAAACGAAGTGATCAATTATCAAAACTAAATACAAATTCTGAATGGGATGTAATTATAATTGGTGGCGGTTCAAGTGGTTTGGGAGCAGCTGTAGATGCAGCAACAAGAGGATATAAAACCGTTTTATTTGAAGCTCATGATTTTGCAAAAGCAACATCAAGTCGTTCTACAAAATTACTTCATGGAGGTGTTCGATATTTAGCACAAGGAGATATTGCCTTAGTAAAAGAGGCACTAAGAGAAAGAGGTCTTTTGGAAAGAAATGCCAGTCACCTTGCGAAAAAACAAGTTTTTGTTATACCTAACTATAAATGGATTGATGGTCCTTTTTACACCATTGGGCTAAAAATATATGATATGCTTTCGAAAAAACTTAGCTTAGGAAAATCCGAGCATATCAGTAAAAGCAAAGCGCTGGAAATGCTACCTACTGTAGAACCTAACGGTCTACATGGAGGGGTAATATATTACGATGGACAGTTTGACGATTCTCGTATGGCTGTAAATCTTGCCCAAACTGCTGTAGAAAATGGGGGAGCCATCTTAAACTATATGAAAGTAACCGGTTTAATCAAAGATGATAAAAACCAAATTACAGGTGTAAAAGTTAAAGACGAAATTAACGGTACCGAATACGAAGTAAAAGGAAAGGTAGTATTAAATGCCACCGGTGTATTTACTAATGATATTCTTAATATGAATGATCCTAATCATAAAAAAACAGTTGTTCCAAGTCAAGGGATCCACTTAGTATTAGACAAATCATTCTTACCGGGAGATAATGCTTTGATGATTCCTAAAACCAGCGACGGAAGGGTATTATTTGCCGTTCCATGGCATAACAGACTAGTGGTAGGTACCACAGATGTATTAGTTGATCACCCAAGTTTAGAGCCTAGAGCTTTGGAACAAGAAATTGAATTTGTACTTAATACAGCATCTCAATATCTTGTTAAAAAACCTACTCGAAAAGACGTATTATCCATCTTTGCGGGACAAAGACCATTAGCGGCTCCTGACAAAGAAGGAGGAAGCACTAAAGAAGTATCTAGAAATCATAAAATTTTAGTTTCAGAAACCGGATTATTAAGTATTATCGGTGGAAAATGGACAACCTTCCGACAAATGGCAGAAGACTTTATAGATAAAGCCATAGAGACCGGAAAAATTGACCGTAAACCTTGTAAAACAGTTAATCTTTCCATTCACGGGAATATGCCGGCAAATCAAGTAGACAGAACCAATCATTTATATGTTTATGGTTCCGATATACCGGCTATCAAAAAACTTCAGCAAGAAAATCCTGAATATGCAGAAAAAATCCATCCAAACCATGACTATACAAAAGCTGAAATTGTATGGGCTGTTAGACAAGAGATGGCGCAAAAAGTTGAAGATATATTAGCCCGAAGAGTTCGACTATTATTTGTTGATGCGCGCGCTGCTATAGATGCAGCTGAATCGGTAGCAAAAATTATAGCTAACGAATTAGGATATGATGACAATTGGGTTGCTAAAGAAACTAAAGAGTTCCAAGATTTAGCCAAAGGATATTTATTAGTTAATTACTAAAATAAGTTGTCTATCATTTTTTCATTAAAAAAATAATTAACTCTATTATAAAATTAAAAAAATGTCAAATTTTTTAGCTCCACCTAAGCCTATTGAACGTAAGCCGGAATCGGAAGTTAAATCTTCCTATACGCAATTGAGGCTTCAGGTCTTCATAGGAATATTTATAGGATATGCTGCCTATTATCTTGTTAGAAAAAACTTTTCATTGGCTATGCCTTATTTAGTTGAAATGGGTTTTTCTAAATCAGACCTCGGAATTGCCTTTTCATTCAATGCTACTGCGTATGGTTTATCTAAGTTCATCATGGGTGGTATTTCAGATAGAAGTAATGCAAGAAAATTCCTTCCTTTAGGATTAATTTTAGCTGCGGTTTCAACCATTATAGCAGGAACTTCCATAGGAATGTATAATATTACCGTAATGGCCGTTTTCCAATTTTTAGTGGGTTGGTTCGGGGGTATGGGTTGGCCTCCCTGTGGACGAGTGATGACTCATTGGTTTTCTGTTAAAGAAAGGGGAACAAAAATGGCTATATGGAATTTAGCTCACAATGTTGGTGGTGGATTATTAGGTCAGGTAACCAAATGGGGAATTCTTTTCGCTTCATCTCTTAGTATGAGTGTTCTAAGCTGGAAAGTAGGAATGTTTTGGTTTCCTGCAGGAATTGCCATCCTAATCGCCATAATTTCTTATATTCTTATTCGTGACAATCCTCAAGCATGCGGCTTGCCGAGCATTGAAGAATATAAAAATGATTTCCCTCCTAATTATTCTAAAGATTCCGAAAAAGTATTATCAACTAAAGAAATATTTTTCAAATACGTTTTAAATAACAAAATGCTTTGGTTCGTTGCATTCGCTAACGCCTTTGTTTACTTTATCCGATACGGAGTACAAGACTGGGCTCCTACCTATCTTTCAGAAGTAAAAGGATATTCCCAAAGTGATATCAGCAATGCCTATACCTATTATGAATTGGCTGCTATACCGGGAACCTTATTATGTGGTTGGGTTAGTGATAAGATATTTAAAGGGAAAAGAGCCATGACTACCATTATATTTATGTTATTGGTAATTGTATCAATAGTTGTGTATTGGCAAAATCCGGACAGTAAATTAGTTGATTTAATCGCATTAACTTCAATAGGATTCTTTATCTATGGTCCGGTGATGTTAATAGGTGTTCAAGCATTAGATTTAGCTCCTAAAAATGCAGCAGGAACTGCTGCAGGTCTTACCGGTTTCTTCGGTTATTTTATCGGTACTTCATTACTTGCTAATATAGTTATGGGAAAAGTTGTTGAATCCCTTGGATGGTCGGCAAGCTTCCAATTGTTAATTGGCAGCGGCATTTTATCCATTATATTTATGGCTTTCACTTACAAAAAAGAACAAGAATTGGATAAAAATAAATAACAATATAAAAATACATTCTTTTTCTGTTTTTAATAAGTTTTGATTGTGATAAAATTTTTTGGAATGAATTACAAATGGATGTATAAATCCATTACTGAATAAAAGCTCTGATTTAATTGAAAATTATTTGAAAAAAATAATGATTGATAAAAGATAAAACATGAGTTAGTTAAAAATCCTGTTTTTAAATATGATGTAAATAGAGCCACCAATAAAATTTTTCACAATCAAAACCTATTAGCATTGAAAAGAAATACCATCAAGTAGCAAGATATCTCAAAAATTAAATTCAAACTAAATTCACTTTTTTATAATAGTTATATGAGAAATAATAAGCTGGTTACATTAGCATGTTTAAGTATGATAGCTTTATCATGCAGTAGCGATGATAACGCATCCACAAACAGTATAGAAGAAGTTCTTCATTTATCTCCTGAAATGCAAAAAGTAAGGGATTATGTTCCTGAAAATGCCGTAATAGGTCATAGAGGAACTTCTTATTGGGCACCGGAGTCTACAGAGTCCGCATATAGATGGGCGCGAAATATGGGTGCCGATTATTTGGAAGCTGATCTTCAAATTACCAAAGACAGCGTAATTTTAGTAGTGCATGACAATGTACTGACCCGAACGTCCAACATTAAAGATATCTATCCGGACAGAGCAACTCAACCTGCCTCTACCTTTACTTATGAAGAATTATTAAAGTTGGATGCCGGTACTTGGTTTAACCATGATAAAAATACATCACCCGACAGAGCTAGACCTAGCTTCTCCTCTCAAAAACAATATATCAGCACCTTGGAAGACTTACTAATGTTTGCACAAGGAAAACGTTTAAAAAGAGATTCTAACGGAGAAAGAATTTGGAAAAAAATAAACGGAAAATATACTTTTGAATATGAAGATGACCCGGCAGATAATGGAAACAGACCCGGAATTTATATTGAAACTAAAGAGCCCAGTTTAAATCCCGGAATAGAGCATGCTTTAGTAAAGGAATTGAATCGACATGGATGGAACATTATTGAAAAACCGGCTACAGAAACCGCCCATTTCAAAAACGGTAAAGTAAATGTCGGAAATACCAATGGGAAAGTTGTATTACAGACTTTTTCTCATAATAGCTTACTGATTTTAAAAGATTTATTTAAAGGAAAAATTCCAACCGCTTTATTATTTTGGAAAGGTACCGGGCCGGATGATATACACGATGATCAACAAGCCACTTATATAAAACATATTAATTTCGGAATTGAAAATTTAGCACAGTTTATTGGTCCTTCTATTGCCGGAGGAACTCCACCCGACAATTGGCCGGAATTATTAAATCCTTGGCAAGCAGAATTAATACACCAATCAGGTATGAAAATACATCCTTATTCCTTTGATAATGAGGGACAAATGATTAAATATTTTTCTTTTTATGATGGAATGTTTACCAATCAATCGGATCTAACAATTCGTTTCTATCATGAAAAGCAACTCAGAGAAGGAGGACCGGCTTATCAAGATGCTAAAACTATATTGACAGATTTAGGCTACTAAACAAAAAAATTATAGGTTATTTTCAATTTTATTACTTCGATATAGTTTAAATGTTGTTTTCTTAAGAAGTTTAACAAAATTGAAAATAACCCTTTCATCAAACAGTAAAAAACTACTTATCAAAATTTCGCCTAATTAAAATATAAAAATTAGATACGCGTCAATCGTTTACTATCACATTTCATTTTTTAATCAGATCCTATTAATAAAAATAATCTTATAAAAAAACACGAAGTAAAAAATCTAGCCATTAGTTGATCAATAAAGAATAAATAAACGAGTCAAAATAAAAAATAAAATAAATATTAACGTTACAAAAAAAAGATCATGAAAAAACTAATACTTGCACTATTAGTAGTTGGATTCACTTCCATGAATGCTCAAAAATTAGCAAAATCAGGGAGTAACTACAAACTAAAAAAAGTTATTCCTGTTGAAGGAAGACAAGGTATTGCTATAGACAAAGATTACTACTATGTATCAAGCAGCACCGCTTTATTTAAATACGATAAAAATGGGAATCTAATTACAAAAAACGATAAACCATTTACCAAATTTGAAAAACAAGTAAATCATTTCGGAGATATCGATATTTATAATGGAGAAGTTTATACCGGAGTAGAATTTTTTGATTCAGGAGTTGTACGCAATATTCAAATTGCCGTTTACGATGCTGAAACTTTAGATTATAAATATTCTATAGACTTTGGAGAAATTGAACAACCGGAAGTTAGTGGAATTACTATTGACAGAAAGAACAACATTGCTTGGATGTCTGATTGGACTTCCGGATGGTATGTATACAAATATGATTTAAAAACTAGAAAATATATTGGTAAAGTTCATTTACAACCCTCTCCACAATGGCAACAAGGGGTTTATCATATTGATGGAAAACTTTTAATAACTTCTGATGACGGGGATTCCGATATTCCGGAAGCAGATAATGTTTATATTGCTGACGTAAGCGATCCGAACCAAACTCGTGCTGAAGTTTCATTATTTAGATCAATTCCTGAATTTAAAAGAGCCGGAGAAATTGAAGGTCTTTCAATTGATCCTGTAACCAATGACCTTGTTATCCTTAATAATAGAGGAGCAATCATTAAAATGGGTATGCCGTCCGGATTCTACCCAGGCTATGACAGAGAAATTCACGAATTGTATATTTTTGAAAAAACTAAAAAATAATTCTCTTTCGTTCCACTTATTAACATAAAAAGATAAGGCAAAGCATTAAATACCAAATCTTTGCCTTGTTTCAACAACTACATTACGAAACCAATTAATTACTAAACAAAAACAACTAACATGAAATTTAAACGCAGTTTATCTCTTTTCTTTACGGCAGCATTTATTTTAGGCTATGGCCAAAAAGCCTCCCTGGATAAATTCCAACAAGTCAGCGACTCTATTAAAAAAAGACCTTCACTTGTGGAACGTATGAACAGCGATAGCTCCCAGCTTTCTCAAGGTATTAAGTTAAATTTTATTAAAGAATTAACGGGAGGAGATGAAAATAGCTTTACTCCTACTCTGAAATACGGAATCGGTATGGTTCTGGAAACTATTTACCAACAAGTTCCTAGTGAAAAAGGACCTCATAAAGAAGCAAATTCAAGCTATAATTTTCAACCGGCTGCATTCAAAATAGGATTCTTACATACAGATATGGCTATATCTCCTAAATTGAGCGCTAGCATAACTTGGAACCTACACGCAAGCAAAATTTCTGATGCTTTCATTAAATATAACTTCCATCCGTTGCTTAATTTACAGTTAGGACGTTTTAAAGGAGCCGGAAACAGAGCTGCTAATGAAACATCTGCTTATGACTTAGATTTAGCCGACTTTACTTATACATCTGAAAATCAAAGTGCAGCTCAAGGAGCTCCTGATTTAAGACATTATGGTATTAACGTTTCAGGTAACGTTAAAAATTTTGTACGATATGCCTTCTTTTTGCATAATAGCGACAGCAATCGAGACAGATATTGGTCTTCATTCAACGATGGTCCATCGGAAGGACAAGGAAACCACGGTTTAGAATTTAAAAGCTGGGATGCATCCCTACGTTTTTTCCCTGTAAAAAATGTCGAATTCGGTGGTCATATGGGTGCTGTTAATCTTCCTGGAATGGGCTTTAAACAAGCTTGGGCTTATTCAGGGTTTTTATATTATATAAATCCTAACAAATACAAATTTAAATTTGATTATGGTACTTACAAAAATGTACGA
This sequence comes from Apibacter sp. B3935, assembly GCF_009827705.1. Lineage (NCBI taxonomy): Bacteria > Pseudomonadati > Bacteroidota > Flavobacteriia > Flavobacteriales > Weeksellaceae > Apibacter > Apibacter sp. B3935. The sequence goes on from NZ_WINL01000004.1 coordinate 33,615, forward strand.
TTTACAAGCGTTGATGAAAATGGAAATACTATATTTGTAACCCCTAACAATATGGATTATACTAAACATGATTTTGTTAAGGTTAATAAGTTAGGTTACTCTTTATTAGCAGGATTTAATATTACTCCAAAAATTGAACCTGTTGCAAGATTTGAATATTTCAATCAAGGAAATAAAGATATTTCCGGATTTGACTATGAAAAGCTTTACTTATATACTGCCGGGGTAAATTTCTATTTATACCCTAACAGTCCAAGAATGGCAAAAATAACAGCGTTCTATCAGCATAGAGCGGAAACCGGTGGACCAAGCATTGCTAATGATTGGTTCGGGTTGAGTTACCAAATCGTATTATACAATAATACGAAAGGAGTTTTTTAACATAATAAAAAACATATAAAATTTAAAATACATTTAAAAAAAGATCTTTAAATTACTAATCATCCTATTTTAAATGTATTTTTTGTTTTATTTTATACGGACAAATTAAATAACTAAAATCAATAAAGATGAAAGAAAAATTCATTTTAGCTTTAGATCAGGGAACTACATCTTCCAGAGCTATTTTATTTAATCATGGAGGAGAAATAGTATCGGTTGCACAAAAAGATTATACCCAATACTTTCCAAAACCGGGATTAGTGGAACATCACCCTGAAGAAATTTGGTCTTCGCAAATGTCTGTTGCTGCCGAAGCAATAGCTAAAAAAGGTATATCCGGATTGGATATAGCTGCGATTGGTATTACCAACCAAAGGGAAACCACAATTGTATGGGACAGAGAAACCAGTGAAACCATTTACAATGCTATCGTTTGGCAAGACAGAAGAACTTCCAAATATTGTGATGAACTTAAAGAGCAAGGTTTAACTGATATGATCCGTGAAAAAACCGGTTTAATACTGGATGCGTATTTCTCAGGTACAAAATTAAAATGGATATTGGACAACGTTCCGGGAGCAAGAGAAAAAGCTGAACAGGGAAAACTTTGTTTTGGTACAGTAGATACTTGGTTGGTTTGGAAACTTACCAGAGGAAAAATGCACGTAACCGACGTTTCTAATGCTTCTCGTACCTTATTGTTTAATATTCATACTTTGGAATGGGATGAAGATTTATTAAAATTATTTAACATTCCTAAATCTATGCTTCCTGAGGTTAAACAAAGCAGTGAAGTGTATGGTGAAACCTCCACTACTCTATTCTCAACAAAAATTCCTATTTCAGGTATTGCCGGAGATCAACAAGCTGCTTTATTCGGCCAATTGTGTACCAATAAAGGAATGGCTAAGAATACATACGGTACAGGGTGTTTCTTATTAATGAATACAGGTGAAAAACCGGTTTTATCTAAAAATAATTTATTAACTACTATTGCGTGGAAAATTAATGGTAAAACTTATTATGCGCTTGAAGGTAGTGTTTTCGTTGGTGGAGCGGTAGTTCAGTGGTTAAGAGACGGAGCTAAAATTGTTAAAACCTCTGCTGACACTGAAAATTTAGCTAAAACTGTTCCTGATAATGGAGGGGTATATTTTGTTCCTGCATTAACCGGTTTAGGTGCTCCGTACTGGGATCCTTATGCTCGCGGAGGAATTTTAGGAATTACCAGAGGTACTACTGATGGACACATTGCCAGAGCAACCTTAGAAGGAATTGCTTACCAAGTGTATGATTTAATAAAAGCTATGGAAGCTGACTCCGGCGTTCATGAAATTGAACTTCGAGTTGACGGGGGTGCTTGTGCTAACAATTTAATGATGCAATTCCAATCTGATATTTTCGGATTTAATGTAATCAGACCTAAAACATTGGAAACAACCGCTCTAGGTGCTGCTTATTTGGCTGGATTAGCTGTTGGTTATTGGAAAAGCATTGATGAACTTCAAGCTCAACGATCTGTAGACCGTGTATTCACTCCTGAAATGGATAAAGATAAAGCCGAACATTATTTAAAAGGTTGGAAAAGAGCGGTAAGCAGAGTACTTAATTGGGTTGATGATGAAGACAAATAAAGTTTTCAGGCAAAAACTTTCATTTACTATAAAATTATCAAGAAATAATTAAATTAATTGTTTCAACAAGTTCTTAGCGTTGGTTTTTGTGATTTTTTGTAAAACTAATTACAAATAGAAAAAGTAACTAACAATATAGTTACTATGGATTGATTAATCGTATCCATAGAATATAGATGGTTTTACTGATGCTAATTTTGAATGTAATAAAATTTTTCAGAATTCGGCATCTGTAAATCTATCTATAAAATATATTATAAAATTTAGACAAGATAATTTTCAGCTTTATAATAATCTCTAAAATATTTGTACTAAATATCCTATTTTTTTAATCTAATTGATACAAAAGTTTCAATATGTTTCCGAATAATTAGCAAGAAATTATATATTCCGATAGAATATTTATATTTTTACACTCAAATTTCAACGCTGATTTAAAATAAAAAACAAACTAAAATCCATTAATATGAAAAAAATTCTTATTTTACTTACACTTCTTATATCTTCTATTTCATTATATAGTCAAGAAATAGAAAGATTAGATTTCAATCTTAGTTTACGATCTAACCACTTTTGGAGAGGTATAACTGTAACAGACGGTGCAATGGCCGACGTAGACATAAATTATGCTTTAGATCATAAAAAATATCTAAAATTGGGAGTTTGGGGCGGTATAGGTCTCGGGGATACAAACGGACAACACTATCATGAAATTAATTACTATCTACACTATAGTACGGGAAAATGGGGTGTCGGTGTATGGGATGTATTCAATTCTACCGGAAGATTAAAAGATGCTAAGGATAATGACATTTGGAATTATGATCACAAAACAACCGGACATCGATTTGATTTCAGAGGATATTTTGTTTTCTGTGACAGCTTTCCTTTAAAACTGGATTATGGAACTTCTTTTTACGGAGCAGACAGAAATGAAAAAGGAGATCAAAGATGGTCTACTTATACCGGACTAAATTATCCTATTTTAAAAGGTAAAGTGGTGGATCTAGATATATTCTGCGGTGCTGCTTTTGGTCTTGCAGGAAAATCTAGCTTTTATGGTAATGAAAAACACGATTTCGACATTGTAAATGCCGGAATTACAGCTTCTAAAGATGTTACGGTTCTCGGATATAAATTACCTGTTTCTGCCACAGCCATGTGGAATCCTTCTCGCAAAGAAGCAAGAGTACAAATCGCCACTTCTTTATTTTAATAAATATTTTTAATTCAGATATAAAAAAAGTCGGTTTATAATAAATCGGCTTTTTTAGTTATTAAAATACTTTAAACCATTTTCGTATAAAAAATAATTTTATAAATTTACGATTTCAGTACAAGCTAAATATTTGGATTTTTTAATCAATTGAAGCAAAAAAGATTATTTCTATAAATGCAAACATCTATAAGAAGCAACTTAGTTCTATTATTTTTTCTCTTTTTTTCTCTACATCTTTTCTGTCAAATACACATTAAAATTGTAAATATTGAAACCAATCTACCTGTTGAAAAAGCTTTTATTTACAATGAATCAAATAGCCTGTTAGGGTTTACCAATGCTGAAGGAATGATTACTTTAGATAGTAATATAAACAAAATAATCATTCGTGTTGAGGGTTACTTGCCTAAAATAGAAATGATCGGCAAACTGGATAAAACTATTTATTTATTTAAAAAAATTAAAAAAAAGAATGATCCTAAGGCTGTATCTATACTAAAAAAAGTATGGGAAAACAGTAGTAAAAATAATGTTGATCATCTCAATGCATATAAGTTTGATTCGTATGTGAAATTTACTTTAGACATGCCTTCTGATTCTGTTACTTATATTAACCATCCTAAAAGAAAATTGGATACTTTAAACAATAAATTAAAAGGATTTTTAGAAAAAAGCATGGTTTTCATTGGTGAAAGAACTATGCTTTATGAATATGATAAAAAATATGGTAAAAAAGCCATTGTAACAGCTTATAAAGCAGGAGGATTTAGTAATCCGCAATTTTTTAATTTTTCCATTGCAAAATCAATGGTCAATGATTATCCTGAAATGCTAAAGCCCAGGGAAACGCAGGGAACTATATCCCGATTGGTAGATAGTGTCTATATTGACAACAGAAAAACATATGTTATCTATACCTATTCTCATGGAAAAAGTGAAGCTCAATTTTACAAAAATCTAACTGTTTTTGTAGATTCTGAATCGTATGCGCTCGTAAAATTAATTGGCAATAATTCGAAAATCTCCAATATATACTACGAAATAACTTATGCTCCCTATGAAGGAATTTGGTATACAGAAGATGAATATATGAAGACGGAAATTTTAAGCAGTAATTTCATCAAAAAAATAAATAAACTACTGCCTAAGGGATTGCATTCGATAACTCGATTAACTACTACGGCAACCATAGATTCTCATGTAACCAATTTCACTAACGATGTTTCTTATACTGCTAATGACTTCAAAGGATATGAATATGTTATCTCAAAAGAAGTTTCCCACAATGCAGATGAAAAAATTTCAGCTCTGAGAGATGATTCTTTAACTCATCGCGAAGCTACTACTTATAATGAATTATATCGAATATCAAAAGAATACAAACTGGAAACTAAATTACGATTTTTAAGAAAACTTACCGAGGGGAATCTGGAATTGGGATTTTTTAATTTTGATATATACAGTATATTCAGTCATAACCTGTATGAATCTTTCCGTTATCAACTAGGAGGACATACTAACCATAAATTCAGTAAAAATACTCGTATTGGAGGGTATATAGCTAAAGGAACTCGAGATGAGGAAGTTAAAGGAGGAGCAGATGTAACATTTTTTGTAAATAAGCACCAAGGTGGAGAATTATCTATAAAAGCAGAAACCGATGTGCTGCCGGTGGGAAGAACCAAAATTAAATATTTAACTCCAAAAGATGAGCTTACGGCTAAAACCAATAATATTTACAACGGTGATTATTTTAGCTATAGGAAAGTAGAATTGTCATATCAACAAGACTTTTTAAAAAATATTGATATTACTTTTGCGGTTGATTTCCAAAGACAACGGGTGAATTTTCATTATAAATTTAAAGATTATGATGAAAGTACTTGGTTTAACTATGTTAATACTGCCATACGTTTACGATATGCTCCCAATGTAAAATATATCGAATCGAATAACGGAAAATATACATTGCAAGATAAGCCTCCTTATTATTATTTTACTTATGCTAAATCTTGGAAATTATTTGAAAACAGTACAGGTATTCATCGTTTATACCTCTCGGCTTTATATACTTTTTTGTCTAAATTAGGTAAAACTGAAATTATCGGGAATATAGGAGCCACTTTCGGAGATACTCCAATTATAAATTCTTTCGAGGGCAACGGGGTTGCGAAGCACGGAAACAGTATTTGGGGTAGATTTGCTTTTAAAGGCTTTCAAAGTTTTGAAACTATGAGACCTTCCTCCTTTTTTTCAGATAGATTTATTTCTTTTCAATTTACCCACCATTTCCGTCCTTTACGGGTAAGTGAATTTAAATCTTTACATTTTGCCATATTATACAATGGTCTTATAGGATGGATGCCGAATAAAGATGTTCATTCGCTTTTTGAATTCGATGTTCCTAAAGATTATTACCAGGAAGTTGGTTTTGAAGCAAATAAGCTATTATTAGGCCTGGTAGGTGTTGGCGTATATGCTCGTTTAGGCGCTTATAAAGTTGGGAATTTAGATCAAAATATGTCTATCAAGTTAACTATGGAATTATAATTTTCAAATAAACACATATAGATTTTACAAGCTCATACAACATTACTATAAATCAATATAATATTTTAATTATTTATATACTTCGGGATTAACGACGCAAGGTAATTTTTCTCCTTTTAAACCGGAAATAATATTTTTAGCACACAAAGCCGACATCGCATTTCGCGCTTCTATAGTTGCTGATCCGATATGAGGCGTAACCGCAACATTTTCCATGCATAATAAAGGGTTATCTGCTTTCATGGGTTCGGGATCTGTTACATCTAATCCGGCTCCCCAAATTTGACCTTCTTGGATCGCCTGTATTAAATCTTTTTCATTAACCATAGGACCTCTGGCCGTATTTATTAAAATAGATGTTTTCTTCATTTTTTTAAACGCTGAGGCATTAAAAATACCTTTATTTTCATCTGTTAATGGCGCATGTAAACTTATTACATCCGATTGTTCCAATAATTCTTCAAAAGAAACATAATGCGCTCCTAATTCTTTTTCGGATTCTTCTTGTTTATGCCGATTATTATAAAGGATATTCATCCCATATGCATTTTTACATTTTTGAGCCATCTTGATTCCTATACGTCCCATTCCAAATATGCCTAAGGTCTTTCCATTCAATTCTTGCCCTAAATATTCTACCGATAAAAAACCGGGCTTCCAATTTCCTTCGATTATCCTTCGATAATTAAAAAAAGCTTTTCTGGAAACATTCAACAGTAACAAGAAAGCAATGTCTGCCGTTGCATTACTGAGAACATCCGGGGTATTTCCCACTGGTATGCCCAAACGTGTGGCTGATTGGATATCGATATGATTATAACCAACCGAAAATGTGGAAATAACTTTCAAATTTGTAACTTCTTTAAAAAAACTTTCCGGCACAGGAGACATCACATTTATATATGCGTCGGATTGTTTACATTTATCTATTAATTCTGCAAGGGTAATAGGTTCCGAATTTGTCCACATTTCGACCTCATAACCTGCCTTTTTCAGCATGTCTATTCCTACTTCCGGTATTTTGCCGGATATAAATACTTTCATCTATTTGTAATGTTAAAATAATAAAGTCCGGTACTATTAGCCGGACTTTATCTATGGGTTTATAATTTTAAGGATTGGTTGACCATAAAGATGCATTTGCCAACAAGGCTCGTTTATTTAACTTAAGAATATCAACCACTAATTCTGCAAAATCTTCCGGCTGTAAAACTTTTTCCGGATTTCCATCCGTAATTTTTAATAATTTTACAGACATGTCTGATGCAATGGTACTTGGTGTAAGAGTTGTAACTCTTATATTGTGCTTCCTCATTTCATACATCAATGATTCCGACAAGGATATTAAACCGGCTTTTGAAACACTATAGGCTGAAGTGTTTGCTCCCCCTTTTAAACCTGCCGTGGATGAAACATTAATGATATCTCCTCCTTTTTTTTCAATCATTGCAGGCAAAACTGCTCTTGACATGAAATAAGGTCCGAAGAGATTGGTTTGTACAATATTTTTCCACTGATCAACAGGCATATCCAAAAAACTTTGAAATGCTGAAATTCCCGCATTGTTGATCAAAATATCAAAGGATCCGAAGCTGTTTTGTAATTTTTCCATTTCCGTTTCAACTTCTTTTTGATTGGAAACATCAAAAATTGAATATGCAGCTTGTATTCCTTTTCCTTCTAATTCCTTTACAGTTTCCTTAACTGTTTTTTCATCTCTTCCTGTAATAGCTACATCTACCCCTTCAGCAGCCAGAGCTAAAGCCACTGCTTTTCCTAATCCTCTGTTTCCACCTGTAACTATTGCTTTTTTACCTGTCAGTTTTTCCATAATAATTCTTTATATGATTTTATAATTTTGCTAATTCAGAATCGATAAAATCCATTTGTTCTTTGCTGATTTTTACTTCAGCAGCTTTTGCATTTTGTTTTGCTTGTTCTGCATTTCTTGCACCGGCCAAGGCTATAGTAATTCCCGGTTGTTCAGCAGTCCATTTTAGTACTAACTGAGCCAGTGTTGCTCCTTGATCATCTGCAATATGTTTAATTTTAGCCAAGAAATCATCAATTCTTTTAATACTATCCGGTTGGTACATCTTCATGTCCCTTCTAGCATCTCCTTCTTCAAATTTATGATCCGGTTTAATTTTACCGGTTAATAATCCTCTTTCCATTGGACTATAAGCTAAGATAGACTTTTTATTTTTAATACAGTAAGGAACTATATCTTTTTCTATTTTACGATTTAACATGCTATAAGGAACCTGATCGGAAAGTATTTTGCATGCTTTATTTGCTGCTTCAATTTGTGAAGTGGAGCAATTACAAACGGATGCATGACGTACTTTACCTTGCTCGATTAATTTTGCAACTGCTTCAAACGTTTCTTCTATGGGTGTAACGGTTTCCGGCCAGTGCAGTTGATATAGATCTATATAATCGGTTCCTAAACGTTTTAAACTTTGTTCACATTCATAGATAACACTTTCCTTTCCAGCATATTTATATATATCGATATCTTTTCCTGAATTGTCTTTACTGTGCATGGCTAAATCTCCTTTAGCTAAATCCCAACGCATTCCAAATTTAGTTAAAATTTGAACTTTATCTCTAGGAATTCCTTTAATAGCTTCTCCTACTATAGATTCACTGGTTCCCTGTCCGTATATAGGAGCCGTATCGATAGATGTTATTCCTGCATCGTGAGCTGATTTGATTGCTTCAACGGCAACTTTTCTTTCTGTTCCTCCCCACATCCAACCTCCGGCAGCCCAAGCTCCAAAAGTTATTACCGATAAAGATAAATCTGAATCGCCTATTTTTCTATGTTCCATGTTTTTTAGGTTTTTGATTAATTTTAATTATTGTTGTTATTTTTATGTTTTTAATATTATCTTTTATAAGATTTATTTAAAATTATTAATGAAAATATTATACCAACGCAAGATTTTATAAACAAAAATTTTATAATTATCCAGTTTTTATAATTATTTTAAATATTCTATCTTTTTCAATTCTGTTTCTCTCATTTTATTTCATATAAAACCGTATTAAAATATTTTACCCGCAATACAGAGAAAAATTTATCCATTCGTAACGTATTACAAGTTAACTATTTATTAATAAGCTATCTGTTTTTTTTCTTAATAAAGCCCGATAAAAAATAATTGAGTATAAAATAATTTATTTTTTATACATTCTGTTTTTATGACATTCTCATATTAAAATACTTATTACTTGTTTATTTTATTTTATTTATTAAAATTGAAGTTTTTTTTTGATAATATGTTAAGAATTCAATGAATGATTTATTAGAAAATTTCGTTAATAATGTATAAAAAATGAGGGGCATTTGATTTATTTTAATATTATATTTATATTTACCCTCCAAAAAAAATACCTTTTATGTCAACATTACGTTTTTATGCTTTAAAAAGGCTTCCTTATTTACAGCCTAAACATATAGAAATTCCAAAAAAATTATCTGAACTATATTGTGAAAATGTCTTTTCAGAATCCACCATGCGTGAATATCTGACTAAAGAAGCTTATCAAAGCATTTTAGATGCGATAAAATATGGAAAGAAAATCACAAGAGAAATTGCAGATCAGGTTGCTGTTTCCATGAAAGAATGGGCTATGTCTAAAGGTGCTACCCATTATACTCACTGGTTTCAACCTTTAACGGGAGAGACTGCTGAAAAGCATGATTCTTTTTTTAACCCTATTGGAGAAGGTCGGGCCATTGAAAGATTCAGCGGTTCCTTATTAATTCAGCAAGAACCGGATGCTTCCAGCTTCCCTAATGGTGGAATACGTAATACATTCGAAGCAAGAGGTTATACCGCTTGGGATCCGACTTCACCTGCTTTCATTATTGATACAACGTTATGTATTCCTTCAATTTTTGTTTCTTATACCGGTGAGACTTTAGATTATAAAACTCCACTATTACGAGCATTACAATCGGTAGATGAAGCTGCTACTGAAGTGTGTCAAGCCTATTTCGATAAAAATGTAAGCAAAGTTTATTCTACTTTGGGTTGGGAACAAGAATATTTTTTAGTGGATTCTTCACTTTTTCAAACCCGTCCGGATTTGGTTTTAACGGGAAGAACTCTTCTAGGTCACGCCCCTGCGAAAGGACAGCAACTCGAAGACCATTATTTCGGCTCTATTCCAACTCGCGTAAGAAATTTTATGAAAGAGTTGGAAATTGACTGTATGAGATTGGGTATACCTGTAACAACCAGACATAATGAAGTTGCTCCGAATCAATTTGAATTAGCTCCATTATTTGAAGAAGCTAACTTAGCGGTAGATCATAATTCATTATTAATGGATGTCATGAAAAAAGTAAGCCGCAGACACGGTTTAAGCATTTTATTTCATGAAAAACCGTTTGATGGTGTTAACGGAAGCGGAAAACATAATAACTGGTCGCTTTCAACAGATACCGGAGAAAACTTATTGAGTCCCGGAAAGAACCCTAAGAAGAATCTTCAGTTCCTTACTTTTTTCATCAATACTATTAAGGCTGTTCATGACTATGGTGACTTATTACGTTCTTCGATTGCATCGGCAGGTAATGATCACAGGTTAGGTGCTAATGAAGCTCCTCCTGCTATTATTTCTATATTTATTGGATCTCAGTTAACCGCTGTTTTAGATGAATTGGAAAAAGTTACTAAAGGAAAACTTTCTCCGGATGAAAAGACGGATTTAAAATTAAATATTGTCGGAAAAATCCCTGAACTATTACTTGACAATACAGACCGTAACAGAACTTCGCCTTTTGCATTTACCGGAAATAAATTCGAATTCAGAGCTGTCGGATCTCAAGCTAATTGTGGTGAGCCTATGACCGTTTTAAACACTATAATGGCTTATCAATTACAAAAATTCAAAAAAGAGGTTGATGAATTGATTGCTAAAGGACTTAAAAAAGATGAAGCAATATTTAATATTCTTCGAGACTATATTACTGAATCAAGATCTATATTATTTGAAGGAGACGGTTATAGTGAAGATTGGGTGAAAGAAGCGGAAAAAAGAGGATTGGAAAATAAAAAAACTACTCCTGAGGCATTAAAATTTGAGCTAAACAAAAAATATATTGAGCCATTTGAAAAGCTAAATATTTTATCTCACAAGGAAATTGAGGCCAGAAATGAAATCAAATTGGAAAAATATTCTAAAATGATTTCTATTGAAGCTAAAGTATTAGGAGATATGGCTCGTAATCACATTGTTCCTGTGGCTGTTGATTATCAAACTAAATTGATTGAAAATGCAAAAGGCTTAAAAGATATTTTTGGTGAAAATGAAATGAAGTCCATGTGTAAAGAGCAATTGGATCTTATTAAAAATATCTCTTCTCATATTACAGAAATTAAAAGCGGAGTAGATAAATTGTTTAAAGAAAGAGACAAGGCCATCGCTATTTCAGATCCTGCTAAACAAGCTGAAACTTTTTGTAATAAAGTTAAACCTTTATTTGATAAAATCAGAGAACATTCTGATGCGTTGGAAATGCTGATAGACAACGAAATGTGGCCATTAACAAAATATAGAGAATTACTTTTTACATTAAGATAGGCGAAATTGATTTAATTTTCAATAGATATTTATTATAGAGAGGGTTGATGAATTATCAACCCTCTTTTTTAATCTTTTTCTAAATATTTCTCTTATAAAATTGTAAATATAAACCTCTATTTAAAAAAACTTTTTTCCTTTATTTATAATGATTATAAATTTCATAATAGTCTTTAAAAGCGGTAAATGTCATGTTTTATAAATCGATTAATATATAATTTTAGCGCTGTTAAATTTATAAAACTAGGCTTACTATATGGCAACACCGGATTTTAAGTATCAAGAAACTTTTGAACAAGGAAAAGATCTTACAGAATACTATTTACTAACTAAAAATTATATATCAACCTCTACATTTGAAGGAAAAGAAATTCTTAAAATAGAACCGGAAGGTTTAACTCTGCTGGCTCAACATGCATTTCATAATGTTGAATTTTTACTTCGTCCGGAACATCAAAAACAAGTAGCAAGTATACTATCAGATCCGAGCGCCAGTGAAAACGACAAGTTTGTGGCTCTTACTTTTTTACGAAATTCTGAAATCTCAGCTAAAGGAATTCTTCCTTTTTGTCAAGATACCGGAACAGCCATTATTATGGGAAAAAAGGGCCAACAGGTATGGACCGGTGGAAATGATGAAGAAGCTTTATCTAAGGGAGTATACAATACTTTTACATCTGATAATCTGCGTTATTCTCAAAATGCTCCTTTAGATTTATATAAAGAGGTTAATACAGGAACCAATCTTCCCGCTCAAATAGATTTATATGCTGTAAACGGACAGGAATATAAATTTTTATTTGTTGCAAAGGGAGGAGGTTCGGCAAATAAAACTTATTTATATCAAGAGACTAAAGCATTATTAAATCCCGATAAATTATTTCCTTTTTTAGTAGAAAAAATGAAATCGTTGGGTACTGCTGCTTGTCCTCCTTATCATATTGCTTTTGTAATTGGAGGAACATCGGCTGAAACTAACTTGAAAACAGTTAAGCTAGCTTCTACTAAATATTATGATAACTTGGCAACATCAGGAAATGAAGGCGGGCGTGCTTTTCGGGATCTTGAAATGGAAAAAAAGCTATTGAATGCCGCTCGAGAATTAGGGTTAGGCGCCCAATTCGGAGGTAAATTTTTTGCACATGATATCAGGGTTATACGACTACCAAGACACGGAGCGTCTTGTCCGGTTGGAATGGGTGTTTCTTGTTCTGCCGATCGAAATATTAAAGCAAAAATAAATAAAGACGGTATTTGGATTGAAAAATTGGAAGATAATCCTGCCCGATTAATTCCGGAACAATATCAAAAGGCGGGAGAAGCCGGAGGTGTTGCGATTGATTTAAATCGACCGATGAAAGAGATTCTTTCCGAATTGTCCCAATATCCTGTTTCTACTCGGCTATCTTTAACCGGAACTATTATTGTAGGACGGGATATCGCTCATGCGAAACTGCAAGAAAAATTGGATAATGGAGAAGAGTTACCGCAATATATAAAAGATCATCCTATTTATTATGCCGGACCGGCTAAAACACCTGCCGGGTATGCTTCGGGATCTATGGGGCCCACTACTGCCGGAAGAATGGATTCTTATGTGGATTCTTTCCAATCCCATGGAGGGAGCTTAATTATGATTGCAAAAGGAAACAGAAGCCAACAGGTTACAGAAGCTTGTTATAAATACGGCGGTTTTTATTTAGGAAGTATAGGGGGACCTGCTGCAATTCTTGCACAAACTAATATTAAACATTTAGAATGTTTGGAGTATCCCGAACTAGGAATGGAAGCTATTTGGAAAATAGAGGTTGAAAACTTTCCTGCTTTTATTCTCGTGGATGACAAGGGTAATGATTTCTTTCAACAGATAAAAAACACTTCGTGTAACTGCTAATTAATTTTATCTTTATATTTAAAAAGCAGCTTATATTATTAAGCTGCTTTTTATCTATATATAGATAAGATTAGTGTATGCTAATTGATTGTTTGATCTTCTATAAATGTGTTACTGTTTATCGATTTGTCCTGTTTGAATTTTTGGAATTCTTCTAAATCATATACCGGACATGCTCCTATGTGATTGGTTATAAACGCACCCAAAGCTATAGCTTCTTTCATAGCATCTAAATTTGGGAATCCTTGAGCTCGTTTAGCTAAAAATCCGGCCAGAAAAGAATCACCACTACCGACTGTATCTTTTATTTCAACTTGTATGGCTTCTGAATATATATATTGATATTGATCACAATATACCGCTCCTTTACTTCCTTTGGTTACAATTAGTCCATCTAAAGAGAATGTTTTACGAACATATTTAACGGCATCTTCTTCGGATGTATATTCTTTCCCCACCCATTCTAACAAAAGCCTTAATTCTGCCTTATTCATCTTTACTAAATCAGCTTTTTTCATAAAATCGATAATCGATTCTTGAGAAATATATGGGGGTCGTAGATTGATGTCAAAAACTTTATATGGCGCAACTTCTATTAATTTTGACAAAGTGTTTTTGGATAAATTATTTCTGCTTCCTAAACTTCCAAATACAAATCCTTGTGAATTCTTTACTAAATTTTCATATTCATCTTTCCATTCTATAAAGTCCCAAGCTACGGGTTCTACAATGGTATAATGAGCTTCGTTATTTTTATCTATTTCTGCTATTACAGTACCTGTGTTGTATTTATCGCTTATCTGGCATTCTTCTGTCGGAATCGCTGCTTCTTGTACTTTGTTAAGCAATTCTCTGCCTAATTCATCATTTCCAACACAACTAATCATTCTTCCATCAACACCCATTTTATTAAGATGATATGCAACATTAAATGGAGCTCCTCCTATTTTCTTTCCTGATGGGAATATATCCCATAATATTTCTCCAAAACAAATGATGGGCTTCGTATTCATATTATTTTTCATTATATATCTTATTAAGAAGATTGTTTTATTATTAATTTGGAGTTGTATACTCTCGGTTTGAATTTTAAATTTTTATCTTCAATCATGCTGGTAATTATTTCTACAGCTTCTTTGGATATTTCATACAAAGGTTGTTTTATATGACTTACCGGTACTTTAAAGATGTCAAAGGCTTCTGATTCATCAAAGGTAATTAGTGCTAATTCTTCGGGTATTTTTATGTTTAACGTCATTAGTTTTTTAAGTCCTGCCAACGCTAATTTATTTGTTGCAAAAAATAAGGCATCAATGGCTTCTTCTTTTGATAGTAATTCATCTATAGCATGGGAAACTTCTATATCTATTTCCGCTTCATTAATGTATTTTATATTTTCTGATTTAATAGTTAAACCCCTATCCAACACAGCTCTTTTATAACCATTTACTCTTTCATTTATATGAATTAATTCCGTTTGAAATGATAGTATGCCTATATTCTTTTTTCCTTTTTTTATTAAATGTTCTGTGGCTTGATAGGATGCTCCGTAATTATTAGTAGTAATTACAGGTATTTCCATATTATTATTGAAATATCTGTCTATTAAAACTATCGGAGCATTGGTTTTAGCTAAATCCAATATATACTTTTCTGAGCCTTCTACCGGTAGAATTATGAAACCATCTACCTGTCTGGTAAGAAAAATATCTATTAATTGCTGCAATTTTTCTGCGTTTTCATCGGAACTTCCAATTAATATTACATATCCTTTGCTGCTTATCTCATCTTCAATAATCCTTGCTATTTGAGAAGCAAACGGGTTGGCAATATCTGCAACCAACAGAGCAATGGTATGAGTTTTTTTGGCTTTAAGACTTCGCGCTATGCTATTGGGTCGGTAATTAAGTTCTTTAGCTGCATTTTTTATCTTTTCTGCTGTTAGTTTACTTATTCTATCGGTATGACGACCGTTCAAAACATATGAAACCAACGCAGTCGAAACTCCTGCTTTTAAAGCAACATCTTTAATTGAAACTCTTTTCATAGTAATTGTATTTTATAGCTTAGTCAATAAGCCCTAATTCTTTTTCAATTTGTTCTAAAGATTTTCCTTTGGTTTCCGGAATCCAAAATTTAACAAAAATAAAGGCAATTACAGTAAATATTCCAAAAATTCCAAATAATGCACTGTCTCCTAAATTTGCTCGTATAATTGGTGCAAAATATACAGTTAAAAATGTACAACCCCAGCTAACAGCAGTTGAAAAAGACATTGCTAATCCTTTAATTCTATTAGGATAAATTTCGGATATAATTACCCACATTACCGGAGCGAAGGATGCAGCAAAAAAGGAGATATATCCTAATAAGGCTATTAAAACACCCATACTATTTTTTTCAGGTTGTAAGAAAGCATATGTCAAATATCCTAAAGAAACAGCCATTCCAAAAGCTCCCCATAATAAAAGAGTTTTACGACCTTTAGAATCCACTAATTTCAAGGCAACTATAGTCATTAATACATTTACAATTCCCACGATCATGGATTGAAGTAAAG
This sequence comes from Apibacter sp. B3935, assembly GCF_009827705.1. Taxonomy (NCBI): domain Bacteria; kingdom Pseudomonadati; phylum Bacteroidota; class Flavobacteriia; order Flavobacteriales; family Weeksellaceae; genus Apibacter; species Apibacter sp. B3935. Next base: position 49,451 of record NZ_WINL01000004.1, read on the forward strand.
CTGTATCTCCACCTACTCCGGCAGAACGGAAAATATCCGGTGCAAATATTAATACAGCATTTATACCGGTAATCTGCTGGAATGCTGCTATAAGGGTTCCTATTGCAACTATTTTGCCAGTCTTTCCGTTGAATAATTCTTTACTGCTGGCTTTTTCTTTGTTCTTTTCAGCATTTATGGATTTTTCCATTTCAGGAAGTTCGTTTTTAACATAACTCTCTCCTCCTATTTTATTAAGAATTTCTACGGCTTCGTCTTTTTTCCCCTTAGCTAAGAGCCAGCGCGGACTTTCCGGAAATGAGAATACTAAATATAGTAAAAAAATGATTCCGAACAGGGCTGGCACTCCCAACATATACCTCCAACTTTCTTGACCTAAATTAATCAAGAAATAATCAAAAACATAGGCTAAAAAGATACCGATGGTTATTGCAAATTGATTGAATGATACCAACGTTCCTCTTTTATTGGCCGGGGAGATTTCTGAAATATACATGGGGCCTACTACTGAAGTAGCTCCTACAGCGAAACCGGAAAGAACCCTAAAAATAGTTAATCCTATAAAGCTGGTTGCAAAAGCACAACCTAAAGAAGAAATTATATATATAATTGCTGTAATGATCATAACATTTTTACGACCGTATTTTTCAGCAATACTGCCGGTAAAAAAAGCTCCAATTAAGCAACCAATCATTAAAAAACTGGCAACCGTACCTAATCCGCTATCGCTTAAACTGAAATCTTGCTTTATGAGATCATTGGCTCCGGCAATTCCTGCCATATTTAAACCAAATAATAGACCTCCGTTTACTGCAACGAAAGTAATCCAATATAGATATTTTGTATTCATATTACATTTATGTTTGTGGTTTCATGCAGTAAAATTATATCATTTAACCGATTAAATGATTTTATTTGAAATGAGTTATATCATATTAAAGAATGATAATATTTTTATAGGTGTGGAGATTGATAGTACATAATTATACATATTATTTTTTCAAATGATTCAAAAATAATTTTATTAAATGTAAACGAAAATGAATTCTTAAATTTAAATATTGTTAAATTGAAAAAAATGATTCTTTAACTTTAAAAAGATATTTAGTTTAAAAAATATAAATCTTTTATATTTCCGAATTTATTATTTAAACGTTTAAACTTTTGTTATAACATGTTTTATCATTTTTATATGTTAAATGCATCATACAAACTTACTTACTTAAGAAAGCTATATAATCTTAACCTAATAATTCTTTGTACTAATCCTATATATTAATATAGGGGTGATATATCATTAAATTTAAACTAATTGTAATAGTTCGTTTTGCTTGGTTTGGATTTTCTATTTTTCTTAGGCGGATATTTCTTAAACAACAAATTAATTGATGAATTATAAAAGGAAGCTCTAGAAGCAGTAGAGGTATTAAAAGATTTAGAATCTACAACTTTTGATGTCCAAACTAAATTCTTTGTTTTTGCATCATCAAAATCGATTTTAAACGAATAATCAACAATTTTATTATTATTATTTATGGGAATATCTACATTAGTACCTAATCCAAACCAGCCACTTCCTCCTCCAATTCCTAAATTGACCGAACTGTTGGCAGGGTGTGTAAGTTGGGTATAAACTTCCACGGCTACATAAACATCGGGGTTATCAACATCTTTTATTAAACCTTTGGAAAGCAACACCGCATCCAGGTTTTTCATAAAATTGGTACTGTCTATTTTATTATTAAGTTTTACTTTATTATCTGCATAATAATTATAGGTTTTTACTGTAGAAAAATTATATCCTGAATCATAATCTACTGATAGATTATTGGTTTGACATGAAACCAATGTAATTAGTAAAATAAATAACAGCCAATGCGATTTCATATATTTATATAATTTACATTCAACATAAGTAACAAATTTACTAATATTTTAGTCATATTTTACTTGCCTATCTAAATTATGTACCTTTTATGTGATTGTTATCAGGTTTACGTTATTTTATCTCAAAACTCTACTTCCTTGTTATAATTTTACACCTGTTAATTAATACTTCTTTATGACTGATACTTCAATTGAAATAAAATTTGTAAGTGAAGTTATTTCAGATATTGCTATAAGCCTTATCATGAATGGTGCTAATACTTCGCGAACATTAAAAAATACGCAAAGAATAGCCGGGGCTCTTGGTTATGAAGCTGATTTATTTTTTTCGTTATCAGGCGTTGTACTTAGTGTGAGAGATAAGAAAACTCATGTTATGCATACTATAGTTCGTGCTATACCTCATATTGGAGTAAATTTTGAAATTGTTTCCGAGATCAGCATATTATCATGGAGAGTGATTCATGAAGAAATGGATGTGAATGCCGTTAATGAACAATTTAATTCTATAAAGACAATTAATCATTACCCAAAACCCGCCATTTGGTTTTTTGTAGGTCTTGCCGGAGCTAGTTTATGCAGGATTCTTAATGGTAGTTGGATTGAGTTTTTTATAACTTTCCTTGCGACTGTTTTGGGAATCCTTTCCAGACAATTTTTAACTCAAAAAAAATTCAACATTTTTATAATTTTTACTATTGCTTCTTTTACTGCCGTATCTGTGGTGAATATTTTTAGATTAATCACCGGTCTTGATCTTAAAAGTGCTTTTGCTGCCAGTGTTTTATTTTTAATACCGGGTGTGCCTTTAATTAATTCTTTCATAGATATTTTAGAAGGATATGTTACACAAGGTATTGCCAGGGGAATACACGGATCAATGTTAATTTTTGTTATCGCTATGGGCCTATTTTTATCATTATTTTTATTTGGATATGGATTTAATTAATTTTTTTACCGTTTGTGAGAATGTAACTATTTGGGAAAAAGTATTTTGGTCTATGTGGGTATCCATAGGCTTTGCCGTTATATTTAGAACGCCTTACCGTTCGATGTGGGTGGTGGCTTTGTTAGGAGCTATGGGGTTTAGCTGCCGAGCTGTTTTATTACATTATTTTGAAAATCAAATTGTATTTTCAAGTTTTGCCGCTGCCAGCTTAGTAGGTATATCCGGCGTATATTTCGCTCATAGAGTACACACCCCTCCTATTGTATTTACGATTCCCGCTGTCATTAATATTATTCCCGGTAAAATGGGTTATGAGTTTATGATTTCTTTGATCGAGGTTATGACTTTAAAAGAAGGGGAACCTCTGCAATTTAATTATTTAGTAGAAATGCTTGAAAAAGCTACTCGTACAGGGTTTACTTTATTATCACTTGCATTTGGTGTTGTTTTTCCTTTATTAATTTTTAAAACCAGATCAGTTAAACAAACTAATCTTAATCAATTATTATTTAATAAACTGGTTCATATTAAGAAGAAAAATGAATAAATGATATGTTAAGCAAATTGAAAGTCTTATGATATAATAAATTATTTAACTGATTATATTTAATTTATCTTCATATACTTTAATTGAGTTATAAACAAAGTGAAATTAAACAATTTAATTTTTTAATAAATTATTTTTCAATTAGTTTTTGTTAGTTTAATATTATTTAGTAAAAAACAATCATATAGTTTTATATGATTGTTTTTTATGAACTTTTATTTTATTTATTAATTATCTTTTTATTTTTTGAAAAAATCATTTCAATTAATTTCAAAGGATTCATTATTAATTGAATAATTTTTAGCTTAGTTAAAAACAGACATATTAAAGTAATTGTTATAGTTGCTAATATATCTACTATAAGTGATATATGACTAAAATGTTTAGTAACTATCCCCCAATATACAGGATATACAATCATAATATGTAATAAAAGGATACCCAAACTAGCGGAACCAAATTTATAGAATGTATCCGGAATGATATTAAAAAATGCTGCTGAACTAAATATGGCAAAAACAAGAAAAATAATCCTTTGAACTAATCCATCGGTAATGGTAGGAAATACACTATAGGAATATCCACCAAATGTTGTGAATGCATGATAGGTTGTACCATATAAACAAACCCAAATACCAAAAATTGTAAAAAATAATACGGAATATATTTTTTTAATACTTTTTATTCTAAGCCATATATCCTGTGGAGCATAATATCCTACAAAAAAATGAGGTATAAAAACCAAGATTCTTAATGCAGAAACATAATCAGGATGTAAAATAGGATCTATCTTTATAAATCCAACCGATAACGAAATAACCGTTGAAATTAGTAAGCTTGCCCATGCCGGTATATTAAACTTTTTTATTAGTATTATAAAATATCTCCAAAGTATTAATCCCGCAAGATACCAGAGAGGACCTATGGGTAATAGTATATATCGTACGATATTGAAATGCCCGGCAGCCATGGAGGGGATTGAATAAAAAAGCTGAAATAAATAATATACTAAAACAAAGCCTAAGAAGAATTTTTTAAACTTATCCCATGTTAAATTTTTTGAGAAATAACCTGAAATGATTATAAATAAGGGTATTGTAAAGGTTGAAGAAAAAATGTAAATTAAAAGTTTGATTTTAGATGTAAATAAATCATATTCACAAGTATGTGCTAATACAACAAAAAATATTAAAATGAACTTAGCGGAATCTAAAGATTTATTCCTTTCCATAAAAAAATAAAATTATTTAATAATAAACTATTTGTATAATAAATTTAATTTAAAATATAATGATCTGTTTATAAACATATAGATCCGACTGTTAATTATAAATTTAAATATTCTTAAAATTTATAAAAATCTCCAACTTCATATAGATAAATATTTACTTTATTTACCAGCATTTCCAAAGGTTAAAAGCTTCTATATTTTTATAAAAATTGGTCAAATATACATATAAAATGTTAATTCAATTCATATAATATTTATGAGTGAAAAGTAATGATAAAAAACACTTAAACAAATAAAAATCAAAAAAATGTTTATTTTATATTAATAAAATATATATTTTTATATATAATTAAAATATAACTATACTATATATTCTATTTATTTTTATATAAGATCAGTTTTACTTCTTGTTTATTTTTCATTTTTTTTCTCATACCCTATTTTTCCCAAAAAATATAGTGTCGACAAAGTATTGATGGAAAACAAGATGATTAATTACTTTATAATCAAAATATTTTTAAATAAAAAAACCCTCATAATTCTATATGAGGGTTATAATTTTGTAGCGAGGAGCAGACTTGAACTGCCGACCTTTGGGTTATGAATCCAACGCTCTAACCACCTGAGCTACCTCGCCAATTAATTCGAGGTGCAAATATAACGGGATTTCATTAATTTACAAAATTATTTAATAGTAAAAGCCGATTTTTAACTTTCTGCTTTAGGTAAAAATATTTCTGCTAACATACATCGTACGCCTCCGCCGCCGTATTTTTCAATTGTGGGAATATCAAATACCAATATTTGACTGTATTTATTTATGGCATTAATTTGACCTGCATTCAAGGATTGGTAGGCTGTATTGGACATTACTAAAAATCTTTCTTTTTTATCGTTTTCCAGTTGTAAGGTATTTCCTAAAAAATGATTCATTTGTTCTTCTGAAATGATAATCACCTCCTTTTTCGTAGTTTGTAAAAAGTCTATTACTAGTTTTCTTTCTTTAACATCTTGGATAGATTCTTTACAAATTATGGCGAAATCTTCTGCTACGCTCATCATTACATTAGTATGATACACCGGGTATCTTTTACCATTTTTTTCTTGTGTAGAATGAAAAACTACAGGTGAGAATTCCAAATCTTCACAAAACTCTATAAAAAGTTCTTCGTTGGTTCTTTCTGAAATGGCAGCATAAGCGATTTCATTAGTACGATCCAATACCATGCTTCCGGTTCCTTCTAAAAAAATATCTTCCTCTTCAGCCCGGCTGTAATCTATTATTTCATTAATTATAAATCCTTCCTTCTCTATACTATCCAATATATCTTCTCTTCTTTCTACTCTTCTATTTTCAGCATACATAGGATAAAGCACTACTTTACCGTCTGAATGGAAAGAAATCCAGTTATTTGGAAAAATGGAATCCGGTGTATGCGGTTGCTCCTTATCTTTAACAACCAAAACATTTATTCCGAATTTTCTAAGTTTATCAACCATATTTCTGAATTCTTCCTTTGCTTTTTCTTGAATAGATTCTACAGAAACCGAATCATTTTGTTGGAAGAAATTATTTTTTGCTGTTTGATAATTATACCCAAAGGAAACGGGTTCTATCATCAATACGGTATTTGTTATCTGCTTATTACTCATTTGTACGTATTAAAGGTAAAGTGGAACATCTTAGAAGGCCTCCCATTTTTGATATTTCATGGTATGGAACTTTTTCTACTTTTATATTCCATTCGTTTTCCAGAAAATTATTAAGTCTTTCAAATTTATTTTCTGAAATTACCACTTCCGTTGAAATGGAAAATACATTAGTATTCATGTAATACAATTCTTCGTCAGTTACTTCAAAGACATTATTTGTGCCAAAATAATCAAGTAAGAAATGATAGTCTTTTTCATTTGCAAAACCTCCTTTGTAAAGAATAGCTTTATCTTTTCCAACAGGCATAAAGGTGCAATCGAGATGTAAAATTCCGTTTCTCGGGTTTTTATCATCTTTTTTTAACGGTAAATTTATAAAGGTTTTAGTAGGAAATAAATCTTTTAAGTAATCTATAGCATATTGGTTTGTTCTCGCTGTTTTAATATTCGCAAAGTCTTTTCCTTCATAAGCTCCGCAAAAAACAACATCGTTGTGAGGTATAATATCCCCTCCTTCAACTTTTGCTTTTTTAGGAAGATTATAAATATTCTGAAAATATATGGATTTGAATATTTCCTTATAAGCATAGAGTTCTTCTGCTCGATCTGCAATCATATTAGATATAATGATCTTATCTTCTATAACAAAGGCTACATCTCTTGCAAATACTTGGTTATAATCTTTTAAAATTTCGGGAGATAAAACCGTAACATCATATTTTTGAAGGGCTTTTTTAAATTCCTTCATTTCGTGTATTACGTCTTCTTCTATAGGGTAACTGTTGTTTTTTACATTTTCATAAGACTTTGCATCATAAGTTTCATTTAGTTTCGGTGTTTTTCCCATAGAACAGGGTTGACCCAGAACAACCACTTTCAGCTTTGATGTTTCATTTTTTATGTTGAGCTGCATAATATTTCATCTAGTTAATTGATTAAAAAAAATCAAAGTTAGTTCAAATTTACAGAAAATTTATTTTTAAGGAGTTTTACTTTATGTTAACGGGCTTTATTCGCCTAATTTAGTTTTTATTAGCTTCCAAAATTTTTTCATATTGGTGTATGATCTTATCTTTTGAAAATCTATTTTTTATTGAATTTTTTATACGATTTTTATCGTATTTTTTACTTAATGTTATTTTTATCTCCTCTGCAAAATTTTTATGATCTTCAATGGAAATAATTTTTCCATTGACATTTTCTTCAATTATTTCATTGATTCCCCCTTTACAATTATTTGCTAATGAAAATGTTCCGGTTGCTCCTGCTTCTAACAATACATTGGGAAAACCTTCATATCTGGAAGAGAGGATAAATAAATCTGCATTTTTTAAATATGGATAGGGATTAGTTATTTTTCCTAAAAATTTTACATTCTTAATTTGTAAAGAATCTTTTAATTCAATTAATTTTTCTTTATCGTCTCCCTCTCCTATGATATATAAAAATATATTTTCTTTTTTTAGGTATGAAAAAACTTTTAATAGATTTTCAAAGCCTTTACGATAGGAAAGATTGCCGATAGCCACTACATTTTTATAGCCTTCGGAAAATGGAAAATTCATAGGTTCGAGTGATTTTGTTTCAACTGCATCTACATCCACCGGATTATTGATTTTTATAATCTTTTTCTCACGTATTTTTAGGTTGTTTATGAGATCATTTTTCATATCATCACTCTGTGCAATGATTGTATCAAAATTATTATAAAAACGATAAAAAAATCTTATTTCCGGTCGGGTTACATGTTGAGAAACTATATTGGTTTCTCTTGCTATAAAACGTATTTTCGGAAAAAAGGGTATTATGGGTGCTAAATAGGCCGATACTTCACCCCAACCGCCAAAAACAATATCCGGTTTTAAATTTCTAAGAACCTTAACTATGGGAAAAAATGCATTTCTTATTCGAGATGTTTTTATATCTATAATTTCAATATTTTTATCTAAAAGCTCAAGATAATATCCTTCTTTTCTCATTAAAAGGAGCTTTGGAGTAAATTTATTTTTATCCAAATTATTTATAAGCAAAGTAATTATTCTTTCGGCCCCGCCCATATTTAAATCCGGAAGTATAAATAGTATGGTTTTCATTTATGATTTAATCGAATATAATTATCTTATATATATTTCTTTTTAAGGATTTTAATAATACTTTACTATGAAATTTTAAATAATTTTAGGTGAAATGTTTTATTGATAATTTATTCCTTTATAATTAATTTAAATAATATTGTCTTATTTATAAATTATCTAAACTATTGCTTAAATGATTAACAGCATTTTTAAGCATAAAGGGCAAATCATTATTGTTCATTTCTTCGATATATTTACAGGGAATATTTGTATTTGTTAAGAATTCTTTCATTCCTTTGTAAATACCTTCTTCAGAATTTTCAACGATTTTACCTAATTTTCCATTTTCTAATATTTCATTAACACCGGAAACATCGGTAGCTATTATAGGCTTTTTTAAGGTTAACGCTTCAAATAAAACGGTTGGATATCCCTCATAACGGGATGATAAGATAAAATAATCTGAATTTTTAAAAAAAGGATACGGGTTTTCTTGATAACCGACTAAAGTTACAGTTTCTTCAACTTTCAAAGATTTAATGAGACTTAGTAAATCTTTAAAGTATCCATCTCCAACTATATAAATTTTATGTTTAAAACCTTCATTAAGAATTTTTTTATGCACTTTAATAAGCCTGTCAAAGCCTTTTTGTGGAGTTACCGTTCCTACGGCAACAAATATTTTTTCACCTTCTTCTTTTTTGAAATTATAGTTAATTTGTTCTTTTGATTTATTTATAATTTCTTCTGCGTCTATGGGATTATAAATTTTATTTATTTTATCAATATCTTCCTTTGTTGAAGCTAATTTTTCAAATCCAGACTTTATTTTATCTGATATTACCCAAATTTCATTTGCTTTGAAAAAGTTTTTTAATCGTTTCGGAGTATAATCAGATATACTAAATAAATCATTATGGACCCAGACAACTTTTTTAGAAGATTTAATAGGACTTTTTAGAACTTCTTCTAAAAGTCTATGATTGGCTATTAATTCAATATCATAATCTTGTTTTTTTAAAATGAATTTATACAGAAGTTTTGGAAATAACTTTAATATTTCTTCATAAGATCTTCTATAAGCTTTTATGGGTATTTCCCAAGGCTTATTAGTAATTATCATTTCTCCTTTATGTAGATGGTATATGGGAATCCATGAAGGGACATCTTTTAAATATTTTCCTGATTTAAGATTTAAAAGCAGATCTATATCATATTTATCTTTGGGTAAATTTTTTAAAAAGGTTACTAAAACTTTTTCAGCTCCACCATGTCTTAATGAACCTATTCTTATGAGTATTTTCTTTTTTTTATTTACTTGTTTAACAATTTTTCCCATAAGTTTAAAATATTATCTTTTTTCCATTTTTGAGATTCTTGATACGAAGAAATATTTAATTTTTTTAATAAATTTTCATTATCTATTAATAATTGCAACTTCTCCGTAAAATCTTTTTTATCATGTGGTTTAATTAAAAATCCATTATTTTCATTAATTATGGAGGCCGGACCAAATTCGCAGTCATATGATATTAAAGCATTACTACAAAACATAGATTCAACTAATACTAAACCAAAGGCCTCAGTCTCCGATGCTAATATTTGTATTTTACTATTTTTCATATACTCGCAAACTTCATCTTTTGTTTTGTTTCCTGTTATCTCTATATTACAATTGGGATGGTCTTTTATATAATTTTCTAAAAATTTTTTTTCAACTCCCTCTCCTACTATTACTAATTTCCATGAACCTGAATGAGATAAATTTGAATATATTTCAACTATTTGCTTTATATTTTTTTCAGGATGTAATCTGCCTACAAATAAAATTGAATTGTCTTTTTTCTCTAAACTAACATAAGGCATACTTTCATAGGGTTCTCCTATAATATTAGTTATCAATATACTATTAGGATTTATTTTTTTATAATGTTCTTTTGATTCCTTATTTATATAAACTATGCCTTTTAAATTTTTATAATAAGGACGCATGATTGTAAACCAAAAAAAACCGCCTATTTTATAATTTATATGTTCCCAAGCTAAAGTTTTATTATTTATACCTTTTATGGTTGACAGCATGCTCGAAAGGGTATATCTGCATGTTATTATAGTATCATAATTCTGTTGATTGTTTTTCAACCATTTTTTAAGTAAACAGTAAACGCCATATTGATAAATGTAATTTTTAAAGTTTTCTTTTTTTGGTAGCCAAGAAAAGTATTTATCCATAAATACCATTGCTCGAAACGATTTAATATTTCCGAAAGAATTTAAAACTACTGATTTAATCTTTGGATCTAAATGAAAAATAAATTTTTCATTACCGTCAAGACATAAGACAGTTATATCAAATCTACTACACAATTCATTCATTAAATTAGTTAAAACAGATTGAACGCCTCCCTTTTTACCTAGCGAATATGTTATAAATAATAATCTTTTCATAATTAACTTTTATCCGCTTTTTTTATTAAGTAATAAATATAACTAATTGGTAGTGTAAATATACTAATTGATTTAATTAATGGATTTTTTAAAGTTGACAGATTTGAAGTTACTGATCTTTTATTTAAAAAGGAATAAAATTGAAATCCGATTAAATTTCTAAGCAAAGTTTTAGGATATGAAAGTAACTGATAGCTATAATTGTTTAACATGGCTTTATATCCCTCTCTTAATCCGAAAATATTTTTACCCTTCCAACGGGTATTGGAAACCGATTCTGAATCGCTATCGTCTTTATGATAAGTACGAATTATCTTATTTATAAATTTTGTTTTTAACCCTTTTGCATCGTAAATGGTAAAGAAAACACTTTGAGGAATATAGCCTTTATTTTCATAAATTAAATAATCAAATTTATCCAATTCTCTTTGATAACTCTTTGTTATAAAAATACCATTTTTATCTCCCTTTACTTTGTATTTATACCGCATTTCTAAAATAGAACCTATAAATCCGTTTTCGGGGAAAAAACTTCCTACTAAATTTCCTTCCGTATCTGCTGAATGTCCAATTACTCCAATATATTGATCTTGGTTTTCAATACTGCAAACTTCTTCATACAATATTTCAAATGAATTTTCAGGCCAACTATCATCTGAATCAATAATTACAAAATAAGGCGTTTTTACCTTCTTAATTCCTTCAAATACGGTAATAAATTTATGACGATTTTTTCCTTTACAATATTCAATAGGAATACTATTTTCATCTATATATTTTTGTACCAACTTACTGGTCGAATCCGTAGAACCATCATCCATAATTATCCACACAAATTGTTTAAATGATTGTTTTTTTAGTGATTCATAGACTCTATCAAGCGTATGAGCCCTATTATAAGTGGGTGTTATTACTGTTATTACGGAATTTTTTTCCATTCATTGATTTTTTTACTTTGTTAACAGCTTTTCTATTTCTTTATATATAGTAACTGGTGAAAAAATTTCTTTACATTTTTTATTATTTTCGATAAAGAATTGCACTTTTTTTGGGTCAGACAACAAGGTTTTTATTGCTTCATATAGGGCTTGTTCATTCTTACTTGGAATGAATATACCGTTTTCTTGGTCGACCATCATTTCTCTAATTCCTCCAACATCGGTAGTTATAATCGGCTTTTCCAATATAAGGCTTTCCGCAATAACTAAAGGATACGCTTCTGAAAAGGAAGGAAGGATAAAATAATCTGCTTCTTTAATCAACGGGTAGGGATTACTATGTTCTCCCAAAAATATAAATGTTTCTTCTATACGATATTCTTTTACTTTTTTTAGTAATTCTTCTTTATATTCTCCCTCTCCAACGATATATATTTTATGATATAATCCATCATCAATTAGCTTTTTATGAGCTTCAATTAAAAGTTGATAGCCTTTACCCGGTTTTATTCTTCCAACTGAGATAAATGATTGTATTGAATCATTTTTAAGTGAACTGATTTTTATATTTGATTTCAGCTTGGATTTAGCTATGATATCATCAACCTCTATTGGATTATAAATAATCTTAGCATTTGCAGCTATCTGATCATTAAAACTTTTTGCACTTTTCATAGTTTGTTGTGAAACATAAACCATGGTATTAAATCTCAAAAATTTCGCTACAAATTTCTCTTTATTTCCATTTATGGTAATATTTTTTATATCACCATGCATCCAACCTATTTTTTTGGATTTTAGATTTGGACTGTTTAAAACATCATCGTAATTATAATGGAAAAAAGCTACTTCAACATCTTGATCATAGAGTTTTAAATTTTTATATAATAATCGAGGAAATTTTGAATACAATTTTAATTTTGCAGCCCTAGTGATTAATTGGAATTTTTTTATAAAAGAATTTGAATTCATAAATTCTCTTCCTTTTCCTATATATTGAACTTTAATGGATTCAGGTATTTCTTTAATTAGTTCTCCTTGATATAGATTCAACAATAAAGTAATATCAAAAATATTCTTATCTAAATGATTTAAAATATTTAGTAAGACTTTTTGAACACCTCCGGTTTCCATGGATCGGATTCTAAAAAGAATTTTAATTTTCTTTACTTCTTCCATTTATATAAGTAACATATAATATAGTTAAATCTATTTTTAATATTTTTTAATTATTTATTTTAATCGCTATATCTCAATTAATAGTTATAAATTTTAAATTCATTTTTATGAATAGTACCATCTTTCCTTTTAAAATAGATTTTAAAAATAAATGTAATACTAAGTATATTTTTAAGTAAATCTAAAAAAAACTTACCAATTCTTTCTATTTTATTATTACTTATATAAATTACATGTTTTTAATATATTTGCTATTATGAAATTTTGTAAAAAATACTTACTATTTTTTATTTTACTAATAGGAAATTTATTTTACGGTATAAATAGAGATTCAACTTTTATATCAATTCAGGATTCTTTAAATCGTAGACCCAAAGTAGGCTTAGTTCTTAGTGGCGGAGGTGCCAAAGGGTTCGCTCATGTGGAAGTTATCGAGGCTATTGAAAAAGCAGGAATTAAAATTGATTATATAAGCGGAACCAGTATGGGTGCCATAGTGGGTTCGTTATATGCTGCAGGATATTCTCCTAAAGAAATGAGAAATATCATTAAAAGCATTGATTTTAACGAACTTTTTTTACAGGACAGAAATCGAAATTTTATTCCTTTTTTTGATAAATCTTACAGAGAAAAATATATTTTAACTTTACCTATTTCCAATTTTAAAATAGTTTTCCCATCAGCTTTAAGTAAGGGACAAGGACCTTTAATGCTTTTAACTAATTTATTGTACAATGTTCATGATATTCATGATTATTCTAAACTACCGATACCTTTCTTATGCATAGCAACTAATTTAGAAACCGGTGACGAAGAGCAAATGGAAAAAGGTTTTCTTCCTCTCAGTGTTTTGGCAAGTGGTGCTTATCCTTCTCTTATCGAACCGGTTAAAATTGATGATAAAACCTTAATTGATGGTGGAATTGTAAATAATTTTCCTTCCCGAGCATTACGAGATAAAGGAATGGATATCATAATTGGAGTTGACTTAGGTAATGGCTTACAAAAAGCGAATGAAATCAAATCAATATTAAATATTATCAGTCAAATTATTAGCTATCGTATCAATATTAAAACGGATTTCGAACGAAGTTATGTAGATTTATTAATTCGACCTGATGTAAAGGATTATGAGGTAACCGATTTTGATAAAAAGGATTCCATTTTGTATAAAGGAAAACTAGCCGGAGAAAAGGCGTTTCCTGAACTATTAAAAATTGCAAAATTACAAGGGTTTGATACTATCAATAGACCGAGAATACAGGAACTACCTTCCGAAAAAAATTTATTTATTACTAAACTTTCAATTATTGGTAATTCTTCTAAAGATTCTGTTTATATAAAAAGAAAATTAGGTTTGAAATTACCTCAAAATACCTCTATTACTAAATTAGATAAAGGAATTTCTGCCTTATATTCTACGGGAAATTATAATCGGGTTTTTTATGAGCTAACTTCTGAAAACTTTGATGAAAATCAACAAGTTAACTTATATCTGGATAAAAAAGATAATAATTCCATAAAATTTGGAATTCATTACGATGATGTATATAAAACTTCTCTTTTAGCTAATGTTACTTTAAACAAACTCATATTAAATAATTCCAATTTATCCATTGATGTAATTTTTGGGAATAATTTCAGAACTAATATAAATTATTATATTGATAATGGAATATTACCAAGTATTGGATCTAATACAACTTTTAATTCTTTTAATTTTAATTATTCCGATATAAAAAGAAGTGAATATTCATTTAATCGTATTCGATACTTTAATCAACAACTTTATCTACAGTCTACCTTAAATGAAAAATATGCCGTTGGTACCGGTATAGAATATAGTTATATGCGCATCTCACCCTTTTCCTACGATCGAATTAATGAAGTAGATCACAAAAATTTTAATAAGAACGAGAGTTTTTTTTATAATCCTTATTTTTATATAAAGGCCGATACGAGAGATAACTCCAACTTTCCTTTTAAAGGTTTTAAACTTGATGCCTCTGCTAAATATATATTTTATTCTAATGCTCCTAATTTTGAAAAATTTTCCACAATTAAAACTCAATTAAGTTATTCAATCCCTTTCGGTAATCGATTGGCTTTAGAAAATCAACATTTTTTAGGAGTATCTTTTAATACGCCTTCTTTACAATACAAATATTTTAACGGTGGTTATTTTGAACAAGATTTCTTAAATTTCAGTAAATTTTTAGGATTACCATTTGCCTATAAATCCGGGGATCAACTATTCTCATTATATTCTTCTTTAAACTATAAAATCTTAAAAAATCATTATGTGAAAATTTATGCAGACATGGCTAATGTTGAAGATGAATTTAACGATTTAAGATATTTTAAATACAAATATTTTAGTTATGGAGTGGGATATGGATATGACAGTCCTTTTGGACCTATTAACTTATTATACACATTTTCTACCAATCAAAACAAAGGTGTATTTAGTGTTGGTTTAGGATATTGGTTTTAACAAAATAGTTAACTACCATTTTTTTCAATCCTATTTATGTAAAATTACTTTATTTAAAAAATTTTTATTCATTATAAACATTTTCTCTTAATTTATACAGAAAGTATACTTGGTATTAAATGTAAAAGTTATTATAAAATTTAATAGTATTAGTAAATAGTATGAAGAATTTTATTATATTAAAATTTCAGAATTTAAATATTAATTTAGCTAAGTACAAATTAACAAAAAATGATAAATTATTTTTCAAATAATGATTTTATTTTAAAAAATAAATTAAAAAGAAAAAAGTGGTTAAAAGAAGTTATAGAACAAGAAGCCTGCCGTGTAGGAGATATAAATTATATTTTTTGCTCTGATGAACAATTATTAGAGATTAATATTCAATATTTAAATCATGATTATTACACGGATATAATTACGTTTGATTATAAAGAAAACCAATTAATTTCGGGTGATATATTCATTTCCACAGACAGAGTTAAAGAAAATGCAGTAATTAATAATGAAGATTTTGATCATGAATTAAACCGTGTTTTAGTTCATGGAGTTCTGCATATCATCGGGTACAAAGATAAATTGGAAAAGGATATTGAACTTATGAGAAAAAAGGAAAATACTTATATAGACTTATATAAAAATTATTAAAAATTAATTATAAAAAAATTTTGTTTCACGTGAAACATCTGTTAAAATGATATTAGAAAAATACGATGTTATTGTTGTAGGTGGTGGACATGCAGGTTCAGAAGCTGCCGCTGCTGCTGCCAATTTAGGTTCAAAAACACTACTAATTACCATGAATCTTCAAACTATTGGTCAAATGTCTTGCAATCCGGCTATGGGAGGTATTGCAAAAGGACAAATAGTTAGAGAAATCGATGCTTTGGGCGGATTATCAGGTATCGTTACTGATAAAACTATGATTCAATTTAAAATGCTTAATTTATCTAAAGGTCCTGCCATGTGGAGTCCAAGAGCACAATCCGATCGAATGAGATTTTCGGAAGAATGGCGATTACAATTAGAAAGCATCCCAAATCTTGATTTCTTTCAAGACATGGTTGTTGAGTTATTAACAGAAAATGATCAAATTATTGGTGTTAAAACCTATATGGGAGCTGTTATTTATTCAAAAGCTCTAATATTAACTAATGGAACTTTTCTAAATGGTTTAATCCATATTGGAAACAAACAGTTCGGCGGAGGTAGAATGGGTGAAAAAGCAGCATTTGGAATCACTGAAAATCTAGTTAAATTAGGATTTGAGGCCGGTAGAATGAAAACAGGAACACCTCCCAGGGTAGATGGTAGAAGCATAGATTTCTCAAAAATGGAAGAACAAAAAGGAGATACTAATCCACAAAAATTTTCCTATACTAATACACCTAAACTCGACAAACAAAGAAGTTGTTATATTACCTATACTAATGTAAAAGTTCATGAAGTTTTACGTGAAGGATTTGAAAGATCTCCTTTATTCAATGGAACAATTAAAAGTACAGGTCCAAGATATTGTCCTTCAATTGAAGACAAAATTAACAGATTTGCAGATAGAGAAAGACATCAAATATTTGCTGAACCGGAAGGTTGGCAAACTGTTGAATTTTACATCAACGGATTTAGTACATCTTTACCGGATGATATTCAAATTAAAGCTTTACAACTAATCCCCGGATTTGAAAAAGCTAAATTTTTCAGACCGGGTTACGCTATTGAATATGACTACTTCCCTCCTACTCAATTAAAAAATACATTAGAAACAAAAAATATTAATCATTTATATTTTGCGGGACAAATTAATGGTACAACGGGTTATGAAGAGGCAGCAGCTCAAGGATTGATGGCCGGTATTAATGCATCACTTAAAATTCAAAATAAAGAGCCGTTGGTACTTAAGAGGAATGAAGCGTATATTGGGGTATTAATTGATGATCTTATTACCAAAGGAACCGAAGAACCTTATCGAATGTTTACCTCACGTGCAGAATATAGAATGAGTTTAAGACAGGATAATGCCGATGAACGATTAACGCCATTAAGTTATACACTTGGATTAGCATCATCTGAAAGAATGCAAAATTTAGATAAGAAAATCAAGCAAACGAATAATTGTATAGAATTTATAAAATCAACATCCATAACCAAAGAAGAAACTAATCCAATTTTACTACAAAAAAATTCAACACCTATTTCTCAAACTGTAAAAGCTGATAGTATATTGGTTAGACCTAATATATACTTAAAAGACTTGGAAAACATATCCTCTATAAATGATTATATCAAATCAAATCATTTTTCGGATGAGGTACTTGAACAAGTAGAAATTAAAATTAAATATAAGGGATATATTGACAAAGAACTTGAAAATGTTGAAAAATTAAATAGATTAGAAAATATAAAAATTCCTTCAAATTTTGACTATTCAAAATTAAATAGTATTTCTACTGAAGCGAAACAAAAATTAATGAAATTCAAACCTGAGACTATAGGTCAAGCCAGTAGAATAAGTGGCGTATCTCCATCCGATATAAATGTTTTATTAATTTACATGGGTAGATAATATAAAGTTATAAATAAATGTTCCACGTGGAACATTTATTTATAAACCTAAATATTTTACTATATGATATTATATATATACAAAATTGAAAATGAAAATTAAAGATCACTTCTTATCTAATGAAATTTTTGAAATTCAAAAATCTGAATATACCGATATTTTAAAAACTACCCAAATACCTGAAGATCTTTCAAAATATTATGAAAGTGAAAAATATTTATCCCATTCGAAAGATCAGTCTTTAAAATCAAAAATATATTTATTAATTCAAAAATTGAATGAAAAATATAAATTAAAGATTATTAATAAATACAAAACGTCCGGAACATTATTAGACTATGGTTGTGGAGATGGAACGTTCTTAAAATTCATAAAAGATAAAAATTTTTCAATTCTAGGTTTTGAACCAAATATAAAAGCAGTTGAAACAGCTAAATCTAAAATTGGTGAAAATCATATAACTACTTCTTTAGATTCTGTTGAAAATAATTCTTTAGATATCATTACACTTTGGCATGTATTAGAACACATCTCTAAACCGGAAGAAATCCTGTCAAAATTAAGATTAAAATTAAAAAATGATGGATATATAATAATAGCAGTTCCAAATTACAAATCTTTTGATGCCAAATTTTATAGAGAATTTTGGGCTGCCTGGGATGTACCTCGACATATATTTCATTATTCTAAAAAAGGAGCTATCGATTTTTTTAATAATCATAAGTTTAAAGTAATTCATACCTATCCCCTACCCTTTGATAGTTTCTATATTTCTTTAATCAGTGAAAATTATATGAATAATCCTTTTGGAATTTTTAGATTTCCATTCATTGCTGCCTTATCAAACTTAAAAGGAATGAATGACGGTAATTATTCATCTGTTATTTATATCTTGAAAAAATAAAATTTTCACAAAATTTTTATTATTAAATTAACAAGTAAGTTAAGTTTAAAAGAGGATAATTTGTAATAGTAGATATTTAAAAGTTTAAATATTTATTAAATAAATCTATAAAAATAATATTTTTGATATAAATAACTATATATTAAATTTTATATTAATAAAAATATATAATTATTTATACAAAAGATATATTAAAAAAAGATATTATATATTAAAATTTATTAGAGAAATAATAAAATTAAAGTTACTTTAAATAGTTACGAACATATAAAAAAAGAAGCTTGAAATATCAAGCTTCTTAATATGTATGTATAATGCTAGATTTTAATACTAATCGTTTAAAATAGCTGCTACTCCGGGTAATTCTCTACCTTCTAATGATTCAAGCATTGCTCCTCCCCCGGTAGAAACGTAACTAACTTTGTCAGTATAATTATTTTGTTTAACAAATGCTACACTGTCACCTCCTCCAACTAAAGAGAAAGCTCCATTCTTAGTGGCTTCACCAATAGCATCTCCAATAGCTTTGGTACCAACGGCAAAATTTGGCATTTCAAATACTCCTAAAGGTCCATTCCATAATATAGTTTTTGAAGCTAAAATAACATCAGAAAATGTTTTAATAGTTTTAGGTCCAACATCCAAACCTTCCCATCCGTCAGGAATATTATTAGTATCGACTACCTTTCTATTTGCATCATTTGAAAAGTCATCACCTATAACAGAATCTTCCGGAAGATATACTTTTACACCTTTTTCTTTTGCTTTTTTAAGTATATCTAATGCCAATTCTTGTTTATCATCTTCACAGATAGAGTTTCCGATCTTACCTCCTTGAGCTTTAATAAAAGTATAGGTCATTCCTCCTCCGATTATTAAGTTATCAACCACCGGAAGGATGTTTTCTATAATAGTAATTTTTGATGAAACTTTAGAACCTCCTAATATAGCTGTTACAGGTTTTTCGCCGGTTTTAAGGACTTTTTGAATAGCATCAAGCTCTTTGGCCATCAAAAGACCAAAACATTTGTTAGAAGGGAAGAATTTAGCAATAATAGCAGTAGATGCATGAGCGCGATGTGCAGTTCCGAATGCATCGTTTACATAAATATCACCTAACTTGGCTAATTCTTTAGCAAATCCTTCATCTCCTTTCTCCTCTTCATTGTGAAAACGTAAATTTTCTAACAATAAAACTTCACCGGGTTTTAAATCTGCTGCAGCTTTTTCGGCTTTAGGCCCTACACATTCATCAACGAACTTAACAGGAACACCTAAAACTTTGGATACCTCATCAACAATGTGTTTTAAAGAATATTTATCTGTAACCTGACCTTTAGGTCTGCCTAAATGCGTCATTAATATTACAGAACCTCCATCTTTCAATATTTTATCTATAGTTGGCTTAGCAGAAACAATTCTTGTATTATCAGTAACCTTAAGATTTTCATCTTGAGGAACATTAAAATCAACTCTAATTAATGCTTTTTTTCCATTGAAATTGAAATCATTAACTGTTTTCATAATTTTTACTTATTTTTCTTACAAATATACCTTCATAAAAACGAAAAGAGAAATTTTGAAACCTGAATTTTTTCCACAATTAATTATTATTTATATATCTTTTTTTAATTAATTAAATAAAATTTAAAGTAATAGTAATAATAGACCTGTTAATATGTTAATAACTTTGAAATAGTGAGTTATTAATATTTCTAAATATGATATTAACAAAATTTATTGAAAATAAATAAGTATAAATCAATAAACTAAATCACTTATCAACAATTTTTAGAAGTTATTAATAAAGTGACTGTTTAAAAAGTAACTGTTACTAAACTTATCAAAAGGAAGGTAAAATTTATTTTTAAAAATTTGTATAAATATTTGGAAAAATCTTAAATCTTTATAAATGGAAATTGTAACTCTTGAAGCAAAATTTTTTGTTTAAAAATGTTAACAATAATTTATTTAAATTGTTAATATTGTTTTAACTTATTGAAAATTTATGAGTTAATAAAAATAATTTTTAATAATAATTATATAATTTTATTGATTTACAGACAATTATATAATTGAAGGAATTTTTGAAATAAATTAAGTTATTAACATATTTATTAATTAATTACTTATATATGTATTATTTTGTAAACTATTGATAGTTAATATATTATATTAGGTTAAAATTTATAAGTATAGTTTAGAAGTTTAAAAGATTTCTGTACTTACAAAAACATATTTTAAAATTATAAACTATAACTATCTATAACATTAATTATATTTATTTATTTAAATAAAATCAAAATATAAATTTTTACATTACTAATGCATAATTATGCATATAATTAATTTTTATTTTATGATAATAAGATATAATTATTTTAATTTTAATTTATGGTATTTTTTAATTTATGAACAGTTATCTATTGGGATAATTATTAAAAAAGAAAACATAGAAAAAGCCTTTAAATAAGCTTGTAGATAGGCTCAATATTAGTAAAGGATTGAAGAATGTGAAATAATCCAAGTATAGAAATAAAAAAAGGTAAATAATAGTTATTTACCTTTTTAAAATAGTAGATTAAATTTTTATAAAAAGTTCAACATTAGTAAGGTGTTGAAAATCTAAGTATAGAGTACTTTAATAAAAGCAATTAGTAATCTTGTTTCAATTGAATAGTTATAAACTTGTTAACAATTGTTTATTTTTCTTCCTTTTGGTTTTTTTTGTCCATAGAATCTAACTCCTCTAATACCGGATTAATAGTACTATCCGGAATATCACTTATTCTAATATACATCAATCCGTCAATGGCATCATTAAACTTAGGATCGACGTTAAAAGCAATAACACGTGCGTTTTGTTTTAAATATTTTTTGATCAATACGGGAAGTCTTAAATCGGGTTCAAGTTCATCGATTAACTTGTCAAATTTATTAAGATCATTATCCGCAGCATCAAAGAATAAATCTTTTTCATTGGATTTCAGATGAACTTTAAATTCATTTTTTGAATGTACATATTGAGCAACATAAGAATCAAAATAATGAGAACGCATAAATTCAACCATTATCGATTTTGAAAAGTTGGAAAATTGATTGCTTATACTTACACCTCCCACCAGGTATTTATAATGGGGATTTCTTAAGCAAACATGTACAATCCCTCTCCATAAAAGTAATAAGGGCATAGGTTTTTTTTGATATTCACTGGAAATAAATGCCCTACCCATTTCAATGATTTTTTTAAAGAAAGGATGTACTTCCGAATCATATTCGAAAAGAGAAGCAGTATAAAAACCTTTTATTCCGTATTTTTCATAAATCTCTTTTCCCATTCCCATTCGATAAGCACCCGCGATAAGTTTATTTTCTTTATCCCATAAAAATAAGTGATGATAAATTTGGTCAAATTCATCCAGATCAAAAGGTTCATTGGTTCCCTCTCCCACTTCGCGAAAACAAATTTCTCTTAATCGGCCAATTTCACGTAAGATATTAGGTATTTTTTCAGGTTTAGCTAAATAGACTTCATATTGAGAATTGGAAAATAGTTCACAATCAATTTCTTTTAAAAGCTCAACTTCTTTTAAGATTAATTCATGAGGTGTCTCTTTAATAATAGGCTTAACTTCATTGGAATTAGCAGACTTAGTCATTGCTGATACTGAAAGGAACTTTATATTTTTAAATGGATTCTTAACCGTAGTATAGAATGATTTAAGCATATATACCTTATTCCTTAAAAAATTACCGTAAGACTTAATATCTGTATATTCATCTTGCTGTTTAACTGAAATAGGTTTACCGATTCGTATTTTAATAGGCGCTTTTCTTTTTCTAACCAATTCTCTAGGCAGCATCGCAGTCTGTAAATCCGGATGAATATTAGACATTTTGTAAAACAACTTACTGTTTCTCGCATGAAAATATACAGGAATTACGGGTACTTTAGCTTTTTTCAAAAGTTTTAAGGCACTTTCTACCCATTCTCTGTCTTGATATTCTTTGGTATCCGGGTAATAATGAGAAACTTCACCGGCCGGGAAAATGATAACACAATGATTATCTTTCAAGATACGCAAGGTTTCAATAAAACCTTTTTTACTGTCAAAAGTATCTTTTCTGGTTTCAAAAGGATTAACAGGAATAATAACTTTTTTTAAAGGTTCAATTTTTTGCAATAAAAAATTAGTCATTATTTTAAAATCCGGACGAATTTCTGAAACAATTTTCATTAAAATTATGCCATCTAATCCTCCTAGAGGGTGATTGGAAACGATTATAAAAGGTCCTTTTTCAGGAATTCTTTTTAAATCTTCTTCATGAATTTCGTAGTTAATTTTTAAATGTTCTAAAACTGCAGTAAGAAATTCATTGGTAGGTAAATCTTTATTTTCAGTACAGAATTTATTTATATGACCAAGTTTTGAAACATTCATAAGGGTCCATGCTATACCCTTTCCAATAAAACCAAATTTCTTTAGGTTTAAAGTATTTTGTATATCCTCTAAGGTGACTAAACTCATATTGTTATTCTTTTACAATTGCTTGGTAAGTTTGTTTTACCAATTGTTCTAATAAAACTGTTTTTCCTTTTTTAAAATTATTTCGTATTTTTTGTGAACTATTCGTTATCGTAAATAGACGCACATTTTCTTCTAATGTTACATTAAAAGAATCTGCGAGTATATTCAGTAAAATGTTAATTGAATTAAATTTGTCTTCAATAACCAGTGAAACTGAACAAGCAGAAACCTTGATCATGTTAGTTTTAATATTCAGTTCAGTAAGTCGTTTGAAGAGTATACAAAGAGTATCTTCCAGATTATAAGTAAAATAAATAGAAGAAATAGTAAGCAAATGTACATTTAATTTTCGTATGAAACAAGAGACGCTGGGATCTCCCTTAACTCCTTTCGTAATATAAGTGCCATGATTTTCAAGTTCTAAAAAAGAACGAATGTTCAATGGAATCTCACCTTTATACAAAGGAAAAATGGTTTTCGGATGAAGGATGGATGCTCCAAAAAATGACATATCCATAGCCTTTTCATAGGAAAGAGTTTTTAATAATTGAGCATTTTCATAGTAGTCAGGATCTCCGGTCATAATTCCCGGAACATCTTTCCAAATGGTAACACCTTCAGCATGTAAACAATAGGCAATTATGGCAGCAGAATAATCTGAACCTTCCCTTCCCAGAGTTACAGTAAAATTGCCGGAATTCGAAGCTATAAAACCTTGAGTAACATATGTTTGAGAAGTATCAAAATTTTCAAATTGTTTTTGCGTACGTTCCCAATCTATAGTCCCTTCTCTATAATTATCATCAGTTTTTAAATAATTTCTACTATCAATCCAAGTATTGGTAATTCCTGAATAATTTAAAAAAGAGCTTAAAATTCTAGATGAAATAATTTCACCAAAACTTACCGTTTGATCGTATAAGAAATTAAAATTATCAGATGTATTGTTAGTTAGTAAAGATCGCAAATTTTTAAAAATATTCTTAATATCGTTATAAACTTCCGTATAATTAGAAAATAATTTTTTAACTATTTCTAAATGCTCCTCCTCTATTCTGTCTATTAATATTTTATAAGTATCATTGTTTTGAAAGTATGCTTGAATAACATCTTCTAATGCGTTAGTCGTTTTACCCATGGCCGAGACAACAATAATGGTTGATTTGTATCCGGTTTGGTTTAAAACTTTTAAAATAGCACGTACATTTTTTTCATTTTGTACTGAAACACCTCCAAATTTATAAACTTTCATAAATGATAGTTATATATTTTCAATATATAAAAAACACATTTTCCCATAAATAAATCTTGTGAAAAAAGAATTTTTACACAGCGGGAATTCACGTATTAATAGACTTAAAATTTATATTATAATGATAAACAGTACAATAAGTATTTTAAATATTAAAAGACCTTCAGCAAATATATGACAAATCTGCATATTACTTATAAAGTACAACCAAAAATCAATATATTTGGAACATTCAAAAAACTAAATATATAAAATATGAAATCGAAGAGCTCACAGACTTTAGGCGAATTTATAATTGATAAACAGGCAGATTTTAAATATTCTTCAGGAGAGTTGTCACGCCTTTTAGGAGCAATAAGATTAGCCAGTAAAGTTGTTAATCAGCAAGTTAATAAAGCTGGGCTCGTTGATATTATTGGAGCAATTGGAAATCAGAATATACAAGGTGAAGAGCAACAAAAATTAGATGTGTTTGCCAATGATGTATTTATTGGTGCCTTAAAAAATAGAGAGGTCGTTTGTGGAATTGCTTCCGAAGAAAATGAAGACTTCATCAGTATAAATTCTAAAGATAATTCACATAACAGTAAATATGTGGTATTAATTGATCCTTTAGACGGATCTTCCAATATCGATGTAAATGTTAATGTAGGAACTATTTTTTCTATTTATAGAAGAATATCGGAAGATGGACCGGTAACATTGGAAGATTTTTTACAACCCGGAAATAAACAGGTAGCAGCCGGATATATAGTGTACGGTTCATCAACAATGTTAGTATATACAACAGGTAACGGTGTAAATGGTTTTACTTTAGATCCGGCTTTGGGAGTGTTTTATCTTTCACATCCTAATATTAAAATACCTGAAGATGGGAAAATATATTCCGTAAATGAAGGAAATTATCTTAAATTTCCTCAAGGAATTAAGAATTATATAAAATATTGTCAAGAAGAAAAAGAAAATAGACCGTATACTTCCCGTTATATCGGATCATTAGTTTCCGATTTTCATAGAAATATGTTGAAAGGAGGCATTTACCTATATCCTTCCTATTCACAAGCCCCTAAAGGCAAATTACGATTGTTATATGAATGTAATCCTATGGCATTCCTTGCGGAACAAGCAGGAGGAAGTGCCAGTGATGGTTTTACACGAATATTGGATTTAAATCCTGTTGAATTGCATGAAAGAACACCATTTGTTTGTGGATCAAAAAAAATGGTTGAAAAAGTAGAAAAATTTATGAAAGATGCCCATGAGTAGCACTCATCCCTATGATTATGTTTTAAAAAAATTTGATCAACTTACTTTAGACGAATTGTATAACTTATTACGATTAAGAAATGAAGTATTTATAGTCGAGCAAAAATGTTCATACCAGGATTTGGACTATAAAGATTATAAAGCGCATCATTTATTACTGTATAAAGGGGAACAATTAGTTGCTTATTCCAGGATTTTTCCTGAAAAAGTTTCCTTTAATGAAGCTTCCATTGGAAGAATTATAGTTTGTAAGGAATATCGTTCTACCGGTTTAGGAAAAATTTTAATGGAAAAATCCATAGAGTCTTTATTTACACTTCATGGTAAACAACCGATAAGAATCGGTGCTCAATATTATGCAGTTCCATTTTATAAAAAATTTGGTTTTGAAACTGAAGGAGAAATTTATTTTGAAGATCATATTGAGCATATTGAGATGGTAAAGAAAGAAGACTAATATTCATATAAAAAAAGTAAAAATTAAAGGCTGATAATATTTAAATTATCAGCCTTTATTGATTTATATAAAATTGAGTATTTATTTTAACGGACCGGAAGGTAACAATTTGTTAGAATTTGAATTAGTATCCTCTTCAATAATTGTATTTTCCTTTTTAATATTACGGTTTTTATCAAAACTGTAAGATAGTTTAATATAGAACAATTGATCGCTGTCTCTACTGTAATAATTGGTTCTTAAATTAAAGTTATTAATATCAGAATTAAACTTAGTAGGACCCAATATATTTTGAATACCTAAAGAAGCCTTAATAGTTTTGTTACTAAAGGATCTTGAAAGTTCTATATTAGAATAACGGAAAGGTTTATAGGATTTGTAAATTTCAAAATATCCCTTATCTGTACTAGATAAAAAGAAAGTGGTTAATTTAAAATCTTTTGGAAGGATTAATTGAGCATATATTACATAAAACCACATAGGTTTTACTTTATCTAAATATGGATAATCGTTTACTTTGTAGTAATTATACATCCCGTAAAGGTAAATGAAATTCATTTTATCCATATTCATAGGCTCGTCAAAGAATTTTTTACCCATGGTAACCAATTTAAATGGAATAGGAATACCAACCCATACGTTATAGTTTTTCATGCCGTGAAATGTACGAGTAGTTTGATTTACGGTTAATGAATTGTCTTCAGTCTCGTAATACAGCATATTTATATTTTTAGAATACGTATAGTTGAAAGAGATTTTCAAATATCTCCATGCACTTAAAGAAACTTCATAGTTATCGTAATAATCCGGTTTAAGATGTAAGTTTCCTTCCGAAGTATTGAATTCGTCAAAATAGTTGGTTAAATTCGGATCCATATTAGAATAGGAAGGAGGCATCATACTCTTTCTGTAGGTAGCATTAAAATCCAGCGTAGGATTAAATTTATATAGTAAACTAAAAGATGGGAAAAACTTTTCAAACGTATATTTAATACTTTGATCCGTAGTTTTTACTTTATTTTTAAATTCTAAATTTTCATAACGAACTCCTGCAGTCAAATCCAACTTTTCAAATTTTTTGCTTAATTCTCCATATAAAGCATATTGATTTTCATCGTATATAAAATCCCTGAATGAATTATAATCCGGATTTTCCAGTATAGAAGAAGAGGTATTTAAAAGATTATATTTTCCGTTACTAGTATATTTAGTATGAGAATACTTTCCACCGGTATTCATTTTTATTCCTACCTTATTAAAAGAAAATTCAAAATTAGGATTCACTTGAAAATAATCGGATTTATAATCAATATCATTTACAGAATATTTATAAACACCCTCATTATTTTGAATACTGTTATTTGTTGAATTTTTGTTAAAGTGTTTATAAGATGCCGTTATATCAAACAAGTTTCCTAACGTATCTAATTTAACCTTATATTTTGTGGTTAATTCATGATTGGTGTTATCTTCCGAATATTTTGAATTATTTAAAAGATTAATTGGTTCAATATCATTAGAGCTTAAAGATTCACCTGTATAATGATTACTGTTATCAGTATAACTTAAGTTATAATTGATCAATAAATTACTGTTTTTGTTAAGGCGAATATTTGAAGAAGGTCTGAAATAATAAAAACGATTATATTTATTTTCAATATTCTTTTGATCAAAAATAATGGAAGGAGTGAAAGAAGTAAATTCCCTTTTATAATAGGTAGTTTTATCGTTTTCCCTATAATTATAACCACTATTTAATTGTAAGGATACACTTTTTAAACGACTATTTAAACTAATAGAAGGAGATACGCGGTTGTTCTTGTTAAATTGGTAATTTAAAGAAGCAGACCCGTTTATTCCTCGCAATGCACGACCATTAGTAATAATATTTATTATACCACCCCCTGTTTTAGCATCGTAAGAAGCTCCCGGGTTAGATATAATTTCAATTTTTTCAATAGCATTTGATGGTAAACTTTGTAATAAATTTTCTAAGTCTCCACCCGAAAGACCTGTCGGGATATCATCAATATAAATAGTCATGGACTTACCATTTACGGTAAGATTTCCACCATATCCCTTGATTACTCCCGGAAGTTTTGTTAAAGTTTCTTGTGCACTTCCGCCGGAAAGTAAATCATTATCCTTTATCGTATAAGTAGTCTTGTTAGCTTCTAATTTAATAAATTTCTTACGTGCTCCGGTCACTGTTACCCCCTCAATTTCTTTTTCAGCAGATTTGGAAGGTTTCTGAATTTCTTCACTAATTTCGGGATACGTACGTGTTAGATAAACCTCACCTAAATATAGGGTATCTTTACTTTGTTTGGTAATAGTGAAATCAAGATATTGTGATTCATATTCAGGTACTGAAATATAAATTCGAAAATTACCAGAAATTTTAGTTATTGCATAACTATTAAAACACTTTGTAGAAACTAAACTTTTTAGGTCTTTATAACCGGAACTATTTTCATATTGGAATGTAAAATTTTTCTTTACGTTAACATCAACACAGGAATTTTTTTCTTTATCTATAACTTTAAAAGCTACTACAACTTTTGATTGAGCAACACCTATTAAAGGGAGCATTATTAAAGATAAACGAATAACAGATCTTATCATAAACTGAATTTGGCAGAATAATTTTTAAACATTAGTATCATTTGATATTAATTATGTTACGTTAAATACTGTAAAATATTTAATCATAATCAAAAAATTTGCCTAAATGTAACAACAAAATTCGTTATTTTAAATCAGTATATAGAGTATCATTAATATATTATGATTTAAATAATAATATTAATATTAGTTAATATTTATAAATTTAATAATTATTTAGGAAAAAAATAAATTAAATTGAAGAAATATTCAGGTGAGTATTATTAGAATTGCTAAAGATTAAATTTTAAAATTTTTTGAATTTTACTGTTTAAAAGGGACGCTAAGTCGATAAATTAGTACTTAAAGGAAAACATAAAAAAAAAATCATCTAGTAAATTCAATAACTTCTAAATTCTGTATAGTTTCCTGATTTATTTCAAATCGTAACATAGTCCTCACCTTATGAAATCCATAGATTCCTATAGCACCCGGATTCATATGAAGTAAATGAAGTTTTTTATCATTCATAACTTTTAAAATATGTGAATGACCGCAAATAAAAAGTTTAGGAGGATTCAATTTTATTTCTTCACGTATGATTGGTGCGTATTTACCCGGATAACCGCCAATATGGGTCATCCATACATCCACATTTTCACAAAAAAAACGTAGATTAAGAGGGAATTCTTTACGAATTTCTGTTCCATCAATATTTCCATAGACCGCTTTAAATACCGGAACCGTTTTTTTTAAAGTTTCGGAAACCTTTATATCACCAATATCACCTGCATGCCAAACCTCGTCTGCTTGGGAAGCATATTCCAATATACGATCATCAATATAAGAATGGGTATCGGAAAGCAATAATATTTTTCTCACTATTTTTGTAGTAAATTTACAATAAAATTGCGTTATTTCATTCAATTTTCATACGATGGTACTCAGTATTACGGGTATCAGAGACAGCCAAAACATATATCAGTACAAGAAAAATTAGAATCGGCATTAAGTCGATTACTTAGAAAAGAGATAAAAACAATAGGTGCAGGAAGAACCGATACGGGAGTTCATGCAGCTGAAATGTATGCTCATTTTGATTGGGAAGAAGAATTGCCGGATCAATTGGTTAGAAAATTAAATTCTTTATTGCCTTCGGATATTTCCATAAAAGCAATATTCCGAGTTAAAGACTCCGCACATGCACGTTTCGATGCAATGGAAAGAATTTATAAATATAGAATTTCTACCCTGAAAAATCCTTTTAAACAACAATTCCATGCACAATTTCTTTTCTATCAGTTTGATGTAGATAAAATGAACAAAGCTGCAAAAGTATTATTTGAATATAAAGACTTTACCAGTTTTTCAAAACTACATTCGGATAATAAAACGAATGATTGCTATATTTACCAAGCAGAATGGAAACAATATGAAGATGAATTAGTATTTACCATCGCTGCTAATAGATTTTTGAGAAATATGGTTAGAGCAATTGCAGGAACTCTCATGGATGTTGGCAGAGGAAAAATTGACGAAAAGGAATTTAGAAACATAATTGAAAAAAAAGACCGTAAATTTGCTTCCACTTCAGCACCTGCTAAAGGTCTTACTTTAGTGAAAGTTAACTATCCTCAGGATATATATTATGAAACATAAAAAAGAAAAAAACGTAAAAGCAGGTCAAGCACTTTCTCGATTAATGGAATTGGGAAGTAAATATCCTGTATGGTTTTATTCTACAATTTTTATAGCATTGGCGTTAGCATATGTTTCCTCTTTCCGTCCGGTTGTAATTAGTCATGCAATAGATGTTGATATTATTAAAAATAAAAATTTTTCAAATTTATATCATTCCCTTTTGCTTATTTTTTTATTAATGTTGACTGAAGTTGTTTTACAATTTTTTTTAGTTTATGCTTCTAACTTTGTTGCTCAAAATGTAATTCGTAGTTTACGAATAAAGTTATACAAAAAGCTCATTTATTTTAAATCTTCTTTTTTCGATAAAACGCCTTTAGGAGTGTTAGTCACTCGCTCTGTATCCGATATCGAAACTATTTCAACTATATATACCGATGGAATTTTAATGGTTTTAGGAGATATTCTTCGTATAATTTTTGTGGTAGTAACGATGTATTGGATTAATTGGGAATTAGCAACCATAGCATTGTTCATCTTCCCGATAATGACTATTATAACCCGAATATTTCAAAAAGCCATAAAAAAAGCTTTTTCTGAAGAAAGAAATCAAACAGCCAATCAAAACAGCTTTGTTCAAGAAAGGCTGTCAGGAATGACCATCGTTCAAGTATTTAATCAACAGAAAAAAGAATATAAAAAGTTTTTTCAAATCAATCAAAAATTAGAAAAAGCCTATCTTAAAACAGTTTTCTATTTTTCACTTTTTTTTCCTGCTGTAGATATTATTACCGGTATTGCCATTGGTGTCATGATATGGTATGCAGGTTATAACGCATTAACGGCACACAATATATCACCGGGAGTAGTTATAGCTTTTACTACTTCCTATGTGAACATGCTGGTGAGGCCCATGAGGCAAATAGCAGATCGCTTTAATACCATTCAAAGAGGTATTGTTGGAGCGGAACGAGTTTTTACCGTTTTGGATTCCAATCATGAAATATCAAATAAAGGAACTGTAAAAAAAGACAACATTAAAGGAGATATCATTTTTGACCATGTATCATTTTCATACGTAAAAGGAGAAAGTGTTCTTAAAGATCTTTCATTTACGGTTTCCAGTGGAGAAAAAGTAGCAATTGTTGGAGCTACCGGAGCAGGAAAATCAACTATTATAAATTTATTAAGCCGTTTTTATGAAATTTCGGGAGGACATATATATATAGACGGAACGGATATAAAATCATATGAATTGCACAATTTACGGTCGCACATCGCTGTCGTATTACAAGATGTATTTTTGTTTAATGATACCATTTTAGAAAATATCACTTTTGGAAATAAAGATATAACCTTAGAAGAAGTACGGAAAGCTGCAAAAGAAATTCAAATAGATGATTTTATAATGAGCCTTCCCAATGGTTACGGCTATGAAGTAAATGAACGGGGAGCTTCCATCTCTTTAGGTCAACGACAATTGATTTCCTTTTTACGGGCTTATTTATATAACCCTTCTATTCTGGTGTTAGATGAAGCAACTTCTTCTATAGACACTAAATCAGAGGAATTAATACAAAAAGCTACCGATAAGATTACTAAAAATCGAACTTCCATTATTATTGCTCATCGTTTAGCTACCATACAGAATGCGGACAAAATTATCGTATTAGATCATGGAAAAATAGTTGAAATGGGAAACCATAATTCCTTGTTACAACGAAAAGGGTACTATAGAAAACTTTACGAAGCCCAATTTTCCCAAACTTAAAATCAATATCCATTATAAATTTTTAATATTTACCGACTAATTATATTTATACATTACTATTTATTTTATTAAAAATGAATAAAAATTTATCTAATAATAAATTTTACTCTTAGTATATTTCTAAAATATGTGTGTATACATGTAAATAAACGTAAAAAACAATTATAAAAATTGTTAAATTTGTTGTATAAACAAAAAATATGAAAGATTTACAACAAACTATTGAAAAAGTTTGGAATGACCGTGCATTATTATCGGATAAAGAATATCAAAAAGCAATTCGAGAAGTAATTGAATTGTTAGACTCAGGAAAACTAAGAGTAGCACAGCCGTTGGAAGATGGAAAATGGCAAGTAAATGAGTGGGTTAAAAAAGCGGTAGTATTATATTTCCCTATACAAAAAATGGAAACCTATGAAGTAGGTATTTTTGAGTATCATGATAAAATTCCTTTAAAAACAGGATATGCAGAAAAAGGAGTTCGTGTAGTACCTCATGCAGTTGCAAGAAAAGGAGCATATATTTCCAGCGGAGCGATCTTAATGCCTTCTTATGTTAATATAGGTGCTTATGTAGATGAAGGTACCATGGTAGATACATGGGCAACCGTAGGAAGTTGTGCACAGATTGGTAAAAATGTACATTTAAGCGGAGGTGTTGGTATTGGCGGTGTTTTAGAACCTTTACAAGCGGCACCGGTTATTATTGGAAATAATTGCTTTATTGGTTCACGTTGTATTGTTGTAGAGGGTGTACATGTTGATGATGAAGCGGTTTTAGGAGCAAACGTTACCTTAACTTCTTCTACTAAAATAATTGATGTTTCAGGAAGCGAACCTAAAGAATACAGAGGATATGTGCCTCCACGTTCAGTAGTAATTCCCGGGTCTATAATTAAAAAATTCCCTGCAGGAGAATATAACGTAAACTGTGCCTTAATTATAGGAACTAGAAAAGAAAGTACAGACAAGAAAACATCGTTAAATGATGCTCTTAGAGAGCATAACGTATCTGTTTAGATATTAATCATATAGTGAAAGCGCTATTAATACAATATAACAATGTGGGAGAAGTATTACTCTCGAGTGTAATTCCTAATAATCTAAAGAAAATCTATCCGGATATTAAGATAGATTTTCTTTGTTATAAAAAATATATTGGAGTTATACAGAGAAATCCTAATATTGACCGTATAATAGCTATAGATACGGAGCATATACGTTCCGTACTTTTCGTATATAAATATATCCAGTTAGTAAGAAGTGAAAAATACGACATACTTATTGATATGTCGCAGAATTTTAACAGTATCTTGCTAACCTTATTTTCAAAAGCAAAGAAAAAATACAGTTTTTCCAATCCTTTATTGGATAAATTTTATGATAAAACCGTCTCTAAAGTAGAAGAACCAATTACTCAAACGTGTACCTTATTGGAAGATCGTTTAGTAATCTTACAAGAATTTCTAAAAGATAACCCTATACCTATCGATCCATTAGCTAAAATATATCTAGCTGAAGATGAAATTGAGGACGCTAAAGAAAAAATGATAAATGCGGGCATACATTTTAAACGACCGGTTATTATGTTGGGTGTTTTGGGTTCAAACATACATAATACTTGGACGATGGGTAATATGGCAAAACTTATAGATTTTATATGGGCAAATTATAGAGCCGATTTATTATTTACCTATTTGCCTTCGCAGTATAAACAAGTAAACGAACTGCTATCTTTACTAAATTCCAATACCAAAGTATTTGTTCAGCCGGTAGGAAAAACGATACGTGAGTATGCCGCTTTTATGCAAAATTGCACTTTATTTATTGGAAATAGCAGTAGATTTGTAATTACGGCAAAAGCTCTGCAAAAACCTACTTTCACCATTTATCCTCCTTATATCAGTAGAAAAGATATTGCCTGTTATGAAAATACTAACTTACACCAAAGTGTCCATTTACACGACTTTTCTCCCAGGCTATACGAAGACTTTTATCAAAATGAATTAAAAAATGATTCGTCTAAATTTTACTTGATGTTGTCGTATGAATTTGTAATAGTAAAAGTTAGAACGTTTTTAAAAGAGCATTTAATTACTTTTAATAAAATAAAATAATAAACAAGCCCATCCTATGATCATAAATGTTCCTCCAATGGGAGTTACAGGGCCTAAAAAACGTAAATTGATATCCCAATAATCAGAAAAAGCTAATAGATAAATACTAAAAGAAAATAGAAATGTACCTATAATCATTCCCCATCCGGCCCATTTTTCCAAACCCGAACTAAACGAAAGAGAAAATCCAATAATTAAAAGAGCCAATGCATGATACATTTGATATTTAACACCCGTATCAAAGCTTACTAATTTTTCAGCTGAAAGTATTTTTTTAAAAGCATGAGCACCGAATGCTCCTAAAATAATGGAAATTAAACCATATAAAGCCCCTGCAACAAGAACAATATTTTTCATAATTTTAATTAACTAATTTTCTAATAAATATTTGGTTATATAATCTTTTTCTAGATTCCAGCCTCTAGCCGGAGAATATTCCCGACCGTAAAAAATAATTTGAATGTGTAAGATATTCCATAATTCTTTAGGAAATAACCGTTTAGCATCTTTTTCTGTTTGTTCAACATTTTTTCCGTTGGTTAATTTCCATAATTTCATAAGTCTGTGAATATGTGTATCAACAGGAAATGCCGGGTGTCCAAAACCTTGACTCATGACAACGGAAGCCGTTTTATGACCCACGCCGGGTAAGGCTTCTAATTCCTCAAAACTTTCCGGAACTTCACCGTTATATTTTTCTGCCAAAATAGTAGAAAGTTTATGGATATTTTTGGATTTAGTATTCGATAAGCCTATTTCTTTTATATATTCTTTGATTTCCCACTCAGGCAATTCAGCCATTTTAAAAGCATTGGGAGCAACTTTGTAGAGAGCAGGTGTAACTTCATTAACCTTTTTATCCGTTGTTTGAGCAGAAAGTAATACGGAAATTAATAAAGTAAATACATCTTGATAGACTAACGGAGCAATAGGGTTTGGATAGAGCTTGTTTAACTCCGTTATTATGTACTCTACTTTTTCCTTTTGTTTCATTAAAGCATATAAATTATAATCTAAAAATACTAAATTTTAAATTAGGTTGATGTTATAGAGAAATAAAATTTCTATTTGCTTTGAAAATGCAAAGAAATATATATCTTATAAGTATTTAATAATTTATTATGTATTTGGATTAAATTAGTTATGATAGAATTAAATTTTCGTACTTATATTAAAATATTTTATCTTTACTATATGGATTTTATACCGAATATTAAAGAAATAGCAGAAAAAAAATTAATAGGCATTTGTCAGTATATGTCTTTGTCTAATAATTTAACCAATGAATTATGGAAAGATTTTATCCTAAGAAAAAAAGAAATAAAAAATATTCATAC
Source organism: Apibacter sp. B3935 (assembly GCF_009827705.1). Taxonomy (NCBI): domain Bacteria; kingdom Pseudomonadati; phylum Bacteroidota; class Flavobacteriia; order Flavobacteriales; family Weeksellaceae; genus Apibacter; species Apibacter sp. B3935. The sequence continues at coordinate 85,292 of NZ_WINL01000004.1, forward strand.
TGATGAATTAATTTCCATGCAACTATATCCCGTTTCATTTGATTTTAATCCTACAATTAAATTCAAAAAATGGGCTGTTGTTGAAGTATCACAGATTGAGAATATTCCAAAAGATATGGAAAGTTTAATTCTTTCAGGAGGGCTATATGCAATTTTTCATTATAAAGGTTTTAGTGAAGACGATACTATTTTTAGATATATATTCACAAAGTGGCTTCCTCATTCAGAGTATAATGTTGATAATACCCGACCTCATTTTGAGGTATTAGGAAAAAAATATAAAAATAATGATCCCGATTCGGAAGAAGATATTTATATCCCAATAAAGAGAAAAAAAATTTAAAATAAACGTGTATATCAGTTATGAAAATATTGTTATTTCATCATCCATTGCTTGGGCGTAATTCCATATTTTTTCTTAAAAGCCTCTATAAAATGACTGGGATTTTCATATCCTAAATCATAAGCGATTTCCTGCACCTGTTTAACTTTCAAGTTTAATTTTTCTTTTCCGATTTCTAATTTTGTATCCAGTATAAAATGAGAAATAGATTTCCCGTATATTTTTTTAAAACCTTCTTTTATTTTATATTCACTTAAATTAGTCGTTTCTGAAAGTTCTTTTAAAGTAGGTGGAGAAGCTATATTCTCCATTAAGACCTCTTTTATTTCATAAATCTTACGAATGAATTTTTCATCTTTTATAGGTAAATGGTATGAAGAAGTAGAGGAATTTGAAGAAAAATAATAAAGTAAGAATTCATGTAATTTCAATGTCAAATAATGATTTTCAAATTCTTGATCTAAGGTAAAATCTTCAAGTTGTGAAATAATTAACTTTTCTTGGATGCTTAAAGGCTTTTCATGATAAAATTTAGTGTAATTGTTTTGAATGAATAAAGGAAGTTTATCTTTATGTTTGGAAAAAATATCTTCCAGTTTTTGAATAGCTATTACGAAAATGACCAGCTTTGATTTTTTCGATAAACTGATATTAATGGGAATATCTATTTCAGGATGAAAAAGAAGTAAGGAATTCCCTTCATTCATAACACGTAAAGATTCATTTTTAAAATGAAAAGTGGCTCTTCCTTTAGTACAAAGATAAAATTGCACAAACCGTTTGCCAACAGGTTTGGAAATGGTATCAGTCAGAATAGTATAATTATCTATCTGAGCCATATAAATATCCGATCCAATTTTGTTTTCTCTAATTCTACTTTTAAAGGTATTTTTTAAATCCATTACCAAATTCTTTATCTATCAATTTACAACCACAAAATCATGATATTTATCATGTTAATTAACTATTTAGATTAGTTCTAAAATTGTAAAAATTTACTTTTAGAGGTATTTTTTTATAAATATAGGTATTTTCTCCATACATGGACTCATAAATTTGCTTCAACAAAATATATGAAAAAGCTTCAGCCTAATAATATTAAAAACTTTTATGCAATAAGTTTGAGCTTTGTAAAGGCAGATACAGAAATTAGAGGAAAATTTAGTTTTTTTCCTGAATTTGTGGAAGAGTTTTCCAACAAAATTAACTCCCTGTCGGATACTCATATTTTCATACTATCCACATGTAACCGTACAGAATTATATTTTCAAACAGAAAACCCGGATTATGTAATTGATATATTTTGCAAGCAAATAAAAGTAGATTCTGCTGAATTTAGAAAGTATATAACCGTTTATAGAAGAGAAGAAGCCATTAAACATTTTTTAAGAGTTTCAGCAGGTTTAGAAAGTCAAATTATAGGTGATTTTGAAATCATATCTCAAATAAAAATATGGTTTAAAAAATTTAAAAAACATAATTGCACTAATGCTTTTTTGGAAAGATTACTAAACACAGGCATTCAAACATCAAAAAAAATTAAGTATACAACTGCAATAAGTACAGGAGTTACGTCTATGTCTTATGCAGCAGTACATTATATTTTAACTCATTTCACGCAACTATCAGATAAAAAAATTACCTTAATTGGTACAGGAAAAATTGGTAAAAACACTTGTGAAAATTTAATAAAACATATCAATAATCCTAACATAACAGTACTTAACAGAACCTTTTCTAAAGCGCAAGAAGTAGCCCAAACATTCAATCTAAAGGTGGCAAACTATGAGCAAATGCAAGAACAGGTTATTAATTCAGATATTGTTATTGTAGCAACCGGGGCATCGAAACCCATAATTACAAAAAAAGATTTACACTCTAATCAACCCATAACTTTAATTGATTTATCCATCCCTTCCAATGTTTGTTTATCTGTAAAAGAATATAATCATATAACTTTACTAAATGTTGATGATTTGTCCCAAAAAATCAACGAAACACTGGAACTAAGAAATAAAGAAATTCCTATAGCTGAAGGGATTATAGACGAAATGATAAATGAATTTATAATTTGGTCTGAAAATAGAAAATATGCGCCGATCATTCACGCTTTCAAATCAGATTTAGAGAGAATTAAAGAACATCAATTGAAAACATTAAAAAAAGATCAGATGGTAGTTTCTGAAGAAGAAACAGAATTATCAAATCGTTTAGTACAAAAAATTACCAACAGACTAGCTAACTATCTTATTACTAACCCTGAAAAAGCAGATGACACCATAAATTTATTTACGGAAATGTTTCAACTGCAAGAATATAAAGTATAAAATATTTATGAGCCCTATTCGTATTGGAACACGAAACAGCCCATTAGCAATGTGGCAAGCGTTAAAAGTGCAAAAGAAAATTAAGGAATTAGGTTTTCAAGCTGTAATTGTACCCATTACTTCACATGGTGATAAGAATCTCACACAACCTTTGTATCAAATGGATATTATAGGTGTTTTCACAAGAGATTTGGATATTGCACTTTTAAATGATAAGATAGATGTTGCAGTTCACAGTCTCAAGGATGTACCCACCTTATTACCGGAAGGAATACATTTATCAGCAGTTCTAGAAAGGGATTATGAAGCAGATGTTTTAGTTAGAAATCCGAATAAAATAGACAAACTAAGTTCTTATGAAAATTTATATTTAGGAACAGGCAGTTTAAGAAGGAGAGCCTTTTGGAAAGCAAAATATCCAGAAGTAACATTTGGAAATATACGCGGAAATGTACAAACCAGATTATCAAAATTAGATTCAGAAGGTTTTGATGGGACTATTTTTTCACTTGCAGGAATAAAGAGACTGGGTTTACCTTTGGATTATGAAGTATTGGAATTTATTATTCCGGCTCCTGCACAAGGTGTAGTTGGCATTACCTCTTTAGAAAAAAACAGAGAATTAACAGACTTGATAAGAAAAATAAATCATAAGGACACTCAAATCTGTATAAATATTGAAAGGGATTTTTTAAATAGCATTGAAGGAGGCTGTACAGCGCCCATAGGAGCTTTAGCCAAAATTAAAAATAACCAAGTATATTTTAAGGCAGGAATAGTTTCTTTAGACGGGACTAAAAAAGTACTTCTAGATGAAAGTTTTCCAATTTCAGAATCATTTGAAAAAGGAAGAATACTTGCCTTAAAATCTAAAAAAATGGGCGCTGAAGAGATAATAAACGAAATTAAAGCCTATAGAGAATAAGTAATAAAATTACTTATTCTTTAACTCAGCCATTCGTACTGCAACTACTCCGGCTTCTACCCCTTTATTTCCTAATTTTCCACCACTACGATCTAAAGACTGTTGTACATGATCATCCGTAAGTACGCAAAATACTACCGGTGTATCCATGTGTGTATTTAAATACGTAACACCATCCGTAACAGTTTTACATACATAATCAAAATGAGCCGTTTCGCCTCGTATAACGCATCCTATTACAATAACTGCATCATAAAGCTTTGTGTTACATAGTTTGGTTGCACCGTATACTAATTCAACAGATCCGGGTACGAATATAGAATCAATATCAGATTCTTTAGCACCTAAATCAAGTAATGTATCAACTGCTCCTTTGTGTAAATTATAAGTAACTTCAGAATTCCAATCTGAAATAACAATACCGAAACGATAGGCTCCGGCATTGGGTAAATTTTCTTTATTATAGATAGATAAGTTTGTTGTTGCCATTATTGTTTTCCTGTTGCGTATTTAAGTCTTTCGATATATGCGTCTACTTCACCTGAAGCATCAACATCCGGAAATTTATCTTTAATATTTTGAAAAAATTCTAAGGCTTTTTCGTTTTGGTTTAAAGACATAGCCAATATACCGGCTTTTTTACTGAATTGATAAACAGTGGCTGCATTTGAACTTTCATTAGCAGCTTTAGTCATATAATTTAGTGCTTCATCTGTGTTATTAAGTTCGGCATAAGTATCAGCAATAGCGCCATATTTAACGGCTTTTAAATCTTTGTCAGAAGTATCAAATTGGTTAAAATGGTCCAAAGCATTTTGATAGTTTCCTTTTTTAAATTCGGCTATTCCGGCATATAAATGCGCAAATTTTCCTGTTTTTGTAGATCCATATTCTTCAGCGATGTCAATAAAACCGGAAACTCCGCTGGATTTTCCACCTAATGCCTGATCTGTTTTTCCTTCATCATATAAATTTTGAGCGTCTACCAGTAAATCGGAAGCCTCAATATTTTTTGGAGTTACTACATAATTATCATAAATAACATATCCTAAAACTGCGATAATTACAATAGCAAAAAAAATACCTATCGGTTTTGCATACTTTTGTAAGAATTTTTCACCATCTAAGGCAGAAGTATTTAAAGAATCTAAAATTTCTTTAGTTGCGTAATTGTGCTTTCCTTTATGTTTTGACATGTGTCTGAATATGTTTTTAGTGCGCTAAAATAGGCATTTATAAATTGAAATCCAAATTTTTAATGGCCTCGCATTCTAAGTAGGTTTTGAATTTTTCCCGTGAGATTTCAACGGCTCCAAGTTGTTCCAGATAAGAAGAATAAATTTGACAATCAATAATTTTATATTGATTAGAATATTTCTGGGTAAAATAGGAAAATCCGCATTTTGAAGCATTACTGATTTTTGAAAACATACTTTCTCCACAAAATACGGTATGTAAATCTATACCGTAAAATCCTCCCACCAAAACATGGTTTTTCCAAACCTCAACACTTTTTGCCAATCCCCTTTCATGCAAGTTACAATAAGCATGGAACATTTCTTCGGTAATCCAAGTTCCTGCTTGACCTGTTCTTTTAATGGAAGCACATTGTTTAATTACTTCCGGAAAACATTGGTTTTCCGTAAATTCAAAATACTCTTGATTCAGTAATTTCTTAGTTGATTTAGAAATTTTTAAATTTTTTGGATAGAGTACAAATCTGGGATCAGGAGACCACCATTGTATAATTTCCTTAGGATTATACCAAGGAAAAATCCCAGATTTGTATGCCAGAAGTAATCTTTCCGATGTTAAATCTCCACCTATGGCAAGAAGTCCGCTTTCATCAGCCAAAGAGATATCGGGAAATTCTAATTTTTGTGTTAACCGGTACATACGTATAAAAAAAGCACCTTTTTTAGCGGTGCTTGAATAATTTTTAAATATATGAGTATTTTATTTAAAACGGTAAATCATCATCCTCTTCTTCTTGCATACTTGGAGCAGACGTTGCAGGAGATATATGTGCGGAAGGAGGAACCATAGGATTATCTTGTCCCATTCCGGAAGAAACAGGCATTAATTTTTCAATTCTCCAGCCGGTTATGCTGTTGAAATATTTAGTTTCACCTTGTGGATTAACCCATTCACGACCTCTGATATTAATTGATACTCTTACATCATCTCCTACATTAAAAGAATTAATGATATCTACCCGATCTCCTAAAAGCTCAATTAAAATATGCTGAGGATATTGTTCTTCCGTAGTTAACACTACTTCTCTTTTTCTGAATCCGCTATCAAATGTTTGAATATCAGATATTAATTTTATTCTTCCTGCTATTTCCATATCTACTGTTTTTAGTTTAGAATACAAAATTAAAAAATAATTTTCAGCGAAAAAAAAAGATATTACCGGGTTTTTAATAAAAAGAAAAGGATCCCAAAAAGGATCCTCGTATATTGTAAATCAAAGAAAAGTATTTTATTTTACTTTTTGATCCATTAATTGCATAAATTGATCTAGTTTAGGAAGAATTACAATTTCAGTTCTTCTGTTAACTGCTTTATTTTCAGGATTTGTATTAGGAACTTTTGGTTGATATTCTCCGTGACCTCCGGCAAGTAATCTGGCAGGATCCACTCCGAATTTAGTTTGTAACATTTTAACAACTGAGGTTGCTCTCATGGCACTCAAATCCCAGTTATCTCTTATACAACCTGCAGCAGAATTTTTAAATTGATCATTGTCAGTATATCCCTGAACTTGAACATCATAATCTTTGTAATCATTGATAATTTTAGCCACCTTTTCCAAAACATTTTCTGCAGTTGGAAGCACATCATAACTACCGGATTTATAAAGCATTTTATCTGATAATGAGATGAATACTACTCCTTTTTGAACTTGAACGTCTACATCACTGTCATTTAAATTATCTAAAGAACGTTTTAATTTATTAGATAAAGCAAGATTTAAAGAATCATTTTTTGCACGAGCTTCTGTCAAACGTTTAATATACGCATTAGATTCATTAATTTGACTAATTAATTTGTCTATATTAACAGTTCCGGCTTTTCCAGTAGCCATACAGTCGGCTAAATTTTGTTGTAATACGTCATTTTGTTTACGTATCAAATTCATTTGTTCTTCCAGTGATTTGTTTCTCTCTTTTAAAGAAGTGATCGAACGATCTTTTTCAACATTTCTTTCAAGACAAGATTCATAATTAGCTTTTGCCTGTTCAAATTCTTTTCTACTTACACAAGACATTGCTAAAAAGCCAACTGAAGATAGCAATGCTAATTTAATAATTTTCATATTTTTTATATTATATATATTTTATTTAAAAATCAGTTTAAACCATCAGTTAAAAGTAAGTCAGTATCCTACTCAGATAAATTTTAATGGTAAAAATAGTAAATTAAAATTAAAAATGGTATAAAAACTGATATAAAAAATTGAAAACAAAGGATTCTTAAGTCGCTTTGTAAAAAATTGTACTTTTGTATTAATTAATTGCTTATAACAGTATGCTATACTACAGAGATAAAGGAAAAGGTAAAGTTATAGTTTTTTTACACGGTTTCTTAGAAAATTCAAGAATGTGGAGGTTTTTTCAAAATAATTTATCCAAGAAATACAGAGTTATAACCATTGATTTACCGGGCCATGGAAGATCTTCTAAAAAAACAAATGAAGTCAACAGAATGGAAGATATGGCCAAAAAAGTAAACAATGTTTTGGAGCATTTGAAAATAGATGATGTAATAATTATAGGCCATTCGATGGGAGGATATGTAGCATTAGCCTTTGCAGATTTATATAAGTATAAAGTTTCCGGATTGGGATTATTTTATTCTACCACATTACCGGATGATGAAATAAAAAAGGAACAAAGATTAAAAGCTGCCGAAGTAGTGGTTAAAAATCCTAAAGAATTTTTCCGTTTATCAATTCCTAATTTATTTGCTCCTGAAAATGTGCCCCTTATGCAATCAGAAATAAAAACAGCAATTTCTTGGGCTAAACATGCTTCTTTAACAGGGATATCAGCAGCTTTAAAAGGCATGAGATTACGTAAAGATAGAACGGATGTTTTAAGGAATTTAGACAAACCCATCTTACTCATTTTAGGTAAATATGATACTGCAATTAAAAATTCCGAACTAATAAATAAATTAGAAGGTACAGAACATCTTTCTATATTTGAGATTTCTACTGGACATATGGGAGCATTAGAAGCACCTGAAGAATGCTTAGAAATTATGGAATTCTGGTTAAATCAAAATTTTAATTGATATCATTATTATAATATCTTATATGTAGTGTAAAATGAGTAAGAATTATTATTTGTAATTTTGTATTAGTGTAATCCTATATATTTGTTTAATAGTATGATAAAGGTATCGCAAGAAGCAGAAAAGAAAATCATTGAATTAATGAAAGAAAGTGGTTTTGACAGTACTAAAGATTTCGTAAGAGTAGGAGTAGCAAGCGGGGGGTGTTCGGGATTGTCATATAAGCTGAATTTCGATCACAATCAAAACCCTGAAGATAAAGTCTTTGAAGATAAAGGAATTAAGATATTGGTTGATAAAAAATCCTTTCTTTATTTAGTAGGAACCACCTTAGAATATTCCGGAGGTTTAAATGGAAAAGGTTTTGTTTTTAACAATCCCAATGCTCAAAGAACCTGTGGGTGCGGAGAAAGTTTTGCTGTTTAAAAGATTAAAAAAGTATAAAAAAACCCTTCTTTTTTAAAGAAGGGTTTTTTATAAAACTATTAATTACTTACACTTATTTATTCATTACTTCAGCAGCCATACTATCAAGCTTTCTTACATAATCATTAAATTTATTTAATTCTTTAGGGTTTGAAGACAATTCTTCAGTTATAATTTTTCTAGTAATAATTAATTTTTGATTTTTCTTGGTAAGCTCTGTGAGTTTGTTCAAATCTTTCACATCAGCAGCATTAATATATTGATCTATATAAGATTTATATTCAATTAAAAAATTTTGAATAATAGCATCAGAAAATTTTGGAATATCTTGATTTAAAATTTCCCTAGCTTTATCTTCTGGGACTTTTATTTCTAAATCTTCATTCAATGCTGGAGTGTTTGGCTGAGTAACTTCTTGAGTAATTGAGGTTTTTTGATTGTTTTTACAAGATTGTAAAGTAATTAAATTAAAAATAATAAAGGGTAAAACTATTTTCTTCATATAAAAATTTATTTTAAGCTAATGTATAAAAAAAATGATTTAAAAATTATATGAAGATATTTTATAAGTTTTTTATGTTTTGTTGTTGTATTTAATAAAAATATTTATATTGTAATATCTAATTTAATATAGAATTTAGCTAATTTATAATTTTAAAATAAATTATCTATATAACTATATATAATAATTATTTTAATTCATGAAAGAAAGATAACACTAAACTTTATTCAATTAATAATATTTACTAAAACAAAAATTGAAATTCCATTATTTAAAAAATCTATCAATGTGTATTTATAATGTTTGATAAACTCAGTATTTTTGCACATAGAACCAATCTAAGTTTAATAAAGATGGCTGAGCTGTCTTCGAATCAAATCAATTGATAAAATGAGCAAAGCAAAATATACAGAAGAAGAATTACGGTTAGACCTTGAACAAAAAGATTATGAGTATGGTTGGACCACGGATTTGGAATATGAAGATTTCCCTACCGGATTAAATGAAGATATAGTTCGTGAAATTTCCAAAAGAAAGAATGAACCGGAATGGATGTTGGAATGGAGATTAGACTCTTTTAAATTATGGAAAGAAATGAAAGCTCCTCATTGGGCTAATGTTACTTTTAAAGAGCCTGATTTCAATAGTATAAAATATTATGCGGCACCTAAACAGAAAAAAGAATTAACGAGTTTAGAAGAAGTAGACCCGGAATTATTGAATACTTTTGACAAACTAGGCATTCCGTTAGAAGAACAAAAAAGATTAACAGGAGTAGCAGTAGATGCGGTAATAGATAGTGTTTCAGTTAAAACAACCTTCACAGAAACATTGGCTGAAAAAGGAATTATTTTTTGTTCTATTAGCGAAGCCATTCAAAATCATCCGGATTTAGTTAGAAAATATTTAGGAAAAGTAGTGCCTAAAAGCGATAATTTTTATTCTGCTTTAAATTCGGCAGTTTTTTCAGATGGTTCGTTTTGCTATATACCAAAAGGAGTGAAATGTCCGATGGAACTTTCTACCTATTTTAGAATTAATCTATCCGGAACCGGTCAATTTGAAAGAACACTTCTAATAGCCGATGAAGGAAGCTATGTTTCCTATTTGGAAGGATGTACAGCACCTCAAAGAGACGAAAATCAATTACATGCAGCCGTGGTTGAATTAATCGCTTTAGACGGAGCAGAAATAAAATATTCAACCGTACAAAATTGGTATCCGGGAGATAAGGAAGGTAAAGGAGGTATTTATAACTTCGTAACCAAAAGAGCTCTTTGCGAAAAAAATGCTAAAATTTCTTGGACGCAAGTTGAAACGGGTTCTGCTGTTACATGGAAATATCCATCCTGTATTTTAAAAGGAGATAATTCAATTGGAGAATTTTATTCAATAGCAGTAACTAATAATTTTCAACAGGCAGATACAGGAACAAAAATGATCCATATTGGAAAAAATACACGATCAACAATTATATCAAAAGGAATTTCTGCAGGTAAATCACAAAACAGCTATCGAGGATTAGTTAAAGTTTTACCTCAAGCAGATAATGCAAGAAATTTCTCTCAATGTGATTCTTTGCTGATGGGTAATAATTGTGGAGCTCATACCTTTCCCTATATTGAAATAAAAAATAAATCTGCCCAAATGGAACATGAAGCCACAACCTCCAAAATAGGTGAAGATCAGATTTTTTATTGCAACCAGCGAGGTATTGATACGGAAACTGCAATAGCTTTAATTGTTAATGGATTTAGTAGAGAAGTACTTGATAAGCTTCCTATGGAATTTGCAGTAGAAGCAAAAAAATTACTGGAAATTTCGTTAGAAGGTAGTGTTGGATAAAAGCGTTGGATAAATATATTGTTCAGTAAAAAAAACTTTCTATACCATAGAAAGTTTTTTTTATTTGGTTATTTTTTCAACTATTTTTAAAAATTGATTTTATACGTGCCGGTTACCGATCGAGTACCTGCATTACCTTTTACGTATTGTTTAATCCATTTAATGCCTGTATTCAATAAACAAGTATTATTTATCCCTGACTTTCGACTAACTGAAATAACGTTTCCATTTTTATCAAGAGTATAGGAAAAAATAATAGTTCCGGAACCATTGCAATTATGTTCGGGAACTTTTCCGCCTCTTCCCATAGTACCCGGAATGAAGCTGACTAATTTTCTTCCGTTTCCAATACCCTCGCCACCGATTCCGTTGCCTCCTGTTTCTACTCCTTGGTTTTGACCCGGTCTTCCTCCGGTCCCTTCACCGGTGGAAAATGTTCCTGTTCCTTTACCTTTTATTAAATTTCCTAGAGCGGCATTTCCTTTGGGATTACCTCCTGTAGAACTCTTATTTCCTACACCTGCTACTGTTTTGGATTTAGTTTTATTTGGGATAGTTTTTGAGTTAATTTTAGTTACAGGTTTGGTTTTATCCTTTTTCTTAGTTACTGTTTTTTTAGCAGGTTCGGGAACAATATCTTTGATCTCGTTCTGATTGGCTAAAATAGGTTTGTTTTCTTCTTCTTGTTTTGAATCTTGGGAAGATTTATCTTCAAGATTTGTTGCTGATTGTACTTCTCCACCTTCACCCGATAAAACATCTTGATCAATAGGCTCTTCATCCCCTAAACCCACTTCATCAGTACCAAAATTAGCACCCATATCATCCATATCAAAGTTTATATCAATATAAGCAGGAGGAGTCATAGTTAAAAAAACGGTTTTATAAGTTAAAATAAATGATAATATGGCGGCTGAAATTACTAGAGTAATAATACCGCTAATTAGCTTCTCCTTTTTATTATCATAATACTTAATTTTATAACTATCACTCATAGCTTATTTTTCCTCTTGGGCATGCGGATTAGTAGCAATTAAAACTTTGTATTTATTTCTATTGGCAATATCCATTAAAAAAACAACATCTTTGTGTAAAGCCTCTTCATCAGCTGCAATAACAAAAGTAGGAGATGGATTGGCGTTAAATATCGTTTTTAAGGTGGGCTCGATTTCGTTTTTAGCTATTAATTTTTTATTTAAAAAATATTTTCCATCCATAGAAACCCCTATATAAACTCTTTCAGCAGGCATTTCCTGACCTTTGGCAGTTGGCAATTTTATATTTAAAGCAGACTGATTTGCAGATGCAGTAAGCATAAAAAATGTAAGTAATAAAAATATTACATCTGTTATGGATGCCATGCTGAATTCAGGAGTAACTCTATTTCTACTTCGTAATTTCATAAATTAATGAGTAACAGGTTTGTTTAATATATCCAGAAAATCAATAGCGGTAAGCTGTAAAGCATGTACACTTCTATCAATACGAATAACCAAAATGTTATAGAATAAATACGCCAATAAACCAACAATTAATCCCGCAGCAGTATTTGCCATGGCAGAATAAATACCACCGGCTAACATTTGTGCGCTGGCTTGATCTTGTGCGCTGGTAGCAAAGAAAGCAATGATCATTCCGATTACCGTACCCAAAAAACCTAACATGGGAGCGGCTCCTGAAATAGTACCTAAAACACCTACATTTTTTTCCAATTCAAAGATTTCCAACTGAGCTGTGTTCTCTATAGCATCACTAATATCCCGAGTAGGTTTACCAATTCTCATTAATCCTTTATAAAGCATTCTTCCTTCAGGGGTATGAGTTCTTTTGCATAAATCTAAGGCTGCGTTGATATTCCCTTGATGAATAAGATCTTTAATATCATTAAGAATGGAAGAATTTTTATTGGAAAACTTTTTTAAGGTTAGAAAACGTTCAAAGAAAATATAAAGAGAAAGCATGAAAAGTAAGAAAAGGCAGATCATTACAAATATACCTATAGGCCCTCCATGTGTAAACATTTCTAAAAGGGAAAATTGTTTTTCATTAATTTCTCCACTTTGTGCAAGTATTTTTTCTGCGGTCTTTAAAGAATCATTCATATAAATCCTTTTTTGTATAAAAGTTTTTTAAATTATTTGTGCAAAGGTAGGAATTATTGTTAGTCTTTTCTTAAATATAATCATATAAGATTAGAAGTAAAATGGTATCTTCGCGTTGTTAATTCTTAAAATGAATGAGAGATACTAATACTAGTAAAGGAAAAGAATTTATAGCTGTCATTCAGGATAATAAAACAGGCAAGGTTTTAACATCCGGTTTAAGCACCTATGCCTTGCTAAAAAAAACTCAGGCAGAAAAAAAAATTTATTTAGTTGGTGATTCTTTTGATGATTTATACACAGCAGAAGAATTTTTATGGAACAAAGATAAGACTGTGATATTAATCAAAGTTAAAACCAACAAAGATTCAGATAAATATTTACTAACAACGGATTTCTTGGAAGAAAATAGAAATTCCTATTCCTATTTAAGTATTTTAGAAAAAAAAATTGGAAAAAGCATTAAAGGAGAAAAGCAAAATACACATATTACTACTGTTTTAAAGAAAGGTAAATCCAAAATTGCGCAAAAATTTGGAGAAGAAGCAGTAGAGTTGGTAATTGAAGCAGCTAAGGAAAACGATAAATTATTTAAAGATGAAGCCGCAGATGTTTTTTATTATTATCTGATATTGCTGCAGGAAAGAGGATTTTTACTAGAAGATATATTAAAGCAATTAAAGCTACAACGAAGAAAAATTTAAAGTTCTTCCTCCTTAATCTGTTCAATTTCGATTCCTGCCTCCTTTAAAAAATCAATGCCACTCGTATCAGAATATTCATTGATATATACCAGACGCTTAATACCTGCCTGATGAATCAATTTGCTGCATTCGCGACAAGGAGAAAGTGTAACATAAAGAGTAGCTCCTATGCAGGATTGTGTAGATGCAGCGACTTTAAGGATGGCATTAGCTTCAGCATGCAAAACATACCATTTAGTAGTTCCCGTTTCGTCTTCGCATATATTTTCAAAACCTGTAGGAGTACCATTATATCCGTCAGAAATAATCATACGGTTTTTAACAATTAAAGCTCCCACCTTCTTTCTTTCACAATAAGATAATTTACCCCATTCTTGAGCCATGCGTAAATAAGCAATATCGTATTTTGTTTTCATAAGCTAAAAATACATTTTTTACTAAAAGACTTAACTAATTTATTGATACTTTTTTATTTTTTTAACAGTTATTAAAAAGGGAAATACAGGTATATAAAAAAAGTATTTATTAATAATTTAAATTATTTGGAATAATTATTGTCATAAACAAAAGATAAAATATGTTATAATTAAATAATAATACATTTAACACGGAAAAATTTTGTTATGGAAAATCTATTAGATTCATTAAAGAAAATTATTACACCCGAAGCTGTTTCTAATATATCTTCAGAATTGGGAGAAGATACAGGAAAAGTTACATCAGCAATAAAAACAGCCGTTTCCAGTTTATTCGGTGCAGTTCTAGAAAAAGGTAATGATAATAAGTTAGAAAATATATTGAAACAAGCGGGAAATATTCCTTCCATTTCTAATGTAAAAGGATTGTTTTCCGGACAAGCAGATGCTGAAACACAAAAATTAAGTTCAGGCTTTTTAAATAATCTTTTTGGGGATAAATTAGGAAATTTTTCTTCTCTAATATCTTCTTCATCCGGCTTAAAAAGTGAAAGTACCACCAAACTAATGGGAGTTATATCACCATTAGTAGCAGGATTTTTAGGGCAAAAGTTATTAGCAGGAGGAAATTTCAAAGGCTTATTAGGACAGATAAATTCAGAAAAAAATGGTTTTTTATCATCAATACCTTCAGGTTTAGCCGGAATTTTAGGAGTTTCTTCAATTTCAGGATTAGGGGATTCTTTTTTCAATAAAGTTTCATCTCAAACTAAAGAAACTGCGGAAAATATAAAAGATAAGGTTGAAGACACTTATCATGAATATAAAGATAAAATGGATAATCATTCAAATTTAGGATGGTTAAAATGGTTAATAATGTTGTTAATTGTGGGTATTCTAATCATTTGGTTATTTTCTAAAAATGGATGTTCTAAAGGGAAAGGTACAACAGCTCCGGTAAATGATTCCATCCAAAAAGTAGAGCCTAATGCAAATAACAGAGACACAGTTTCAGCTAATAGTACTAATTCAACAGATCATAAAATAAAAGAATTACTTCCGATTACGTTGCCAAGCGGAACAGTTATCAATGCTTTTCCCGGAGGAATTGAAGACAAGATGGTCAATTTTTTGCAATCCGATGAATATAAAAATGCCACCAACGACGATTTAAAAAATAAATGGTTTGATTTTGATGCCATCAATTTTGAATTTGGAAGCGGAACAAAATTAACGCCTGAATCTGAAACACAAGCAAAAAATATTGGAATTATACTTAAAGAATTTCCTGATGCAAAAGTTAAAATTGGAGCTTATACCGATAAAAAAGGAAATGACCAAGATAATTTAAAATTGTCACAAGAAAGAGCAAATACTGTAAAGGAAATTTTTATTAAAAATGGATTTGGAGACCGAGTTGACGGTGCTGAAGGATATGGTTCCAAATTTGCTACAGTTGATGCAAACGCTTCCGATGAAGAAAGAGCTAAAGACAGAAGAATTTCTTTACGTTTTGAAAAATAAAATTTAGACAATTAATTTAAAAAAACTATTATATAACTGTAGCAATAGGATAAATATGTAAGAATCTAATAAATAAGAGTAAAACCTTAAGAATTCTATTCGTAACCCATTCTTTATTTTATATAAATGAATGGGTTTTTTCTTTTAATTTAAGAATAATATCTAGTATTTTTAAATTCAGCACATAGCTAAATAGTCAATTTATATGCATAGCAAGAACAAAATATATAAAGTAAAGTACACTATTAAATCACGCTCATAATTAAATAATAATCTAAATATAAATTAAAGAAAAACATAAAATCGGCTGAAATATTTTGTATTATAAAAAGATAATTAGTATTTTTGTTAAAATAATTAAGTAAAGTGAAAGCAATATTTTTAAATAATATATCTTGGTGGTGGTGCTCTCAGCTTCAATAGCCGTGGGCAGTAAGGTATATTATTTTAAATAAAATAGTAAAAGAATAAGAAAAACCTACCGTGTTCACGGTAGGTTTTTTTGTTTTTTGAAATGATTAATTACATAAAATGAAAAAAAATGAAGCATACATATAGTGTAAACCAAGAAGGTTACTATGGAGAATTTGGAGGAGCTTATATTCCTGAAATCCTTTATGAAAATGTGGAAATTCTAAAAAACAATTATTTAAAAGTATTAAATGACCCAAAATTTCAAAAAGATTACCACGATTTACTAAGAGATTATGTAGGAAGACCTTCACCTTTATATTTGGCAAAAAGACTGTCTCACAAATACGGATGTAAAATCTACTTAAAAAGAGAAGATTTAAATCATACCGGAGCGCACAAAATCAACAATACAATAGGTCAAATATTATTGGCGCAAAGAATGGGTAAGACCCGAATCATAGCTGAAACCGGAGCGGGTCAACATGGAGTTGCCACGGCTACAGTTTGTGCTCTAATGAATATGAAATGCGTAATTTACATGGGAAAAGTGGATGTGGAAAGACAAAAGTTGAATGTTGAAAAAATGCAAATGTTAGGAGCAGAAGTACTACCCGTGACGAGTGGAAATATGACCTTAAAAGATGCTACTAATGAAGCAATTCGCGATTGGTGTTCAAATCCGAAAGACACGTATTATATTATAGGTTCCACCGTAGGACCTCATCCTTATCCGGATATGGTAGCTCGTTTACAATCAGTCATCAGTGAAGAAATTCGCAAACAACTGTTAGAAAAAGAACAAAGAGAAACCCCCGACTATTTGATAGCATGTGTAGGAGGAGGAAGCAATGCTGCCGGAACCATCTATCATTTTTTAAATGAACCTTCGGTAAAGATTGTCTTAGCTGAAGCAGCAGGAAAAGGATTAAACTCCGGAGAATCTGCTGCGACGATCCATTTAGGAAGATTAGGAATCATTCACGGAAGCAAAACATTACTCATGCAATCAGAAGATGGACAAATAGAAGAACCGTATTCTATATCGGCCGGATTGGATTATCCGGGAGTAGGTCCCCTTCATGCCCATTTGTCTAAAACCAAACGTTCGGAAGTTCTGGCAATCACAGATGAGGAAGCTCTAGATGCAGCCTTTGAATTAACAAGATTAGAAGGTATAATTCCCGCCATTGAGTCGGCACATGCCTTAGGAGTATTGAAGAAAAAGAAATTTAA
The DNA here is from genome assembly GCF_009827705.1 of Apibacter sp. B3935. Taxonomy (NCBI): domain Bacteria; kingdom Pseudomonadati; phylum Bacteroidota; class Flavobacteriia; order Flavobacteriales; family Weeksellaceae; genus Apibacter; species Apibacter sp. B3935. The sequence goes on from NZ_WINL01000004.1 coordinate 102,355, forward strand.
AAAAGAAGATATTATTGTGATCTGTCTATCGGGAAGAGGAGATAAAGATATGGAAACATACATAAAAGTTCAGGAAAATCGAAACGAATAAAATATGAAAATACAGGTAAAAACTAAGAAATTATTAGCAGACTTACAAACTCCGGTGGGAATATATTTAAAAATAAGGGATGCTTTTCCTGAATCTGCCTTACTCGAAAGTTCTGATTTTCATGGTGGAGAAGACAGCTCGTCTTTTATTGCGATGGATCCTTTAGCTAAATTTAAAGTTAAAGACTATGAAATTACAACGGAAATAAACGGGCAAACAAAAATCAAAAATTTAGAACAACCTTTAGTTAACGAATTGGATGATTTTATTAAAAGCTTTCAATTACAAGGAGAGAATCCTGCTAAAATTAATGGTTTTTTTGGATATACTTCCTATGATAGTATTCAATATTTTGAATCGGTTGATCCTAAAAATAAAAAATATGAAAATGCGGATATTCCTGAATTATTTTACATTTTTTACCGATTTATATTAGTTATTAATCATTTAAAGAATGAATTAACCATAGTTGAAAATATTCCCGAAGGGGGAAAATCAGATATTCATCAACTAGAAGCCTTATTGCAAAATAATAATTTTGCTTCCTATAATTTTAAGATCAAAGGAGATGAAAAAAGTTTTATTTCCGATGAAGAATATATAGAGTCTGTAAAAAAAGGGATTGCACATTGTAAAAGAGGAGATGTCTTTCAGATTGTTCCTTCACGGTGTTATTCACAAGCATTTACCGGCGATGATTTTAAAGTATATCGAGCGTTACGATCCATTAATCCGTCTCCCTATCTTTTTTATTTCGATTTTGGTTCTTTTCGAATATTCGGATCATCCCCCGAAACGCATTGTAAAATAAATAAAGGACGAGCTTATATTGATCCTATAGCCGGAACTTATAAAAGAACCGGAGATGATGAAAAAGACAGAAAACTTTCAGAAAAACTCTTACAAGATGAAAAAGAAAATGCAGAACATGTTATGTTGGTAGATTTAGCAAGAAATGATCTGAGCCGAAATTGTCATGAGGTCCAATTAGAGTTTTTTAAACGAGTACAGTATTTTTCACATGTGATACATTTAGTTTCCCGTGTGAGTGGAATTGTGGATGAAAATAAAAACAGTATTTCTGTATTTGCAGATACATTTCCTGCAGGAACCTTATCCGGAGCACCCAAAGTTAGAGCCATGCAATTGCTGCACGATATAGAAAAACATATGCGGGGAATATATGGAGGATGTATCGGTTATATTGGTTTAGACGGAAATTTAAATCAAGCAATTACCATCCGGTCATTTTTAAGCAAAAATAATGTATTGTATTATCAAGCAGGAGCGGGCGTTGTATCCAAGTCAAATCCCGAAGAAGAGTTAAAAGAAGTAAATAACAAGTTAGGAGCGCTTAAAAAAGCAATTGATCTGGCAGAAATTTTAAAAAATTAATTATATATGAAAGCTTTACTTATTATCGATATTCAAAATGACTATTTTGAAGGAGGAAAAAATCCTCTAAATAATTCTATACAAGCTTGTGAACAAGCAAAAAACATTTTAGAAAAGTTTAGAAAAGAACAATGGCCGGTAGTCCATATACAACATGTATCTTCACGGTCGGATGCTACTTTTTTCCTTCCTCATACTCAAGGGGTAGAAATACATTCCCATGTCAAGCCGAAAGACGAAGAAACCGTCATCATCAAGAATTTTCCAAATAGCTTTATAAATACAGATCTTCAAGATACTTTAAAGAAACTTAAAGTTGATGAACTTGTAATTTGCGGAATGATGACCCATATGTGTGTGGATGCAACTACTAGAGCAGCAAAAGACTTAGGCTATACATGTACTTTAATAGGCGATGCTTGTGCAACCCGAGATCTTGAAATTAAGGGAGAAAAAATACAAGCTAAAGAAGTTCAAAATTCATTTTTAGCAGCCTTAAGTTATTACTATGCCTATGTACAAACGGCTAACCAATTCTTAAATTCATGTTCTAAGTAAATATATGATGAAACTATTGGTTTTAGATAATTATGATTCATTTACCTATAATTTGGTTCACTTAATCAAAGAATTGAATTATACCGAAGTAAATGTATTTAGGAACGATCAAATCATGGTATCAGAAGTAGCAGACTATGATAAAATAATATTATCACCGGGACCGGGAATACCTTCCGAATCAGGAATATTGCTCTCATTAATCAAACGATATGCTCCAACTCATTCGATTCTAGGGGTGTGCCTAGGAGAACAAGCTATAGGAGAAGCTTTTGGTGCTAAATTGACCAATTTGGAAGATGTGTATCATGGAGTAGCAACGAAAATAAGAATAATAGATGAAGACTATATATTCAAAGGTATTTCTGAAGAAATGGAAGTTGGGAGATACCATTCGTGGATTGTAGATAATCAAAATTTTCCGGATGAACTTCAAATTACGGCCGTCGATCATGATAATCAAATTATGGCTATAAAACATAAGCATTATGATGTCCACGGAGTTCAGTTTCATCCTGAATCCATACTTACTCCGAAAGGCAAAAACATTTTAAAAAATTTTTTAGAAAATTAAGTTGATATGAAACAACTATTAAACAGACTCTTTGAGCATCAATATTTAAACCGAGAAGAAGCGAAAGAAGTATTGACTAAAATGGCCGCGAAAGAATATAATGAATCTCAGATTGCCGCTTTTATAAGCGTTTTTCTTATGAGAAATATTAGCATCGATGAATTTTTCGGTTTTAGGGATGCCCTTATGGATTTATGTACGGATGTTTCATCATTAGCCGCATATGATCCTATAGATATCGTAGGTACGGGAGGGGATAATAAAAATACGTTTAATATTTCTACTCTTTCTTGTTTTGTGGTAGCCGGTGCCGGATATAAAGTTGCAAAGCATGGAAATTATGGTGCAACTTCTGTTAGCGGAGCTTCCAATGTGATGGAACAACACGGAGTTAAATTTACTGCAGATATCAGTAAACTTGAACGATCATTAGATCAATCCAACCTTGCCTTTTTACATGCTCCTTTATTCAATGATGCCATGAAGGTGGTAACACCCATAAGAAAAGCATTAGGAGTTCGTACATTCTTTAATATGCTGGGACCTGTAGTAAATCCAATAAAGCCTAAAAGGAATGTATTAGGAGTCTTTAACCTTAAAATGTCTCGTTTATATTATTATATCTATCAAAATACCGATTGTAATTATACGGTCGTACATAGTTTAGACGGGTATGATGAAATATCCTTAACCGATAATTTTAAAGTGGTTACCCATTTAGGGGAACATATCTATTCTCCCGAAGATATCGGTTTGGAAAGATGTACGCAAACGGAGTTGGACGGAGGAAAAACACCTGAAGAAGCTTCAAAAATTTTTGATAATGTATTAAATAATCAAGCAACCAAAGCCCAAAAAAATGCTGTGATAGCTAATTCAGCATTTGCCATACACAATATAAATCCCAAATTAACTATTGAAGAATGCATCAATCAAGCGAGAGAATCGTTGGAAAGCGGAAAAGCGAAACAAACCTTTCAAAAGTTTTTAAGCCTGAATAATTAGGTTTAATAAAAATAAAAAAGATGAAAAAATTAATACTTATAACATTTATCTTGTGGAATCTAGTATCCTATTCTCAAATAAAAGAAAGAGATCAAAACTTAATTGGATTTTGGCAAGGTACAGAAAAAGGAACTCGAGAAGGAGGAATACGTAACTATTGGATTAAGCAACGGAATATTGACGGAACTTTTCTTTTGTTGAAAATTCAATTGTTGGGAGGAACTGAAGAAAGAGCAATTGTAGATAAAGGGGAATGGTGGACGGAAAAAGGTAATTATTATGAACTTCATTTTACTAGTAAAACAATTGATACCTATTTTTATTATCTTCCTGATCAACAACAAGTTCAGTTTAGAAGAAGACAAATAAACGGAGATTCTGTTGATTTAGATGATGAATTTGTAGAAAAAAAAGTAGTTGATGAGGATAATCACTCATTCATTGAACCATAAAAGAAAAAAAATGCCTACTATTTTAGATAAAATTATTGATTGTAAAAGGATTGAAATTGAAAAATCAAAAAGGAAATTTTCAATTAAAGATATGGAAAATAAAATACAAAATGTAAAGAAAAGACAATCGTTTAAAGAATCCATACAAAGATCTTCAACCGGTATAATTGCAGAATTTAAACGTCGATCTCCCTCGAAAGATTGGATATTTAAAAATGCAAAAATAGAACAAATTATACCTTTTTATTCTGAAAACGGAGCAAGTGCTATATCCATTCTCACCGATACTGATTTTTTTGGAGGTAATTTGCAGGATTTGGTTAATGCAGAAGCCATTACACAAACTCCCCTTCTTCGTAAAGATTTTATGATTGATGAATATCAACTTTTTGAAGCTAAGGCTTACGGTGCAAGTGCAATATTGTTGATAGCCGCAGCTTTAACTGTTGAAAAAACTAAAGAATTGGCAAAACAAGCTAAAAATATTGGATTGGATGTGTTGTTGGAATTGCATCATGAAAAGGAATTAGATTATATTAACGAATGGGTAGATGTAGTAGGAATTAATAATCGTAATTTAAAAACCTTCGTTACGGATGTACAAGTTTCATTTGACATGGTTAATAAAATACCCCCTGAGTTTTTGAAAATTTCTGAAAGTGGAATATCTTCTTCTCAAACTGTAAAAGACTTAATGCTAGCCGGATATAAAGGATTTTTAATGGGTGAAAATTTTATGAAAACGAATAATCCCGGTAAAGCTTTACAAGATTTTATTGAAGAACTTACATAATCATACCAATTAATAGATGAAAATTAAAGTTTGTGGGATGAAATATCCTGATAATATTGAGCATCTTTCTCTAGTACCTATAGATTATATGGGATTTATATTTTACCCGAAATCCTTACGTTATATAGATAAGATACTCCCCAAAACCATTCTTTCACAAACTAAAGATATTTTGAAGGTTGGGGTCTTTGTTAATGAAAAAATAGAATTGATTTTCCATAGGATTGAAAAATATAAGTTGGATGTTATCCAACTTCATGGATTGGAACATCCAAAATATTGTTCAGATCTCATAAAAAGTTTTCCTAATATAAAAATAATTAAGGCTTTTAATGTATCATCCCCTAATGATTTGCATAGTACAAAAGAATATAACTCAGTTTGTGACTTCTTTCTGTTTGATACTAAAAGCACGCAATATGGAGGCTCAGGGAAAAAGTTCGATTGGTCATTGATGGATTTTTATGCAGGTGAACTTCCTTTTTTTTTAAGTGGAGGTATTTCAATGGAAGATGTAGGAAAAATTAAAGAAATAAAGCATCCGAAATTATATGGTTTAGACTTAAACAGTAAGTTTGAACTAGAACCGGGAAGAAAAAATATTGAATTAATAAAAGATTTTATAGAAGAAATAAACTATGAATAGAATAAAGCAATTATTTAATAAAAAACAGAAAGACATTCTTTCCATTTATTTTACGGCCGGATATCCGAATCTTACTGATACAGGTAAGATCATAAAAGAGCTTGAAAAAAACGGCATAGATTTAATAGAAGTGGGTATACCCTTTTCAGACCCTATGGCAGATGGGCCGACCATTCAGGAAAGCGGCACGTTGGCCTTGAAGAATGGAATGAATTTAAAATTGCTTTTCGAACAAATTAAAGAAGTGAGAAAAGAAGTTGAATTGCCGTTACTATTAATGGGATATCTAAATCCTATTATGCAATACGGAATTGAAAATTTTTGTAAAAAATGTAAAGAAGTCGGTGTAGATGGAGCAATTATACCTGATTTGCTTTTTAATGATTATAGTACAAAATATAAATCGATTTTTGAAACTTATGATATAAAAGTTATAATGCTTATAACTCCCGAAACATCAGAAGAAAGAATTCGCTTGATTGATGAAAATACGGATGGATTTATATATATGGTTTCATCTGCCTCAACAACGGGAGCGCAAAAAAGTTTTGATGATAAAAAAGTAGAATATTTTCAAAAAATTAATTCGATGAAATTGCGTAATCCTCGTTTAATAGGGTTTGGTATTTCTAATAAAGCTACTTTAGAAGTCGCACAATCTTATGCTAACGGCGCTATCATTGGAAGTAAGTTCATTACCTTGTTAAAAGATAATAAAACAATAGAAAAAGCGGTTCAAGAATTGAAAAACACTTTAAAAACTTGATGGGTTTTTTAGTTTTTAAATGTTTGATTAATACCCTTTATCTTTTCATGGAAAAAATATATGTTCATTTTTCGGTTGCAGTACATCTTCGCCTGAACTAATTTTAACGAAAAATTATTTTAAAATATATTTTTAACTATTCAGTGTATTTCTGTTTATCCTTATAATAAAGGGATTTGCAGAGAAAGAGGGTAGATTAAAAAATACTTTTTCCATGGATCAAAAAAAAATATTTTACAAAGCCTTATTAGAAAGGGATAGTTCATTTGAAGGAACTTTTATTGTTGGTGTTAAAACTACCGGTATATTTTGCCGTCCTACTTGTTCAGCACGAAAACCTAAATTTGAGAATGTTGAATTTTTTTCTTCAACTAAAGAAGCTTTAAGTAAAGGATATAGAGCATGTAAAATATGTCATCCTATGGAAAGGAATGGTGAAACGCCGGAATATATTCATAAATTATTACAACATTTGGAAGACAACCCCAATATTAAATTAAAAGACTTTGATATAAGAAATATGGGAATTGAGCCAATAAAAGTTAGAAGGTGGTTTCTTAAAAATCATGGAATTACTTTTCATATGTATCAAAGAATGTATAGAATAAATGAGGCATTTAAAAAAAGTAAAGAAGGTAATAATATTACACATATTGCCTATGACTCAGGATTTGAATCGTTGAGCGGATTTAATGAAACTTTTAAAAAAATAACAGGAATTACACCTAGAATGAGTAAAGAAAAACAATTAATTAATCTTACCCGCTTGGCAACCCCTTTAGGTACTATGATTGCTTGTGCCTCAGAGAAAGGCATATGTTTATTGGAATTTTCGGATCGTAAAATGTTAGAAAGAGAACTACAATTAATATCAAAGCGTTTTAATACTTCTATTGTGCCAAGTGAAAATAGTTTATTTAAACAATTAAGGCAACAATTAGACTCATACTTTGAAGGTACTTTAAAAGAATTTACAGTTCCATTAGACTGGGTTGGTTCTGATTTTCAAAAATCGGTATGGAAGGTCCTTCTTCAAATACCTTACGGCAAGACTTCAACTTATGCCATTCAAGCAAAACGTATCGGTAAGCCCTCTTCTGTTCGAGCGGTTGCAAATGCTAATGGTATGAATATGATTTCTATATTGGTTCCTTGTCATAGGGTCATTGGTTCGGATGGATCTTTAACAGGTTATGGAGGAGGACTGTGGAGAAAGAAAAAATTATTAGAGTTAGAAGCAAAAGGTTCGTTACAATTAAAGTTGTTTTGATATTAGCAATATAACTGACTATATTGTACAATTAGTTACTAATTTATTTTTATCAATTCTCAATAAGCTCAAAATCTAATTGTTTCTTTTCAAGATTAGCTTTTATAACTTTAATAAATACAGTATCTCCCAACTGATATTGATTGCCGGTTCTTTGTCCTATAATAGAATAGGTCTTTTCATCATAGCGATAATCATCATCCCGTATATCTCTTGTTTTAATCATTCCTTCGGTTCCGAATTCTTTAATTTCTACATAAATACCATATTCGGTTACTCCGGTAATTACTCCCTCAAAAGATTCACCTAAGTGTTTTTCCATAAATTTAACCTGCATATATTTAATACTGTCTCTTTCAGCATCGGCGGCTAATTTTTCCATATTGCTGCAATGTTTTGCCATATTCTCGATGATTTCTTTGTTTGCAGACGGTTTTTTGTCTAGAAAATCTTGTAAGAGACGATGGGCAATTACATCTGGATATCGGCGTATGGGAGAGGTAAAATGACTGTAATAATCGAAAGCTAAACCATAGTGACCGACATTTTCGGTTGAATATTTTGCTTTTGACATAGTACGGATGGTTAGCGTTTCAATCATATTTTCTTCGCCTTTCCCTTTTACGTCGGCAAGTAATTTATTGATGGATTGATAGGTTTTATTTTTATTGGTTATATTTATATCATATCCCAAAGTATTCACAAATTGTTTAAGAGAGAGTAATTTTATCGGATCCGGGTCGTCATGAATTCTATAAATAAAAGTTCGATCGGTTGGATTTCCTTTTTTATTGGTACTAACATATTCGGATACTCTTTTATTGGCCAGGAGCATAAATTCTTCAATTAAATGATTGCTGTCTTTTCCAATTTTAAAATATACACCTACGGGATTTTTATTTTCATCTAAATTAAATTTTACCTCTATTTTGTCAAAAGAGATTGCTCCTTTGTTCATTCGATCTTCTCTTAGTAGTTTTGCCAAATTATTTAGGGTGTGTATTTCTTCTTCAAAATCGCCCTTTTTTCCCTCGATAATCTCTTGGGCTTCTTCATAAGTGAATCTTCTGTCTGAATGGATAACCGTTCGTCCAAACCACTGTTTTTTTACTTGTGCTTTCTCATCCAATTCAAATACGGCGGAAAAAGTATATTTATCTTCTTTAGGACGTAAGGAACAAACATTATTGCTTAAAACTTCAGGAAGCATTGGAACGACCCTATCGACTAAATACACGGAAGTTCCTCTTAAATAGGCTTCTTTATCTAATAGGGTTCCCGGTTTTACATAATGGGAAACATCTGCGATATGAATTCCGATTTCCCAGTTGCCGTTGTCTAACTTTTCGATAGAGAGTGCATCATCAAAATCTTTAGCATCAACAGGGTCAATGGTAAATGTAGTGACAGTACGCATATCTCTTCTTTTAGATATTTCATCCTCTGATATGCGTATATCAAGTTTTTCCGCTTCTTTTTCAACTTCATAAGGAAATGCATAAGGTAATCCATATTCACTTAAAATAGCATGAATTTCGGTTTCATTTTCTCCCGGATATCCTAATACTTCAACAATAGATCCCGTAGGACTGTCTTCTTTATCTTGCCAATCGAGGAGTTGAACCACTACCAGTTGACCGTTTTTTGCACCGTTGAATTTATCTTTTGGTATAAAAAAATCAGTGTGAACGGAAGGTTTATTAACTACTGCAAATCCAAAGTTTTTGTTCGGAGAATATTCAAATTTTGCAACAAATTTTGTTTTGTAACGTTCCAGGATTTCAACAACTTCTCCTTCCGGTTTTCTGTTTTTAAATTGATGGACTATAGCTTTTACAATGTCATTTTGTAAAGCTTTTCCTGTTTTTCCTTTCGGTATAAAAATATCTTTTTCAAGGCCGTCAACAATTAAATAGGCATTACCATTCTGACTGAAATCAATTTTTCCGGTAACGGATTCTTTTATGGAATTGATTTGATATTTTCCGGTTTTTATTTCTGTTAGTTGTTTTTCAGAAACCAAACTTAAAAGTCCTTGTATTACAAATTCTCTTTGTCTGGGATTTTTGTAATCCAATATTGTGGATATTTGTTTATAATTATATTGTTTATTCGGGTTTTTTATAAAGATGTTAAGTATATTTCTTTTTAAATTTCGTAGTTTCTCTTTATGTTTAGTAGAAATTATTCTCTTTTTTTTAGTCATAATATATTTTAAAATTTATTTAAATATTCGCCTATTTCATAAAAACTTATCAGATAAATTTATAGTAATAAGTAATTATTTATTGTTACAAAAAGTTAACCACAACGAATATTTATCCAATCGAATTTAATAGTTGGATTAAATACGGAGTTAGTATAGGAGCAAATATAGCAGTTAATACACCATTTAAAGCCATTCCAAGTGCTCCGTAAGCGCCAAATTTTTCGCCATTTTTAACAATTTCCGCCGTACCTATAGCATGAGAAGCAGAACCCACAGCTATTCCGATTGCTTTGTGATCTTTAATTCCTAATTTAGTTAGGAATCCCCATCCGAAAAGGGCACCGACAAATCCGGTAATAAAAACTATCGCAATAGTAAGAGACGGAATACCTCCCAGTCCTTTAGATACCTCCATTGCAATAGGCGTTGTTACAGATTTTGGAGATAAAGAATAAGCTATAATGTCTGAAGCGCCTAGAATTTTTGCTATAACAACCACGGAAATAATTCCCGCAAGACTTCCCGCTATCATAGCGATAAAAACTCGTATATAACTGCCTTTTAAATGTTTTATATACAAATAAAGCGGTAGACCCAAAGTTACCACGGATGGTCCCAGCCAAAAAGAAATTAAAGAGGTATTATTGTTATAATCTTCATACGAAGTATGTGTCACTTTTAAATAGACAATCAATAAGATTATAGAGGTTATACCCGGATGAAGTATTTTATATTTAAATTTAGTAAACAACAAATTACATAACCAAAAAACCAGTAAGGTTAACGTTATATGAAAAAGAGGAGTATCTAAAAATTCCTTCATTCTTTTTTCTTTCTAATAAGTAAACTTACAGTTAATAACACGATAAAGGTACTAAGTATAATGGATATTAAAATTGCTAACCATTCCTTAGAGATTAAGTCCCATTGGGAAGCTAATCCAACCCCTAAAGGTATAAATAAAATCAGCATATTATTTAAAAAGAAAGTAGCTACTTCTTTTATATCTTCCACTTTTATGATATTCAATTGTAAAGACACAAGTAATAACAGCATGCCTATTATGCTTCCCGGTATCTTAATTTGCAGGATGAAAACTAGTAATTCACCAATAAAATACAACAGTAATATAATTCCTAATTGTGAAATTAATTTCATATAGCAAAATTACTATATTAAATACAAATCAAATATTATTTTTCATAAGATATTTAATGAAAAAAATAATTTATAAGTAAAAATTTAGATTTTGATTTGTATTTTGATAAAATTACAATTAAATATTTTATATATTGGAAATAATTCTTCCATCACTAATTTATAAATAAGCCTATTTGTTTAAGCTAAATAGTTAGACGCTTTATCAATAAAATCAATGGTTTCAATTGAATTTTCAGCATCTAAACGAGATGAGGTTGAATTTTTTAGCGAGTGTACTATTTCTTTATATAACAATTTATGAAGTGGTTCCAGAGGCAAATTAATACCTTCAAGCAAGCTCTCTTTTACATTATAATGTATTAGTTGATCCAAATATTGGCCACCAATTTTTATTGTTCCTTTTTCTGCAATAATAGTAATTGATGATTCAAAGTTTTTTTCGTAGGTAGAGATGGTGTAACACATACTTCCCAGGGTCTTTCCCGATTTAAATTGTAAAATTCCACTATCGGGGAATTCAATTACATTTTGATGCGTATAATTGGTAGTTAAATTGTTTATTAATTCAATTTTTCCCAATAAATAATGTATTATGTCTATGAAATGGGAAAATTGCGTAAACAGTATTCCTCCATCTAACTGTTTTGTTCCGCGCCATGAATCTTTTTTATAATAGCGATCATTTCTGTTCCAAAAACATTCAATATTTAGAAGAAAAATTTCACCTAAATAATCATTTTCAATTAAATTTTTGACATGATTTATTATAGGTGAAAAACGTAGTTGCAAAGAGGTAAATAATCGAACATTATTATTCTTTGCAATAGTAATTAATTCTTCAATTTGGAATTTATGAAATGTAATGGGTTTTTCCACCAACACATTTTTAGATAATTCCAGGATTTCTTTCGTTTGTTTATAATGATAACCGTTGGGTGTTGCAATTATATACAAATCAACATCAGGGAAAATACTATGGCATTCTGATATACTTTGAAAAATAGGGATATTTTTATTTTCCAAAACAAAATTATCCGTATCTATCAAAGCAACTACATTTAAATTTTCATTATGTGATATATTTTCAAAGTGTATTTTTCCTATATTACCAAGACCAATTATTACAGTATTAAGAATTTCTTTTTTCAAATTTGTTTAAATATTTTACAAACTGAATAAATAATAGAATTGATATAGCAAATAATAATCCATATAAAGAATAAGAAGAGATTCTTCCTTCTGTAATTAATGTTTTATTTATTACTTTTTGTGGCTCAGAAATTAATGTAATTACTTGAGATAACTTCACTCGTTCTAGTTCTAAATCGGCTAATTTTTTTATAAAATCCGTTGATTTATTTAAGAGATCTGTTTCAACATTATTTTTATTTTCCGCACTAAAAGATAATGAAGAAGAGGTAGGAATATTTGAAATATTTCTTTTAGCTATAGATAATAATAGGGTATCAATTAGTTTTAATTCTTTCTTAGATTGTTCAATTTTATAATCTATAGATGTGATTTTAGCATTTCTACATTGTTTGAAATATGGATCATTCTCAATTGGAACTAAAATTTTATCTTTAAGTTCCTTAGATGAAAGCTCAACTGAAGAATTTATATATATTTTTTGATAAGGATAATCTGTATTATTAATATTCTTCCTAAAATTTTCAATTAACTCTTTAGTAAAAATAGTATCAATTATATTAACATTTTCAGAATTATTGCTTAATTTTTTTACTGTACTATAAAAAACAGCTAAATCATTAGTAAACGTTTTTATAGGATATATATTAATTTTTTTAATACCTTTAAAAAAAGTAGCATCATTACTTTCTGCTTGTTCATTATATGAGTTAATTAATTGATATAATGAATTCGTACTATTATAATTAGGTTCTACAATCATTTCATAATCATAAGAAGCTGGTAATATTTCTTTATCAAAATATCCTACTGTTCCAAAAATAATAACTGTTACGACGATGAATATAATGTTTCTTTTTAATAGGACAAAAAAACTTAAAATAGTATTAAAAATATATTTAAATATTTCACCCGTAAAGGATATTATTTTTTTAATTATATTTTTTATATAATTTAAAAAATCTAAAACGGTGGTCTCTTGATTTAAATTTTGATTTTGTTTATCCATATATTAAGTGTGAATTAATTTTTATTGTTTAAAATTTGTTCAAGTATTTTTTTTGTAATTAAATAAGTTGGTTTTACACCGGTTAGGCCTAACCCTCCTGATGCTAAAGTGCTTCCGGTTTCTAAAGGATTATCTGAGGCATAATAGGCATATCTTAATTTTACATTTTCGCCAATATGTTTTCGTATTTTAGATGCCACTTGAATAGCTTTTTGATAGTGAGCTCCTTCCATTTCTAATCCGATGGCCTTCCAAGATGTTTGCATAAAATAAGTTAAAACATTTTTATTTTGCAAGGAAGTGCCTAATACAGTAATCATAGCTCCTTTATAAGCATTAATATTATATCCTTCAAAATCTTTTAAAGAAAGTTGGTTATGAAAAGGATAGTTATCTGCTGTCCCCTCAAATATATGAGCATTCGGTATCATGATATCTCCTTTATTTCCAACCAAAATTCCTGCTTTACCTAAAATGGATATTGAGTCAACATTTAGATTTAAGTTTTCTTTAGCATTATTTATTGGCCTTAATAATTCATCCATTATTTCGAAAGCCTGTTCTCCAAATGCATAATCAAATACTATTAAGATATCCTCTTTATTTAAATTTTTTATATCTTTAAAAGGAGTATTTTTAAAGCTTATCTTAGATAAATCAAAGATTTGAACATCTATATTAGATCCGCTGGTATCTTTTATATATATCATGCCATTTTTTTGGGCATAGTTTTTTACAGATTCAACTAAATCTAGATTTTTACTTAAATCTTCATATACTTTTAGTTCTTCATTCTCATGAAAACTTTTATTTAAAGAATCAAAAGCATACAACATGTTTTTAACACTGTGCATGTTTGAACTAATTATATGAAGTTTTTTATTAATTAATTTATTTTTAACTAATGTTTTTTTTACGTTTTCAGCCCATTTTTCACCAAATAAATGATGACCCACTCTTTCCTTCAAAATGGAGCTGAAGAATATTTCTCTTCTTCGAATTCCTAATTCGTCTTCTTTACTTACCCTTCCTAAATTGTAAATAATCTTTATAAAACGGTCAGGATCATTTGGTTCTTGAAAGTTTTTATAAGCAGTAATTACTTCATCAAAGCTTCTGCCCAACATGGTGGCTATATGAGCTAAAATTACCTCTCTTTCTTTTCTTTTTAAAGGTTCTGAACTCAAGGCTGCATTTTCAACGGATATCCAAATTCTTCCTACTTTTCCGTTAAAATCATGGGTTCTTTTTCTAATTTTATCAGCTTCGTTGTATAAAAAAGTAAGGTGAGTAAGGATGTCATAAATTTCAGATCTTCCTAATAATACTTCAATATTCATTTGGTGCTCATCCACCCGATAACAAGTTCTCCTTCTTTTTTTAGGATAAATCGGAGTAAAAGATGATTTGTCTAATCCTTCATTGGAGGTTAAAAATATAAATGAGCATTCTTCAATCCCTTGGGGAAGCCTATCTAATACATAGTTGAGCCCATTAAGTTCCACTTTATCCGGATCGGCTATTGATCCGTATATTTCTGGATTTAATTTTAAAAGATAGTTTCTGAGCTCAAGACCAGACGTTCCAGTTGGTTTAAAACCGCCTCGGTTAAAAAGATGACGCATGGTAATATATAATCTTTCAATTACATCTGTCGATTCTCTGGCTTTATATATTGTCATCCTTAAAATTTTAGCAAAGATAATATTTTCTTTTATTCAAAATAAAGAATTATACATTTATTAGCCTTGAATTATAAGACAATCAATATATTTTTAATATAAATCCAAATAAAATATTCAAAAAAATGCTATTATTAGTATAATAGTATTAAAACAAATGCTGAATTAGAAAATAAATTTGAATCATATTATTATTTTGTTTAAATAAAAAAAATTATAAAAGAAATATTATATTATTAATATAAAAAAAATTAATATTTTAGTTATATAAAATATTATTTATACTATACTTTCTCAAAAATAAAGCCAAAAAATTAATTTGAATATCTTTTTTATGTTTTTATAAAAAATTATATATTATATTATCACGTCATAAAAAAGTCTATATTACTCTGTTAATGTAGATTTTTGTCGATTATAAATATATTTAATTACTGAATAATAGTATTTTTTTTATTTATAGTAAATAAAGTATATTTTATTAATTACAAAAGTATTTTATTTGATACAATTCAAATAAATACTAAAAACATATATGTATCAACAATAAATGTCAATATTTAAAGAATTCTTACAGATTTGATTTAATGTAATCAGTTATTTTTTGATATAAATGATATCGAGTATTTCCGCCATAAATTCCATGATCTTTATCAGGATAAATAGCTGTATCAAATGGTTTTCCATTTTCAATAAGAGCATTAATCATTGCTGCAGAATTTTGAAAATGTACATTGTCATCTGCTGTTCCATGAATAATTAAAAATTTACCCTGTAAATCTTTTGCAAAGTTTATCGGTGAATTTTCATCATATCCAGTTGAATTTTCTTGAGGAGTTTGTAAAAATCGTTCGGTATAAATAGTATCATAGAATCTCCAATTGGTTACCGGTGCAACAGCTATTCCTATTTTAAATAAGCCATTAGACTTTGTCATACATAGAGAAGTTAAATAACCACCAAAGCTCCAGCCCCATATTCCTATTCTGTTAGAATCGATAAAGGATTGAGTTTGCAACCACATTGCAGCAGCAATTTGATCTTCAAGTTCAAGTTTACCTAGCTGTTTATATGTTGATTTTTTAAAGTTTTCCCCTCTTCCTCCGGTTCCTCTTCCATCAACGGAAACAATTATATACCCTTCTTGCGCAAGCATTTGGTGCCACCAATAATTGAATGAATCCCAAGAATTAGTTACCGTTTGAGATCCGGGTCCTCCGTATACATACATTAAAACAGGATATTTTTTATCAGGATTGAAATTTATAGGTTTAATCATGTATGATTTCAACTTAATCCCATTTTTAGTAGGAATTTCAATAAATTCCAATTTTTGAATTTCTTTCTTATTGGCATAAGATACTAAGGACGAATTATCTTCCAAAGTTTTTAATATAGATCCGTTATTATTCCTCAATGTAAATACAGGAGGTGTATTTGCTGTACTAAATTGATCGATGAAATAAGAAAAATCAGTACTAAAAGAAGCATTATGGGTTCCTATTTCATCTGTTAAAATTTTCTGTTTACCGGTTTTGATGTTAACGGAGGCTACTATCCTATTGCTAGATCCTTTTTCATTGGATTGAAAGTATAAGAGGGAATTTTTATTATCCATTCCATAAATCCGAATTATGTCCCAATTCCCTTTAGTAATAGGTTTTACTAATTGTCCTTTAGCATTATAAAGATATAAGTGATTGTAGCCGTTTTTTTCGGAGTTTAAAATAAAACTTCCATCGGCTAATAAATTAATATAAAGTTTGTCAGTTTCAATCCAAGTAGTGGATGTTTCCGTTACTAATAATTGAGTGTTAAGATTGGCTGGGTTTATTTTTAAAACAGTAATTTTATTTTGAAAACGATTGGAAGTTATTGCGAATAAATCTCGATTGGGTGAGAATTTAATATTTATAATATAATAGTTTTCGTAATTAGATAAAGAAACCGTATTAATTTCTTTTTTATCTAAATTATATAACTTTAGGCTAACTATAGAATTGTCTTCTCCTGCTTTTGGATATTTATAAACGAAATGATCGGGATACAAAAAGTTTTCATATAATGGAATATCAACTTCTTTAACATGAGATTCATCAAAATGTATAAAGGCAATATTCTTTCCGTCCGGCGACCATTCAAAATTTCTGACATGAGCAAACTCTTCTTCATAAACCCAATCTGAAATTCCATTTATGATTTTATTCTTTTTTCCATCATGCGTAACTTGCGTTATTTGCAATGAGGGAAATTCTTGATAATAGATATTATTTTCATAAACAAATGCTATTTTAGTACCATCAGGAGAAAAAATAGGTTCTTGTATGGGCTTTTTATTGAAGACCTCTAAAAATGATTGAGTTTTTATGTTATATAAAGTATAAATTCCCGATTTTGAGCGTCGATATATTGGAAACGAATCATTTTCTAAAAGCAAATAATTTTCATCATTATTAAATAAATAATCGGAATAAGTACCCGAAATGATCGTATTTATTTTATTAAAGGTATCATAGGAATATTTTTCAATACCATTTTTAGTTAGAATAGTATATTCTTTACCATTTTTTAAAGATTTTATTCCTGAAATGGTTTTTGGGTAAAATTTACCGCTCCATATTTCTTCTAATGTTATTTTTTGAGCATTAATATTTACTACGAATATGCATAAAATTATAGATAACAATATATTTTTGTCAAATCTCATAAAGATCATATTTAAAATTTAGAATAATAAATAATAGCTTTTATTAGCTAACATACGCTTTTAATAATAAACGAAAGTACCTTCTATTAATTATTGAAATTGGGATCAAGGGCTTTTGGCGACCAATCATTTAAAAATTTTTCAACTTTTTTAACGTCATATCCTGAATTGTTATCTTCTAAAAAATCAGATTGCTGCGTATGAATTCTTTCACCTTTTTCATTTAAGATTACGAATACTGGAAAACCAAAACGTTGAGGGTAACCTAACTTAGCTAAAATAGACTCATTTTTATTTTCTTTTGAATAATTTAAATGATATACAATATAATTTTCCGTTAAAATATTCTTTATAGTATCGTTATTTTGAGTTAAAGTATTGAATCGAATACACCAGATACACCAATTTCCACCGATTTGAACCAAAATAAATTTTTTTTCTTTTTTAGCTTTACTAATACAAGAATCAATTTTTTGTTGAGCATGTTCATCAGGATTATATATTTTTTTATCTTGTGAAAATACCATTGAAACAAAAAATATACATAGAACTAAAAATTTGATTTTCATTTTATCAAGGGTTTTCGGGTGATTCTTCTTCTTTTAATTGTTGTTGCTGATCTTTAGTTAATTTACTTTTAAGATTATCAATAACTTTATCATATATATGCTGTAAAGCATTTACATCTGTATAGTAATATATGTAACTGTTTTGAAAAATTTCTTTAGTGGTATGATGAGCCTTAAATATAGAAACGTATGTATCAAAAGCAGTTTCTTGATCCAATGGAAGATTGGTTGGAGTTTGTTTATATAAATATATGTCACTTAAAATAGCAATCATATCCTTTTTAGAGAGCAGATGATCAGGTTTTTCAAGCGGATGTTGGCATGAAAAAAGCATTAAAGACAGACTAATAAATATATATAAATAAAGCCTCATAATCTTCCTAATAAAGACATAAATTTCATTTTAATTACTCCGAAAACAGCTTCACTGATGATGGCTCCACTCATCTTCGATTTTCCTTTAGTTCGGTCTGTAAATATAATAGGAATTTCAACAATTTTAAATTTTTTGCAATACGCTCTAAATTTCATTTCAATTTGAAAGCCATATCCTACTAATTCCACTTGATCAAGAGGTAATTCCTCCAATACTTTTCGAGTGAAACATACAAAACCGGCAGTAGAATCGTTAATGGGCAATCCGGTAATCAAACGCACATATTTAGAGGCAAAAAAAGAAAGTAGCACCCGATTCATCGGCCAATTAACTACATTAACTCCCTGGCAATAACGAGAACCAACAGCTAAATCTGCTCCATTTTTACAAGCCTGGTACAGTTTAATTAAATCATTCGGATTATGTGAAAAATCAGCATCCATTTCAAAAATATAATCATATCCCTTTTGCAATGCCCATTTAAAACCATGGATATAGGCTCTTCCCAAGCCATTTTTAGTACTTCGGACTTCTAAAAAAAGACGATTGGAGTATGTTGGAATTAAGTCGGCAACTGTCTCTCCTGTGCCATCAGGAGAAGAATCATCAACAATCAATATATCGAAATCCTCTTCCAGGCTAAACACACATGAAATGATATCTTCAATGTTTTCAATTTCATTGTATGTAGGAATTATGACTAGTTTTTTATCGGACACAGTATATTGTTTTTAATAAAGTAAATTTATGTTTCTAGCAACATTAGCAACAAAGGTAATCCAAAATTATAAGTTAGTTGGATAAAATATAAGAAAACACGAGTTCTCTATCAGTTTCTTTTTCAGCTTCTTCAAATAAGGTAATTAATTGTTTAAACTTTTGGAGTTTATCTAAATCTAAGTTTTGGAATTTAATTTTTACAGGCAATTCAATAATACCGGTAAGCGTATCCCAAAGTCCGTCCAAATTATTGACCATATGAGAATCAAGACCGAATTTTTTTTGAAAAACTTGGTAAAATTTAGGTAAAGAAGAAATAGAGTCAAAATCAAAAGAAACTGTTTTCATCTTTGTTGAAAAGTCTTATAATGGTCATAAGTTACAAAAATTAGTCCATCATTCGAAAAAATAATACGGTCAGTTCCTCTCATTCCGCATTTATAATTCAAATCGGCTTCCGTCCATTTTCTTCCCTTTTTGGACGGAATCTTATTTTCTCTGTTTTTAAATATATCACCGCCAATTACTTTTCCTGGGAGTATTTGACATAAATTACCTTTTTCAGGTTTCCAACCAGCTTTACGCGCATCTAATCTTTTAATATAATAATTTGGTAAGGAATGATGTATTTTTATATAATTTATAACAATATCTTCAGAACTTAACTGTTCTATATTAAATTGTTCAAGATTTAATTTTTTAGTTGAAAGGTTATAACTAAGGATTAAGGAAATTATTACTAAAACACTAAAGAAAAGACTATAAAAAAAGGATTGTTTTTTAATTTTCATGCTAATAATTCAAATATAAGTAATAAAATTATCTAAATAATGAATAAGTTTTTTTACTTTTGCCAAATTTCTTTTATATCATGTATATAGAAAGTAATAAAAATCCAAAAATAAAGAATTTAGTAAAATTATTAGAAAAAAGTAAAGAAAGGAAAAGTCAAAGGAAATTCATTGTTGAAGGCAAAAACGAAAATTTTTTTGCCTTAAAAAATGGTTTTGTTCCTATTGAATTTTACGTACAACCACATATTTTTCAAGATTCTATAACACTTCCTTCTTCCGTTATCAAATATGAAGTATCACAATCTGTTTATGATAAGATCGCTTATAGGAAAATATCAGAAGGCATACTAGGGGTTTATGAATATAAGACCTATGAATTAGACCAAATAAAATTGCCGGATCACCCATTAATCCTGATTATTGAATCAATTGAAAAACCGGGTAATCTTGGGGCAATATGCAGGTCAGCAGATGCGTTTGGTGTAGATATGGTTGTAGTATGTGAAGAAAAAGCAGATCTATACAATCCCAATGTAATACGTTCATCAGTAGGAAGTTTTTTTAATATTCCTATTATATCAGCTAAAAACACAAATATATATGATTTTCTTATAAAAAAAAATATACCGATTTATGCTACTTATATGAATGAATCTTCTAAAATTATACAAAATGTTGATTTTACCCAATCAGCTGCAGTTATATTTGGAACGGAGCATTCAGGTATTTCAGATTTTTGGAAAGATAAAATGAAAGAAAATATATTAATACCTATGAAAGGACAAATAGATTCATTAAATGTAAGCAATGCAGTTGCAATAGTTTGCTATGAAGTGGAAAGGCAAAGAATTATGTCAAACTAGCACTTATGGAAATAATATTTACAAACTTTATGTGTATTATGTCATAAAAATATATTATTCTTGTTCTTTATTAATTAGAACTTATATCTTTGTATGAAATTATTTAGAAAAGGAGAACATTATTACTCTATTATTTGTTGAAAATACAAGAATACTGTAATTAGTTGGATAAATAACACTAAAAAGCTTAATAAAGTAAGACTAAAATTTGTACAACTATGTTTGAAATTTTTAAAGACAAATCAGGTGCTTTTCGATTTAGACTGAAAGCGAAAAACGGGCAGATTATCCTGGCAAGTGAAGGATATACCCAAAAAACAAATTGTCAAAAAGGCGTTAGTTCTGTAAAGAGAAATTCTAAAAACGAAGATCGTTTTGAATTGAAACAGTCCACTAACAAAAAGTGGTTTTTTAACTTAAAGGCCGGTAACGGACAAATAGTAGGAACCAGTGAGCTTTATGACAATGAAACTAATGCTAAAAATGGTGTAAAATCAGTAATGAACAATGCCCCGACAGCAGAAACCGTTGATTTATCTAAATAGATAAATTAACTGAAGCCTAATAAATTAGGTTTGAATATTTACTAAAAATAAAAGCTGTGAATTTTCACAGCTTTTATTTTTTATAAATTAGAAATGATTATTTTACGATAAGGTATTTTTAATTCTTTTTAAAGCTTCAATAAGATCTTCTTCAGAAGCCGCATATGATAACCTTATGCAATTACTGTCTCCAAAACATACACCACCCACTGTAGCTACATGTGCTTTTTCTAATAATAATAAAGCAAAATCATCGGAATTTGTAATATTATGTCCTTGAATAGTTTTCCCAAAATAAAAAGATACATCAGGAAAGAAATAAAATGCTCCGGCCGGTTTATTAACTTTAAATCCCGGGATTTCATGCAGCAAATTGTATACGAGCTCCCGTCTCTTTTTAAAACCGTCAATCATATAATCAATAACCGAAGGATCAGCTTCTATAGCTGTTATAGAGGCTTTTTGAGCAATACAATTTGCCCCTGAGGTCATTTGTCCTTGAATTTTATCACAAGCATCAGTAAGCCATTTTGGGCCTCCTAAATATCCAATTCTCCAACCTGTCATGGCATACGATTTGGAAACGCCGTTAATTGTTACAGTCTGATTAAAAACTTCAGGAAATTGAGCTATACTTTCGTGTTTTCCTTCATAATTTATATATTCATATATTTCATCAGAAATAATAATTACGTTAGGATGCTTTTCTAATACCTTAGCTAAGGCATATAATTCCTCTTTAGTATAAACAGTTCCCGAAGGATTACATGGAGAGCTGAATAAAAACGCTTGGGTTTTTGGTGTTATAGCATTCTCAAGCTGTTCGGGTGTGATTTTAAAATCAGTGTCAATGGTAGTATTTACCACAATATTTTCCCCTCCGGCAAGTTTAACCATTTCATAATAGCTTACCCAATAAGGAGCAGGAACGATTACTTCATCTCCATCATTAATGATTGAAAGCAATACATTAATAATAGACTGTTTTCCTCCGTTCGAAACAACTATTTGATCAGGTTTATATTCTAAATTATTGTCTCTTTTAAATTTATTAGCAATAGCTTTTCTTAATTCAAGATATCCGGGAACGGGGGTGTAGGATTTAACACCATCATTAATCGCTTTGATGGCAGATTCCCTTACAAATTCAGGAATTTCAAAATCAGGCTCTCCTAAAGTTAAGCTAATAACATTGATTCCTTGAGCTTTTAATTCTCGAGCTTTGTTAGACATAACAAAGGTTTGAGAATAGCTAAGACGATTAACGCGATCGGATAATAAATTCATTTTGGACTAATTAATTTTTATTGTTTTTCAAAACTCAAAAATACAGTATTTTTTTAGATTAAAATAGTTTTATAAGATAAAAATATGCAGGGTATTCTGTTCAAAATCAGTAAATATAAACTCTTTTTATAGAATACATTTTTTGTGTATTTTTGTAATCTTATTTTATATTCTGTAGTTTGAGAAGAAAAAAAAATATACAGATCCCCAATTTAGAGCTTACTACTGCCGGAGCTAAGGGGGTTGCGATAGGAAAAACTGAAGAAGGAAAAACAGTTTTAGTAGGCTATGCCGTACCGGGAGATATAGTTAATGTCCAAGTTATTAAGTCTAAAAAAAATTATTATGAAGCTAAAGTTTTAGATTTTATTAACTATTCTTCTGATCGAGTGAATCCCGAATGTATGCATTTTGGAATATGCGGAGGTTGTAAATGGCAAAATCTTTCTTATGAAAAACAATTAGAATATAAAGAGAAAGAGGTTTACAATAATATAAAAAGAATTGGAAAAATTGATAATTTTCAAGAATTAACCATTATCCCTTCAACGGATAAGTATTTTTACAGAAATAAAATGGAATTTTCCTTTTCTAATGCTCGATGGTTGACGTCTGAGGAAATACAATCCGATATAGATATTGAAGATAAAAATGCGTTGGGTTTTCACATACCTCAACAATGGAATAAAGTGTTAGACATTAAAGAATGTTTTTTACAACAAGAACCTTCAAATAAAATCAGAAATTCTATTAAAGCGTTTGCTTTAAAGCATAAGATGGAATTTTATGATTTTAAAGAACAAAGCGGATTTCTTAGAACATTAATGATTCGTTCTAACTCTAAAAATGATCTAATGGTTTTACTTCAATTTTTTAGAGAGGATGAGCAAAATATTAGCAAAATGTTGAACTATATTCGTGAAGAATTTCCTGAAGTAAAAACGATTCTTTATGCAATAAATTCTAAAGGAAATGACAGCTTATATGATTTGGATGTTAAAATATTCTATGGAAATGGTTTTTTAACGGAAAAGATAGAAGGACTAAAATTTAAAATTGGACCCAAATCATTTTTTCAAACCAATTATAAACAAGCCGTTAAATTATACGAAATAGCAAGAGAATTTGCTGATTTAAAAGGCGATGAAGTAGTGTATGATCTTTATACAGGAACAGGAACCATAGCGCAATTTATTTCTCGTAAAGCAAAAACTGTGGTCGGTGTAGAAGCGGTACCCGAGGCAATAAAAGCTGCGAAAGAAAATGCTGAATATAATAATATTAAAAATTGTCGTTTTTATTGTGGAGATATGAAAGATATATTCACAGAAGAATTTATTCATGAAAACGGTCATCCGGATATTATCGTTACCGATCCGCCGCGAGAAGGAATGCATAAAAATGTAGTAGACACTATATTACGCATAGCCCCCCAAAAAATAGTTTATGTAAGTTGTAATTCAGCAACACAAGCTAGGGATCTGGAGTTGATGAAAGAAAAATACGAAGTTGTAAAAGTTCAAGCTGTAGATATGTTTCCACAGACTTATCATGTAGAAAGCGTTGCGCTTCTTAAACTAAAATAAAAATGTTTCAAAAAAAAATAAATATACTATTCGTCCTATTCTTTATAGGTTTACTTGTTTTTTCCTGTGTAGATGATGATGTTTGCGACAAAGTTACTACACCGAGATTGACTATAGAATTGGATAGTTTAGGTAATAAATATAAGAAAACCCGATTATATGTTGACAGGAAAATGCCGGATGGTTCTGTACATTCTGAAGGTGTCTTTCTTGGGAAAGACAGTATACAATTACCTTTAAATTCTTTATCCGACGAAACTGTTTTTTATTTATACGATACACTGCATACTCCGGATTCAAGTAAAAATATTATTACAATAAAATACTTGACTGATCAGCAATTTGTTTCAAAAGCATGTGGATTCAAGGTAACATTTAATGAGGTGACTTATGATGCAACTGCGCTTACAACTATAAAATCCATAACAGGTCAAACTAATCAAATTTATAATGAATCCTCTACGAATTTACGTATTGCTTATTAGTGTATTTCTGGGGATATATGCTCATTCCCAAACTAAAAGCAACGATTCTATTTCGGTAAAAAATCCAAAGCATCAACTATTTATAGGAGTGGATTTATTAAATCCGGTTGCTGGTTTTTTTGCAGATAAAAAAAAATATAGTAGTTTTATCGCTTATAAAATTAAAAATAGGTGGTTGGCTGTTGCCGAAGTAGGGTATGAAAAAAATATTTATAATAAAAATAACTGGAATATTGATGCAAAAGGAGTTTTTGGAGAAATAGGAATAAATTATATTTTAACTAACAACTATGAAAAATCAGGCGAAGGGTTTTATATAGGAGGAAGATTTGGTTATTCCCCCTTCAAGCAAAATGTAAAAAAATATCCTCTTAAGGGAATGAATCCCGAAGGACAAATACAAATAATTGGAGAAGGTTCTTTACCAGAAGCAAATGTAAGTTCCGGCTGGATAGAAGCAGTAGCTGGAGCTAAAGTTCAAATTGGAAACTCACCTTTTTATATTGATTTCATGGTTCGTCCGAAATTTCTATTGTTTTCCAGCAAACAGAAAAATGTTGATAATTTAGTTATTCCCGGGTATGGGAAAGATAAAGGATCGGCAAATATATCTCTTTTCTGGGGAATATCCTATAAATTATTTTAATCCTATTGAAAACCTATAGTATTACTAATAGATAAAATAATTAATAAAATATAAATTATATTTTTGTAAAATATTTAAATATATGAATATTACAATTGTTGGTACAGGATATGTAGGACTGGTTTCAGGAACATGCCTTGCAGATTTGGGACATAGTGTACATTGTGTTGATATAAATGAAGAAAAAGTTACCTTGATGAAAAATGGGCAAGTACCTATTTATGAGCCACAATTAGAAGAAGTATTTCTGAGAAATATAAAAGGAGGTCGTTTGTTTTTCACCACAGATTTGAGTGAAGCAATGCGAGTTTCAAATGTAATATTTTTAGCCTTGCCAACTCCACCGGGAGAAGATGGCTCAGCGGATCTATCTTACGTACTGGAAGTTGCCGGACAAATAGGAGATCTAATGACTGAATATACCTTAATAGTAAATAAAAGTACGGTTCCGGTAGGTACAGCAGAAAAAGTCAAAAACTTGATAAAATCAAAAACACAGGTATCTTTCGATGTTGTTTCAAATCCGGAATTTTTACGAGAAGGATACGCTGTGGAAGATTTTATGAATCCTGAAAGAGTAATTGTGGGAGCCGGTTCACAGAAAGCATTTGAAATAATGGATAAAATTTATTTGTCCTTAACTAATGCCGGTGCTAAAATGATAAAGATGGATGAAAAATCTTCTGAGTTAACAAAATATGCTTCCAACTCTTTTTTAGCCACTAAAATCACCTTTATGAATGAAGTAGCTAATTACTGCGAAAAAGTAGGAGCAGATGTTGATAAAGTAAGATTAGGTATGGGGTCGGATGAAAGGATCGGAAATCGATTTTTATTTCCGGGTGTAGGATATGGAGGGAGTTGTTTTCCCAAGGATGTAAAAGCTTTAATTAAAAGCGGAAAAGAAGTTGGATATACTTTCGAAATTTTAGAATCTGTAGAAGAGGTAAATCAAAGACAAAAAACCATATTAGTACCCGAAGTCGAAAAATATTTAGGAGATTTAAAAAATAAACAAATAGCAATTTGGGGGTTAGCTTTCAAAGAAAATACGGATGATATTCGGGAAGCTTCCTCACTTGAAATAATCGATATGCTTCTGGAAAAAGGAGCAAAAGTTAAAGCATACGATTCGATTGCCGTCAATAATGTAAAAAAAATATTAGGCAATAAAATAGAATATGCCAACAATATGTATGATTGTGTTTATGGTGCAGATGCATTAATTATTGTAACAGAGTGGGGTGAATTTAGAAATCCTCATTTTGATATTTTGGAAAAAAAGATGAATAATAAAGCTATTTTTGATGGAAGAAATCTTTATAATCTAGATGAATTACAAACTCATGGCTTTTACTACAAAAGTATTGGAAGAAAATTAATAAATGGATAGATAATTTTTAAATAAATGAAAAAATTAATAATTACAGGAGGTGCCGGATTTATTGGATCTCATGTAGTCAGAAGATTTGTAACTCAGTATCCGGAATATAAAATTTTAAATTTAGATGCATTAACTTATGCCGGTAATTTAGAAAATTTAAAAGATATAGAAAATAAGCCTAATTATCAATTTTTAAAAGCTGATATAACTAACGAAGAACAAATAAAAGAAATATTTGCAGAATTCCAACCAAATGGAGTAATACATTTAGCCGCTGAATCCCATGTAGACAGATCTATAACTACACCTTTAGAATTTGTAAAGTCAAATGTTATTGGAACAGTAATCCTTTTAGATGCGGCAAAAAGAATTTGGAATAATAATTATGAAGGTAAAAGGTTTCATCATGTATCTACTGATGAAGTTTATGGTTCATTGAATGAAGCGGGTTTTTTTACAGAAGAAACTAAATATAATCCTCATTCACCATATTCAGCATCAAAAGCATCTTCAGACCATTTTGTGAGAGCATATGCAGATACATATAATTTACCTGTAATTATAACAAATTGTTCAAATAATTATGGGCCTAATCATTTTCCTGAAAAGTTTATTCCATTATTAATCAATAACATCATTAATAAAAAACCTTTGCCGGTTTATGGCGATGGCAATTATACAAGAGATTGGTTATATGTAATCGATCATGCCACAGCTATTGATCTGGTTTTTCATAAGGGAAAAAACAAAGAAAATTATAATATAGGAGGATTTAATGAATGGAAAAACATTGATTTAGTTCATTTATTATGTAAATTAATGGATAAGAAATTAGGAAGAAACGAAGGAGAAAGTGCTAAATTAATATCTTTTGTTAAAGATCGTCCAGGGCATGATTTACGTTATGCTATTGATGCTACTAAAATAAACAAAGAACTAGGATGGAAGCCTTCCGTTAATTTTGAAGAAGGACTAATTAAAACTATAGATTGGTATATGGAAAATCAGGATTGGTTAAATCATGTCACAAGCGGGTTATACAGAAAATATTATGAAGAACAATATGATTTAAATTAAAATCTGTTATGACTAAAATAAGTGTATTTATCTTTTCGTTGATAATTTTAGTATGTTCATGTACGCAAAGTAAAGAAAGTAATAAACAAACAACGAATACCTATCAAAAAGAAGGAATATCAATTAATTTACCTTTATATTGGAAAGTGAAAAACGACTATTTCAAAGAGGGTAACAGGTATGTAGAAATAGACAAGTACACCAATTACAAAGTAGAAAGTACCATTGCAATTAGCATTTTTAATAAAAAATTATCTGCCGACTCATTACTAAGTGATCAGATCAATCAACTTAAATATTTTTATCAAAAAGTAGGCTTTAAAGTTATAAGCAAAAATAAATCAACCCATATTGGTAAATTTGATTGGATAACTGCCAATTATGAAGCCGATGATACTAAAAACAAGGTATACGGAGAAATAGGGGTTACACACTATGAAGATAAAACAATTATTTTACAGATAGTTGAAGATAAAAATAACAGCGATAGGTCGGATTTTAATGTTATGTTTAATACATTTATAATAAAATAATTATATGAAAGGAATTATATTAGCAGGAGGATCTGGAACCAGGTTATATCCGCTAACTATAGCTGTAAGTAAGCAACTTATGCCCGTTTATGATAAGCCCATGATCTATTACCCATTATCTGTTTTAATGGATGCAGAAATTAAAGATATTTTAATTATTACCACTCCTAACGATCAAGAAATATTTAAAAAATTATTAGGAGATGGATCAGATTTTGGATGTAAGTTAACTTACGAAATACAACATAAACCTAATGGTTTAGCCCAAGCCTTTGTGATAGGTGAAAAATTTATTGGTGATGATTCGGTGGCATTGATATTAGGGGATAATATTTTTTATGGAGCAGGTTTAAGTCAGTTATTGAGATCTAAAACTAATCCAAAAGGAGCCATTGTTTTTGCCTATCATGTTAATGATCCGGAAAGATATGGAGTTGTTGAATTTAATGAAGATATGAAAGCTATTTCCATAGAAGAAAAGCCATTGAATCCAAAATCTAATTATGCAGTTCCGGGATTATATTTTTATGATAATAAAGTAGTAGAAATAGCTAAAAAATTAAAGCCATCAGCCAGAGGAGAGTATGAGATAACAGATGTGAATAAGATGTATTTAGAAAATGGAGAGTTAGAAGTGGGCGTAATGGATAGAGGTACCGCCTGGTTGGATACGGGAACTTTTGATTCTTTGCATGATGCCACTGAATATATTCGAGTGATAGAAAAAAGACAAGGTATTAAAATCGGATGTATAGAAGAAACCGCTTATAAAAGGGGGTTTATTTCAAGAGAAAAATTATATGAAATTGCAAACAAATATGGAAAAAGTGGATACGGAGAGTATCTTAAAAACATAACTTATTATAAACGTTAGTATTTTTTAGTTAAATGGAAAAAATGCAAAAATGGACAGAAGAAATAAGCGCAAATCATTCCCTGTTTGATTTTAAATTAGGAGAGGTTTGGAAATACAGGGATTTATTAGCTCTTATGATAAGAAGAAACTTTGTTGCAAATTATAAACAAACAGTTTTAGGTCCGCTTTGGTTTTTTATAAATCCAATTTTTACTTCTTTAATGTTTAATGTAGTTTTTGGTAACATTGCAGGAATATCAACTGATGGAATACCAGGAATATTATTTTATTTATCTGGATTAACATTATGGAATTATTTTCAAGACTGTTTAACAGGAACATCTTATGTTTTTAGAGATAATGCCAGTATTTTTGGAAAAGTTTATTTCCCTAGATTAGTTATGCCTTTATCTATTATTATAGGAAATTTGCTTAGATTTGGAATTCAATTTTTATTGTTCATAATTTTTTTAATTTATTTTTTAATAAAGGGTGTTCAGATAAATATCAATGGTTATGCTTTACTACTTCCATTTCTATTAATATTAATGGCTGGTTTAAGTTTAGGCTTTGGTCTAATTATTTGCTCTATGACTACAAAATATAGAGATTTATCTTATTTATTATCTTTTGGTGTTTCATTACTTATGTATGCAACTCCAATTATCTATCCCATATCTATAATATATAAAAAGCTTCCTGAAAAATTTCACTTTTTAGCAATGATTAATCCTATTTCACCTATTATTGAAGCTTTTAAGCATGGTTTTTTAGGTGAAGGAATCTTGAGTTGGGGAGGTTTGTTATATAGTACCATATTTACATTTTTTAGCATATTTATTGGAATAATAATATTCAATAAAGTGGAAAGGAGTTTTATGGATACTGTTTAGTATTAATATCTCTAAAATAAGTCTATTTATTATTATTTAGAATAACTTCTGTGAATAACAATAAAAGACTCTAATTTGAAAATAAGTTTTTATTAAAATATTTATCTAAGAAACGATGTAAATAAACCTATTATTTATATATCGTTTATGTAATACTATAAATGTCTACTATACTAAAACTGTTAATTTTATATATAAATTAAATAAAGAGAAAATGTATATAAGAATTGGATCTATGTGCATTGTTTAAATTGTTTACTACAAAAAAAAGACTAAAAAAATTGTAATAGGATATTATTAAGTAATTAAAAAAATATTTGTCAATATAAATATGGATTTAGCGATCAAAATTGAAAATATATCAAAACTATATAGATTGGGTCAAGTGGGTACTGGATCTTTACAACAAGATATCAAAAAATGGTGGTGGAAAACAATGGGAAAAGGAGATCCTTTTTTTAAAGTAGGTGAAGTTAATGATAGAACATCTAAAGGGAAGTCAGATTATGTATGGGCTTTAAAAGATATAAATTTTGATGTAAAACAAGGCGAAGTACTAGGAATAATAGGAAGAAATGGAGCTGGAAAATCGACCTTATTAAAAATATTATCTAAAACGACATCACCTACTTCAGGTATAATTAAAGTAAATGGTAGAATTGCATCCTTACTTGAAGTGGGAACAGGATTTCATCCTGAATTAACCGGTAAAGAAAATATTTTTTTGAATGGAGCGATATTAGGTATGACTAAGAAAGAAATACGCTCAAAATTTGATGAAATAGTAAATTTTTCAGGAGTTGAAAGATATATTGATACACCAGTTAAAAGATATTCTTCTGGAATGTATGTTCGTTTAGCATTCGCTGTAGCAGCACACCTGGAGCCTGATATTTTGATAGTAGATGAGGTATTGGCAGTAGGAGATGCAGAATTTCAAAAAAAATGTTTAGGTAAAATGAAAGATGTAAGTGTAAACGACGGTCGAACAGTATTGTTTGTAAGCCATAATATTGCAGCAATTAAAACTCTTTGCACTCAAGGTGTTGTTTTACAAAACGGTACTGTTTCATATTCTGGAAATACCTTAGATGCAGTTGAATATTATCAGAAGTTAACAAATATTATATCAAGTATAGATCATAAGGGAGATATAGAATCAGCACCAGGAAATCAAAATATTAAAATATTAAAATTTAACACTCAACCTATTAAAGGTAATTATTTAACGATTTCATCTGGTGTAGAATTTGAATTAACATTTTATAACTATAAAACAGAAATTAATTTGGATGTAATATTTGAATTAAAAAATTCAGATGAAATAACAATATTTCATACAGGAGAATTAGTAACAACAAATAAAAATTCTAGAAGAGGTATCTATAAAGTTAAAGGACAAATCGAAGAAAACTTACTTAATGCTGGAACATATACATTTAATTTAATTTTCTCTGAAAACCAAAGATATAAGCTTTATAGTCAAAATGAAGTAATACAATTTGAAATTTTAAATGAAACTATAGGATCAAATAGTAATACATTACCGGGTATTATAAGGCCGAATCTAAATTTTTCAAATGAATTTTTTGATTAGTATAATTTAAAGTAACACTATTAAAATAGATAATCAATAAACTTGTTTTTTTATAAATAAGTTTAATATAAATATATAAAAACTCAACTACTTATCTAACTACACATATGTCATTTTTGCCTTTAGTAACCATTATTGTGCCTACTTATAATGTAGCTGATTACATAGAGAATGCAATAAATAGTTTATTATATCAAACTTATACTAAGTTAGAAATAATTATTATTGATGATTGCTCTACAGACGATACTTTAAAAATTATAAAAAACAAATATTCGAAAAATAATAAGATTAAAATATTTGAAAATAAAAAGAATTTAGGTTCAGCTTTTACTCGTAATATAGGCATACAACAAGCTAAAGGACAATATATTGCTTTGTTAGATGCCGATGATTATTATGTCAAAGATAAAATTGAAAAACAGGTTCACTTGATGGAAGCAAATCCAGAAATAGGTGTCTGTTCTTCTTTTTTGCAATGTTTTGGTTTGCAAAATAATATAATTGAATTTAGTATAAATCATTCAGATATAAAAGATAATCAATTATTGGGCTGCCCTGTAGCTCAACCCGCAACTATGTTTCGAACTTCAATTCTAAAAAAAAATGATTTATATTACAATGAAAATTTTAGGTTGGCACAAGATTATGAATTATTTGTAAGAATGTTGGAATTAAATATACAATTCATTACTATTCCTGAACCATTAGTATATTATAGAATTTCTGGAAATCAAGCTTCTTTTATTATGGATAAGGGAAAAATGATACGAAACAAGGAGCAATGGGAAGTTTCAAAAAAAATCCACTATAAAGTATTAAATAAGTTAATAAATGAAAAGTCTGAATTATACAATATAAAATGGGTTGATGCTTTATTGGCTCATCAAGTCTTACGTGAGTTTGCAGATTTAAAGCCATTTATAAATTGGGCAAAAAGACTTATAGAATATAATGAAAAAAAAGGGAGTCCATTTAGTTCGAAATTTTTAGAGAAAACTTATAAAAAAAGTGTGGCCGGTTATTTTCTTGCTCAAAAAGAGTTGTCTTGGAAAATTCTTTATCAGTATCTGACGGTTTATCCTGATATTGAAAGCACTAAAATGAATTTTTTATATCAACTTAAATATATAACAAAGTGCTTATTTTTTTTAAAACACTAAATTATAATTTGGTTTATTTTTTATTTTCTTTCATATCGCCATTTAAATAATTTATACCCATAATTTACAGGTAAATTTTGAAAAATATTTTTTTTCTTTACATCTATAGTAAACAAAGAAGAAAAATAATCATGAAATTTTAAACTTGGTGCTTTTTTTAAACGTGAGTAATTATGTTTCCAATAGTCTACATCTTTTCTCATTACTTTATATTGCATAGTAAGAGCTAATTCTTTAAATTTAATAATATGGTTTAATATATATTTCTTTCTTAAAGAAGATTCTTTGTAATACTCTTCAGCCATACGTTCTAGAATCGTATGAATGTTTTCAAAGTATACCTTTTTCTTATTGAAAATAATAGAATCTTTGTGAAGATAATATTTATAAGTATTTTTATTAACAAATGCTGTACTATCCAATTTAAGAGCTATATGAAAAGACCATAATTCATCTTCTGCATATAAACCTTTAGTAAAGTAAATATTATTTTGTTTCAAAAAATTTAATTTAAGAAGTTTATTCCAAGGAGAAACCGCCCATTCCCCATTACAAAAATATTCTAAAATAATATCATTATTATAGAGGAACGTCAGATTATCATTGAATTTGAAAATTGGATATTCAGAATTAGAAAAAGTATCAATAGCAGTTATTTGTCCAATGGTCATAGTTGCATTTGTTTCATAGGCTTTTAAATATAATATTTCAATGCAATCGGTCGTAATTTCATCATCTCCATCCATAAAAAAAATATATTCTCCCTTAGCATTGTCAATACACGTATTTCTGGCAGCTGCAGCACCGCTATTCTCATTATGCTCAATAATTCGTATCTTATCAGGAAAGACATTTTGAATGTTCTTAATAATTTGTATGCTATTATCTTTCCCTCTATCATCGACTATCAAAATTTCAATATTAGGATATGTTTGATTAAGTACAGAATTAATGCAACGTTCTATATATTTTTCGCAATTATAAACTGGGATAGAAACAGTAATTAAAGGATTTTTCATAGTAAAAATTTTTAAAAGACGATTACCAACCATATCTTTATCAAAG
>NZ_WINL01000004.1:136356-185144 GCF_009827705.1 Apibacter sp. B3935
ATAAACTGGGATAGAAACAGTAATTAAAGGATTTTTCATAGTAAAAATTTTTAAAAGACGATTACCAACCATATCTTTATCAAAGAATGATTTACAATCATAAAGGATAAATTTTTTAAATATAAACTGGGACAGAAAAGTAATTAAAGGATTTTTCATAGTACAAATTTTTAAAGACGTTTATCAACCATTTCTTTGTCAAAGAATGATTTACAATCATAAATGAAGGAATTTTTTTTCAAATATTTTTTTAAATTAAATTTTTTAAAAATATTATGAGAAACAGCTAAAATAATTCCATCATATACTTGATCTGGTATGGTGTTTATGTTTTTTAACCCAAATTCTTTTTCAACGTTCTCAGAAATAGCAATTGGATCATAAACCCAAACGTAAATACCGTATTCATTAAGTTGATAAACAATATCTATAATTTTACTATTCCTAATATCGTTACAATTTTCTTTAAAAGTTATTCCTAAAATTAATACTTTAGAATTGTTTATTGTAATATTCTTTTTAGCCATTAACTTAATAACTTCAGAAGCAATATAATGAGGCATGGAATCATTTAATTTTCTCCCTGCAAGTATAATTTCTGGATGATAACCTATTTTCAGAGCCTTTTGGGCTAAATAGTAAGAATCTACTCCTATGCAATGGCCTCCGACTAGCCCTGGTTTAAATGGTATAAAATTCCATTTAGTTCCGGCTGCTTCTAAAACTTCTGTAGTATCTATTTCTAATAAATTAAATATTTTTGCCAGCTCATTAACAAAAGCGATATTTATATCTCGTTGAGCATTTTCAATTATCTTAGCAGACTCTGCCACTATAATACTACTTGTTTTATACGTGTCAGCGGTAATAATTGATGCATACAAGTTATTTACTATGTCAGCAATATATGGAGTTGAACCAGATGTAATTTTTTTTATTTTAGATAAAGTATTAATTTTATCTCCAGGATTAATTCTTTCCGGAGAATATCCTGCGAAAAAATCTAAATTATATTTTAATCCAGATATTTTTTCAATAATAGGAATACATTCTTCTTCGGTACATCCTGGATAAAATGTAGATTCATAGATAACTATATTTCCTTTTTCAATTACCTTACCTATAGTTATATTTGCTGAATTTAAAAAGCTCAAATCTGGCTTGTTAGATGAATCGACTGGCGTAGGTACTGTAACGATATATATGTTTGAATCACTTATGTCTTGTAAATTGGTTGTAGGATAAAAACCGATATTATTTTTAAAGCTGTTTGTAGAATTTACTAATACTTTTGATATTTCTTCTGATGCTATTTCTAATGTTATATCCTCAAAATTCATTAATTGAGAAATTCTTTCAGATGATATATCATAACCTATAACCTTATATTTTTTAGCAAATTCAATAGCCAAAGGTAGCCCAACATATCCAAGACCGATTATACATATCTTAATATCTTTAAAGTAAGACAGCATGATTTTTTCAATTATATAGAATAATAATTTCTATACCATGTAATAAAATTTTTAATTCCATCATTGACGGAAACCTCAGGTTTGTAGTCTAATGTTTCAATTAAGTCAGTAACATCAGCATATGTTGATGGAACATCACCGGGTTGTATAGGGAGTAAATTTATGATAGCTTTTTTATTTAATTTATCTTCAATAGTTTTAACAAAAGTCATGAGTTCTACAGGCTTACTATTACCTATATTATAGATTTTATATGGAGCTTGAGAAGAAGATGGATCAGGATCCATAGTGTTCCAATTTTTATTTTCTTTAGGCGGATTGTCATTTACTTTTACGATACCTTGAATAATATCAGATATATAAGTAAAGTCCCGCTTCATGTTACCATAATTATAAATATTTATTGGTTTATTTTCTAAAATGGCCTTGGTAAAAATAAAAAACGCCATATCAGGTCTCCCCCAAGGACCATATACAGTAAAAAAACGTAATCCAGTTGTAGGAATACCAAATAGATGGCTATAGGTATGGGCCATTAACTCATTACTTTTCTTACTAGCAGCATATAAACTTACAGGATGATCAACATTATCTTTAGTAGAAAAAGGTTGTTTGGAATTTAAACCATATACACTTGAACTACTGGCGAAAGTCAAATGTTTTACGGGATAATTTCGACAGCATTCTAAAATATTAATAAAACCAACTATATTAGAATCAATATAAGCATTTGGATTTATTAATGAATACCTAACTCCTGCTTGAGCTGCTAAATTAATAACATAATCAAATTTTTTTTCGGCAAATAAATGTTCTAATTTAATTTTGTCTTCTAAATTGAGTTTTATAAAAGAAAGATTGGGATGTTTAGCGCTTACAATGATTTTATTATATTCAAATTCCGAATTGTTAAAACCTAATTCAACAAGTCTTCCATATTTTAAATTAACATCATAATAATCATTAATACTATCAATTCCAATTATCTCATCTCCTCTTGTGGCTAAATACTCAGCTAAATGGTACCCAATAAACCCTGCTATTCCAGTTATAAGGATTTTCATCTACTTAAGATAATTATAATCTTTACAAATATAAATAATATTGATTTAATTAAAATTAATTAAAAATAGTATGTTGAAATGAATATTCTCTATAAAGTGATTTATTCTATGATAAACATAGTAAATATTAAAAGTTCCTTATATTATGTTGCGTAATATAATAAATTATATTATAGACAAAAAAATTTTTTAAAAATTTTTTTAAATAATAAATCTTATATAATGTAATTTGTATATTTTAAATACATAAATATGAAATTATTTATACCAATGTTTTAGTAGGTTCAAAAAATTAACTATATTTGGTGAGAAGATAAAATTTTTTGAAATTATATTTAAAATATGATACAAATAATATTGTTCATTTTACCTGCTTTTATATCTGCATCCTTTCTTGAATATTTATTAAACAAATCAACTAATTTTTATATATATATTAAAAGAGCTATTATTTTTATTAACGTAATAAATTTTATGGTTATTGGAAGCTTTTATTTTTTAACCAATATAGATTTGTCTTTAGAAGATAAAAGTTTATATACAATAGGTTTTTGTATAAAATATTTATTATTAGCATTAATATTTGCAATATTAAATTCAGTAATAGCTTATGTAATAATTAAAAAAGTTAAGACAATTTTAGTTTTTAGAGGAAAATAATGTTTAAAACATTTAAAAAGCTAGTACAAATATTTTCATATATCACCATATTTATTTCTATACTTATATTTAGTACAGCAAATTGGATTATTAATAATTTTAATGGGGTTGTTTTTGAACAACTATGGTTTCATATAAATGTCCGTGATTATAATCCCAATCATGAATATATATTAAAATTAATTACAAAGTCTTTAATTTTTTCATCAATTGTAGTTATATTATTAATAATTCTATCTACAAATTTTTATAAACCTAATAAATTATTTTTATATATAAGAATTTTTAAATTGAAAAATAAGTTTCAATTATATCCTATTGTTTTTTTAAAAAACTATAGGAATGTATCTATTTTTTCTTTTATAACACTAACGATATCTATATGGTTTTTTGCTACACATATAAAGGTAAATAACATTTATAATTATTTTTTTAAAGAAACAGATTTTTATAATGAAGAATACATTAATCCTAAAAATGTAGACATTAAAATTCCTAAAAATTCCAATAATTTAATCCTCATTTATTTAGAATCAATCGAATCAACAATGCAATCAAAAAAAGAAGGCGGTTGTTTTGATACAAATATAATACCCGAATTAACCAAGTTGGCTAACGAAAACCTAAATTTTAGTGCAACAGAAAACGTTGGGGGAGGTATTCAAGTTAGTTTTACTGGATGGACTATAGCCGCTATGGTTTCATCAAATTCAGGTCTCCCTTTAAAAATTCCATTGAAGGGCAATGATATATCTACATATGAATCTTTTCTGCCAGGAGTAATTACCTTAGGAGATATACTTGAAAAGAATGGATATACTCAATTATTAATTCAAGGATCAGATTCGAATTATTCAGGCATGAAAAAATTTTTTCAATTTCATGGAAATTTTAAAATAGTAGACTATAACTATTTTAAAGAAAAACAAATGATTCCGAAAGATTATTTTGTATGGTGGGGAATAGAAGATTCAAAATTATTTGAGTTCTCAAAACATGAAATAAATCGATTATCTCAGAAAAAAAAGCCATTTAGTGTTATTATTAACACCCTAAACACCCATTTTTCAAATGGGTATTTAGAATCAGAAGCTAAGATTTTATATAAAGAACAATACGCCAATGTAATATCTTATTCAAGCAAACAAATATATGATTTTATAAAGTGGATTCAAGCTCAGCCCTTTTATGAAAATACTACTATAGTCTTATTAGGAGACCACTTGTCTATGGATGAAAAATTTTTTAATAAAATTAAATGTCAAAGATACCCCTATAATTGTATTATTAATTCGAGAAAAAAACCTATTCAATCTAAGAATAGAAAATTTACAACCTATGATTGGTTTCCAACAATTATTGAAAGTATAGGAGGAGAAATAAAAGCTAAAGGTCTAGGGTTTGGAAGATCACTTTATAATGATCAGAAAACTCTAATAGAAATAATGGGGAAAGATAGCTTAGAAGCAGAATTAAATAAAAATTCAAATTTATATGAATCCTTTTGGTCTAAAAATAATTTCTATTAAAAAATTGTGCATCTAATGGATTTTATATAATTTTAAATCAATAGATTATAATATTATGAAATTAATTTGTAAGGTGATTTTTTTAAATTTCCTTTTGTTGTTATTGATACATTGTAAAACAAATAAGGTAAAAGAGGTGTACCAAATACATCTTAATAAAAAAATTACTGATTCAATTAAATCGGATTCACAAATTATAAATTTCATTTATCCATATAAAAAACAATTAGATTCAATAATGAATCAACCCATTAGTTATGCCAATGTAGACTTCACCAAAGCAGGATACTCCAGCAACGAAGGAAATTTATTAGCAGACTTAGTATTAGAATATGCTAAAAAATATGCTAAAACAAACAATAAACCTGAACCCGATTTTTGTTTGTTAAACAGCGGCGGAATCAGAACTATAATCCCTAAAGGAGTAGTTACTGTTGAAAATATATTTGAAGTATCACCCTTTGAAAATGAGATGGTCCTTTTACAATTAGATGAAACTCAAATGAAGGAAATGTTTGATTATTTAAGAATTGAAAAAAAAGGGCATCCGTTGGCAGGAATAAAATTAGTATATAAAAAAGATAAATTGATTTTTGCACAAATTGAAGGTAAAAATTTTGATCCAACAAAAAAATATTGGGTTGTTACCATAGATTATCTAATGAATGGCGGAGATAGAATGAATTTTTTCATGAAATCGGATGCCCAAGAAATCACTCATTTAAAATTACGAGATATTCTATTAGAACAGGTAAAAAATTACAAAGTATTGCCGGACATTAAAGGTCAAAGATTAGTCTTTGAAGATTAAAAAAATTCAAATGAAAAGAAGAGATTTTATCAAAACAGCTGCTTTAGCAGGAGGAGCTTTAAGTTTTCCCTCCCTATCATTTGCTTCCCGTGTTTTACAATCAGACAAAAAAATAACCATAGTACATACCAATGATCAACATAGTAGAATAGACCCTTTTCCGGCGACTTATACCAAAAATCCCAATCAAGGAGGTTTTGCCAGAAGAGCAACTTTAATAGATGCTATACGAAAACAAGAAGCACAGGTATTATTATTAGATTCGGGTGATGTTTTTCAAGGAACTCCTTATTTCAATTTTTTCGGAGGTGAACTGGAGTTTAAATTAATGTCAACCATGGGATATGAAGCTTCAACTATGGGAAATCATGAATTTGATAATGGATTGGAGGGATTTAAAAAACAACTGCCACATGCTAAATTTGATTTTCTTTGTTCAAACTATGATTTTAGCAATACGCTGTTGGAAGGATTAACCAAAGATTATAAAATCATAAAAAAGGGAGGCATTAAAATAGGATTATTTGGGTTAGGAGTTGAATTAGCCGGATTGGTTGAAAAAAAGAATTATTTAGAAACTAAATATCTGGACCCTATAGAAATTGCACAAGATCGAGCAAGAATGCTAAAAAAAGAAAAAAAATGTAATCTAGTAATTTGCCTTTCCCATATAGGATATAAATATCCTAATTTTCCCGATAAAATTTGCGATGTGAAATTGTGTCAGCAAACATCGAATATAGATTTAATACTCGGAGGCCATACACATACCTTTTTTAAAGAACCGGAAAAATATCTAAACAAAGAAGGCAAAGTAGTATTGCTCAATCAAGTGGGATGGGCCGGTTTATTATTAGGCAGAATTGATTTTCTCTTTACCCAAGACAATATGTTAAAAGAAATAGCTTATCAAACAATTCCCGTAAAAAATTACGCAGTATAATTTCGTTTTCCAAATAATTTAGATCCAATTCTAACCATATTACTTCCGCACTTTATGGCAATTAGATAATCATCCGACATGCCCATGGATAAAATCGATAGACCATATTCATTTTGATGGGTTATATAAAAATCGTGAAGAGAAGAAAATTCTTTTTCAATTTGAGAAGTATTATCAGTAAATGAAGCCATACCCATAAGACCAAGAATAGTAACATGTGGAAACATTCCATCCTTTTTAAGCTTAAGTATTTCAAGAGCCGAATCGAAAGTTAATCCATATTTAGAATCTTCTTGAGCTATTTTTATTTGTAATAAAACAGAAATCGGACGATTATTTTTTACCGCCTCTTTTTCAATAGTATCAAGCAATTCCAAACGATCAACAGAATGTATCAAATAAACAAAAGGAGCAATATATTTTACTTTATTCTTTTGTAAATGCCCAATTTGATGCCAGCGAATATTTTTAGGCAATTGATTATATTTTTCAACTAATTCTTGAACTTTATTCTCACCGAAATCGATCTGTCCACATTGATACATTTCTTCAATTTCCTTTGCAGGATGAGTTTTTGAAACGGCTATTAATTGAACATTAGAGGGTAGGGTTTCTAAAGTTGTTTGTAATGAATCTGCTATAGACATGGATTGAAAATATATTTTTACGAAGGTTAAAAGTACTAATAAATTTTTTGATAAAATAATGGGAGAAACATAGTATATAAAAAAGAGCGGAAAATATTTTATTTTCCGCTCTGTTAAATTAATATGACTTTAAAAATAATGGATTATGATTTATCTATTAGATTTTAAATCTTGAAAATTAAGATCATTATTTAACACATTGTTTACTTTTTCAACAATTAACTTATTTGGTAATGAAAAATTAGATACTTGCTTAGTGTTAGTAAGAGATGAGTTAAACTCAATTTTATAGATTCCAGCATCGGCAATCCATGCGGAAGCCAAAGGATTAAAAGAAGCTAAGTCTTTGGGTTGAAGTTCGAAAAATACCACTTGAGTTTCTCCCGGTTTCAATACTCTGGTCTTAACAAATCCCTTTAATTCTTTTGATGGTTTATCTATATTCCCTTTAGGAGTTGAAAGATACAATTGAACAACTTCTTTACCTGCAACACTTCCTGTATTTTTAACTTTAAGAGAGATCAAAAGTTTTTGATTAAATTCAGCGGAACTCAATACAGGTTCAGAATAGTCGAACTTTGTATAAGAAAGGCCGTACCCAAATTCATAAGATGGAATAACATTAAATGTGTTAAAATATCTGTATCCCACATAAATGCCTTCCTTATAAGATACGTCAGTTGGTTTTTCCGGCGGAACTCCGTCAAAATTAGAAGAAGAAGAAACATCTGTATATTTAACAGGTAGGGTTTGAGTTAATTTTCCGGATGGATTCACAGCTCCTGAAAGTACATCGGTTATAGCATAACCACCTTCCTGACCGGGAAGACTTGCCCAAACTATAGCATCTACTTTATCTTTCCAACTGGAAGTTTCAATAGCGCTTCCTGAATTTATAATCACAACCACTTTTTTATTTTGTTGATGAAATGCTTTTGATACTTCAGAAATTAAATTTTGTTCTTTTTCGGAAAGATCAAAATCATCAGGAATTTTTCTGTCTCCGGATTCACCCGCTTCTCTTCCAATAGTAATGATTGCAATATCATTTTCTTTAGCACTGTTTTGGATCGCTTTTTCCTTAATGGTCGGCTGAGTTAAAGTTGGTAAGATAGCGAGTAATTTTTTCTTTAATTCCTCAGTTTTAGCTAATTCCTCCTTAACAAATTGAGAATAGGTTTGATTTAAATTTTTATCAATCACATAACCGTTATCTTCCAATCCTTTAGGTAAAGAAATTACATATGCTTTATTTACATTTCCACTTCCTGTTCCTCCTGCTATAATATTATATGAACCACTTCCAAATAAGGCTATTTTACTTCCTTTATTTAAAGGTAAAGCCCCTTGCTCATTTTTTAATAAAACCATACCTTCTGAAGCTGCTTTTCTGCTTAAAAGTGCATGGGATTTCAAATCCGGATTATTAGTTGGTACATAACCAGCTACCCGTGGAGATTTATAGATCATTTCCAATACATTTCTCAAGCAATTATTTACATCTTCTATAGAAAGACGTTTAGTTTCAATGTATTTTTTAAGGGTTTCAAATTGTACTTGTGTACCCGGCATTAACAAATCATTTCCTGCATGTAATTGCTTTGCAAATATGTTTTCATCATAAGAATCTTTACTTATTCCATCATGGCTGGTATCACTTATAGCTGATACATTGGCATATCCGCCAAACCAGTCTGTAATTACTGCTCCTTTGAAGCCCCATTCGTGACGTAAAATGGTAGTTAATAAGTCATAACTTGCCGAAGTGTAAGTCCCGTTAATTTTATTGTAAGAAGACATAATGGTTGCTGGATTAGATTCTTTAACAGCAATTTCAAATCCGCGTAGGTAAATTTCTCGTAACGCTCTTTGAGATAGATGAACATCTAAGTCCATTCGATTGTTTTCACTATTGTTTGCGGCAAAATGTTTTAAAGAAACACCCACACCGTTTTTTTGAATTCCTTGTGTGATCGCTGAAGCGAATTTACCGGCTATTAAAGGATCTTCTGAGAAATACTCGAAATTACGCCCACACAAAGGGTTGCGAATGATGTTTAATGCCGGAGCCAATTGAATATCCGAGCCATATTTTAAGGCTTCATCTCCAATAGCATTTCCAACTTCTTTTGCTAATTCTGTATCCCAAGTGGTCGAAATAAGGGCCCCTACAGGAAAACCTGTGGCATAATAAGTTCTTGTTTCTCCTTTTCTTTTATAAGAAATGCGGACACCTGCAGGACCATCGGTAAATATTACTGCAGGAACGCCCCATTTGTCAATGGGTGTAGTTGAACCTGCTGACCCGGGAATAAGATAGCTTGGTATTGTGACTCCTTTAGGGTCTATAGCTTCAAACCCTTTCAACATTTCAAATCCAACCATTCCCGTACCCAAGAGTAAATGTATTTTATCATCAACAGATAAACGAGAAATTAAATCATTAATTCTTTCATAATCCGACAGTCGAGTATCTTCATAAGGTTGTAGTTTTCCATCTTTGTTCCAATCAGAAAATCTTTGATTATTTACAACGATTTGGGGATAGGTTTGCGCCTTACTGAGGTTAAATGCGCAAAAACCGGCTAATGCATATAATACAAATCTTTTTTTCATCATATTATTTTTTTTTCTCATAAGGTACAAATTATTTATTATATATTAACATAGACATGATATAAATTAGGTGTTAAGTGCCTTGCTATTGCTATATAATATTTAATAATTGATATACAATAAGATATATATTCTGATTTTATATAATAAAAAAAGATGAAATTGAACTAAAGATGTATTCACATACAGTAGTATCTAAATAAAAAGATAATACGAACCATTTATGTAAATGCAAAAATTATCTTGATAAATGATTATTTTTGTACGAGTAAAGGTAAGCAAATGAATAAAAAAAAGGTAGAAAAATATTTTAATTTAGCTTGTTATGCAGAATGCATAAGTTGTTTCTTACTTTTTTTAGTAGCCATGCCCTTAAAATATTTTTTTCATTATACCTTATTTATGATTCCGACGGGTATGATACA
Organism: Apibacter sp. B3935; assembly: GCF_009827705.1. Classification (NCBI taxonomy): domain Bacteria; kingdom Pseudomonadati; phylum Bacteroidota; class Flavobacteriia; order Flavobacteriales; family Weeksellaceae; genus Apibacter; species Apibacter sp. B3935. Next base: position 146,527 of record NZ_WINL01000004.1, read on the forward strand.
CGGTTTATTTTTTACCGCATATATTATATTGGCGATTTTAGTTAGAAAGCATTATAAATGGGATGATGAAGATTTTGTATTTGTATTAATGTCAGCCTTTTTCCCGTTCGCAACGCTATGGGTCGAAAAAAAATTAGCTAAGATCAATCGAACATAAATTAACCAATTTTAGATTTCTGGTTGTAAAAATCAACTAATAATTTAAAATTGTTTAAGTTATTGCTTAATGATTTAACAGGAATACGATAGATATAAAAAAAATAAAAAGCTTCTTATAAGCATAAGAAACTTTCTATTTTTTATATATGTGAAAAATTCTAATTTACAGCGTTTTGCAATTCTTCAGTAATTTCCATATTATGAAATACTTGTTGAACATCATCATCGTCTTCAAATTTTTCAAGCATTTTCAAAATAGTTTGTGCCTGTTCTAACGGAAGAGCTTTTGTATTGTTAGGCAACCTTTGTAATTCTGCACTCTTAGGCTCTATACCCAATTCTTCAAATTTATGGTTTATAGAACCAAAATCTTCAAAAGAAGAGGTTATAATCACTTCATTTTCATCTTCTTCAATTTCTTCGGCTCCTGCGTCAATCATTTCCAATTCAAAACTGTCCCAATCCATAGTAAGATTTGACTTATCTAAAGTAAAAATCCCCTTTCGATCAAAAATAAATGTAAGTTCTCCATTTTTGCCCAGATTTCCTTCAAATTTGTTAAATATAGCACGAACATTGGCTACAGTTCGGGTAGGATTATTAGTAGTACATTCTAAAAAAATGGCAATTCCTCCCGGTCCATATCCTTCATAGGTTATTTCATCGTATTGTTCTGCATCTGCCCCTGAAGCCTTTTTAATCGCTCTTTCTACATTGTCTTTAGGCATATTTACACCTTTCGCATTAAGTAAACAACGACGAAGTGCAGGGTTAGATTCAGGGTTAGGGCCACCGGCTTTTACAGCAATTGCAATTTCTTTACCAATACGGCTGAACTGTTTTGCCATTTTGTCCCATCTGGCTAATTTTGAAGCTTTTCTATATTCAAATGCGCGTCCCATAATCAAGTTTAATTTCTAAAACAAAAATAATAATTGAATGAGTTATAGAAAAATAAATTATTAATTTTTAAATCTTTTTTACATGTTTAACTATTTGATGGTTTGTTCTTTTTTTACAACTAATATATAGATGAACTAAGAACAATTAATAATTATAGTAACCGTGTAGTTAAACAGTATCCTTAACAAAGTTTAATCAAGTAATTCTTTAGGAATTTTACAAACCGGAATAGGATTAATTTTATGTTGAGCGAGTCTGTTTAATCGATCATAAATTTCGAAAACTTCACGTTCTCTTCCTGTAAAATCAGAAGCCTTATAATTTTCATGAACATTCATTGCCCATTCCAATTCCGGATAGGATGCTCCAATTTGGTCTTCATCAGATCGGTCATCAGTCCAAAGACCATCGGTAGGTTTCGCTTTCTGAATAGATTCGGAAACATGTAATTCTTTGGCTATTTCAAAAACCTGACTTTTTAAGAGGTCGGCAATAGGGCTGATATCAACTCCTCCATCTCCATATTTAGTAAAAAAGCCGATACCAAAATCCTCTATTTTATTACCTGTTCCACAAACCAAGAAATTGTTGAGTCCTGCATAATAATATAAGGCAGTCATACGAAGACGAGACCGAGTATTGGCTAAAGATAAATTGTTTTTTTCATGAGATTCATCCGCTTCTAAATCAGATTTTAAAGCCTCAAAAGTGTTGGTTAAATTTATAGTTTTTCCGGTAACATTTGTATAGTGTTCAGTAAGATATTTTATATGTTCTCTGGCTCGAGTAACTTGGTCTTCCGGTTGATGAATAGGCATCTCTAAAACTAAAACGGGTTTACCGGTTTCAGCAGCTAATGTAGAAACTACAGCGGAATCTATTCCTCCGGATACTCCTACAACAAATCCTTTTGCTCTACTATTTTTGAGATAATCGTTTAACCAATTAACAATATAGGAAATTACTCTGGTTGTTTTCATAATATTGTATCTTTGCGCGTAATATTATATATTTAAAAATCAAGTGTAAAGATAATGAAGATTATTAAATATCTTACAGTATTGTTATTAGTAATAAGCTGCACTCATAAAAACAATAAAGAAGATTTGAATAAGAGGTGGAAAGTAGAGGTTAGCGAGATACAAGAACCTGTTGAAATTCATGATATAGCAAAAGATTTTTACAATTTAGATATTTCAATACCGAATTTCAGAAAAAAATATCCTTTTTATTTGAGTCAGAATACCCCGGATTCCCGATTTGAAAAAGATCGAAGGGATAGTACAGAACTCAATATTTATTCTGAAATAAAGAAAAAAGTTTCTAACGATAGAATTAAAGCTGAATTAGAGAATCTTTTTCAGCATATCAAGTATTATTATCCGGAATTTAAATCTCCCGCAGTATATTTATATTCATCATTTACCTCAGATTATTTGAATCCGATTACATATATTCCACAAAATAATTATTTACTTATTGCTACAGATTGCTTTTTAGGTTTTGATAATAAATACTATAATATGATGAATATAGATAAATATATCCAGAGAACAATGAGCATGGACTATTTTTCATCAAAAACGGCAAAAGAAATAATTAAAGGAATGGCAATAGTTCCGCGAGAGACGAACAGCCAATCTTTTGTTTCACAAATGATTTATCAAGGCAAAATTTTAGTTTTGGAAGATGCCTTTTTGCCGGAAGTAAAAGATTGTTATAAAATAGGATATACCCAAGACCAGATAAATTGGGCGAAAACTAACGAATATGAAATATGGAATTTCTTTATTGAAAGTAATTATGTGTTTAGTGACGATATTTCTTTATCTGATCGGTTTTTATCGTTAGCGCCTTTTTCTAAATTTTATACGGAGGTAGACTCTCAAAGTCCGGGGAGAATAGGTTGTTGGACCGGATGGCAAATTTGTAGAAAGTACTTACTTGAAAATCCTCAAATAAGCCTTCAAGACTTTATTAAAAATCCTAACCATGAGCAAATATTTGCCAAGTCCAAATATAAGCCTCATCCTGAGGTTGATACACACTAATATTTAAAGATACAAAACAACGTAATATTTTAATAGGAGCTAATGAAAGAAACTGAAATAAATTTTAATGTACAATTAGATGAAAACCATATACCCGAAAAAATTGTATGGGCAGCCCCGGACGGAGGAGTAATTGGAGCAGAAAGTAAAGCTATTTTATTATCTGTTTGGGATGATAAAGTTAAAGAAGCTTTAAGGATTGATTTATGGACCAAAGAAATGCCTGTTGATGATATGAAGCGGTTTTTTCATCAAGTATTGCATTCTTTAGGAGATTCTTATCAGAGAGCCACAGATGAGGAAGAAATAGCAGAAGAAATAAGAAAATTTGCAGAATATTTTGCAGATAGGAGTGGTATAAAAATGTAATATAATTTTTTAAACTGAATAAGATTTTATTTATCTTATTGGTTTTTACCAAATTCTTTTAAATTATACCTTTTAAGGTCAACTATTAACACGAAATAACAAAAAATGATACTATATAATAGAAATAGAAGATTAAGATCAACTCAAGCCATAAGAGATTTAGTAAGAGAAACGATTTTAACTACCGATGATTTTATCATGCCGATATTTATTGCAGAAGGAGAAAATATAAAAGAAGAAATTTTTTCTATGCCGGGAATATATCGACAATCATTGGATTTAACAATTAAAGAGGTTAAAGAATTATGGTCTTTAGGAGTTAAAGCGGTGAATATTTATGTAAAAATCAGTGAAAATTTAAAAGATAATACAGGCAAAGAAGCATGGAATAAAAACGGCTTAATGCAAAAATCAATCAAAGCTATTAAAGATGCTGTACCCGAAATGGTAATTATGCCGGACGTCGCTCTTGATCCTTATTCAATTTACGGACATGACGGAATTGTTGAAAACGGTAAAATTGTAAATGATGCAACCGTGGATGCTTTGGTAAAAATGAGTTTAAGCCATGCAGAAGCAGGAGCAGATTTTATTGCGCCAAGCGATATGATGGATGGAAGAGTTGCAGCAATTAGAGAAGCATTAGAAGAAAATGGATTTGATGAAGTAGGTATTATGAGTTATGCAGCGAAATATGCCAGTTCGTATTACGGTCCTTTTAGAGATGCTCTGGACAGTGCTCCCGGTTTTGGAGATAAAAAAACCTACCAAATGGATTACGGTAACAGTAAAGAAGCCATCAATGAAGCCTTGAAAGATATTGAAGAAGGCGCAGATATTGTTATGGTAAAGCCGGGGCTTCCTTATTTAGATATAGTCTCTAAATTAAATGAAATAATAGATGTGCCTATTTCGGTATTTCAGGTTAGTGGAGAATATGCCATGATTAAAGCGGCTGCAAAAAATGGATGGTTAGATAATGATAAAATTATTATTGAAAGCTTAACATGTATAAAAAGAGCAGGTGCCGGTCTTATTTCTACCTATTTTGCTAAAGAAGCAGCTAAACTATTGAATCGATAAATTGTAAGTAATAAATATTTTTATAAGAAGCCTCTTTTATTTCGATAAGAGAGGTTTTTTATTAAAATTAATAGAATAATTAACTCAAAATTGTTTGAGGAAGTATCGCTAAAAACAAAAAAGCATACTTATAATTAAGTATGCTTTTTTTAATATTTATTGTCTAAATTATTTTTGTTGTTGATTTAACAAGATACCTCTATAATCGGTAATATCTGACTCTTGAACTAATGATCTTAAAAGTAAAGAAGGCATTTGTTGAGCATATTGACTCATTAAAGAGGTTTTAAGCTGTTTTTTGTCTCCAACTTGTCCTTTAGTAATCGATTTAGTTACAATTAAATAAACTCCGCTTTTTCCTTCAATTGCTTTTGAGGTAATTCCTTGTTTTAACCCAAATGCAGCACCCCCCACCTTAGGCTCAAATTCTCCGTTAACTGATGGATTATCAAAACTTATTGAAGCATTGCTTTTTGTAGTTTTAAATTCAGTTGCTAAGTTGTCAAGTGATTTGTTTCCTGAATTTACTTTTTCAGCAATTATCTTACCCAGCTTTTCATTCCTTACCTCAGTTTCAATTTCATCTCTAACTAAAGAAGGATCTGCCAACCCTTTACTAAATAAAGATGAAACTCTGGCTACAATATAACTTTGGTCACCGGTAGTGAATACTTCAGTATCACCAAGTTTTCTTTTAGAATCAAACGCCCAAGCAATAATATCAGAATCTTTATCTGTGTGTAATCCGTTCAACATAGAACCAAAACGTACTATGCCACGTTGCTGTTGTGGTTTATAGTTAGATTTTTTAGCGAAATCAATAAATTCTCTTGATGACTTTCCTTGAATGGATTGTATGAAATTGGTTGATTGTTTACGGGCAGTCTCGATAGTTTCCTCAGAAGGTTTAATTTCTTTCGCAAGATCTGCTAGTTTATAAACAATTTCATCCGGTTTCCTTTGAGATATCATTAATACCAAATATCCCTGAGGAGTTTCAATAACTTCTGCTTTATTTGTTGGAGAAGTTTCCAAAAAACGTTGTAATTTTTTATAAGGAGCAGGAAAATCTTGAGCAGTTGTTAACTTCATTTCACCATTATTCGAGGAAGCCGTCGGATCGTCTGAATATTGAGAAGCTAATTTTGCAAAATCACTAGGATTAGCATTTAATTTTGCCGCAAGTTCATCCGCTTGTTTTTTTGCCTGATCCTTGTTTCTGGCAGTTTTAGGCTGGATTTGCTGAGCTCCGGTGTAACTTATTAATATATTTTTAGCAGTTACAGAATCCGTATTTTTTTTAGCGATTAATTTAGATAATACATAGTATCCATTATCTTTATAAGCATTAGAAATTTGTCCGATAGAAGCATTTTTTACCCAATTTTGTATGTTTTGAGGCAATTGCTTTTCGCTTCTGTATTGAGAGATAAAAGGTTTATCTGCAATTTGTGCGGTATTTAACTCGCTGATATATAGTGAATCATTTTTAACCGAACCAAATGCTTGAATGGTATCTCCTTCAATAATGGATTGAGACAATAAGGCATTTAACGAATGTAATGTGTTATTTTCATCGGAAGGAGTAGGTTTTGCAGAGAAATATACAAAATCTAGCGTTCTGTTTTCATCAATTTTAAATAAAGATTTATGTTTTTCAATATAAGCTTTTAAATCTTCATCTGTGACCTTAACAGGGTTTGATTTCTGATATGTATTATAATCGATTTTAACGAATTCAATATCTGCAATATTGGATTGATTTTGTGCTAAAAGTTCAATTTCCTTGTTATTGGTTAACATTCCGGAACCGTAAGTCCCTAAATATTGTTTACCCATTGCTTGATAACCAAAATTCTTTTTTAAAGTCATCATAGTTTGGAAATATTCTCTGTATTGCGGAGAGGCATTTTGGCTTTCTTCCATTTTTTGAAATTCATCCTGAATCAATTTGGTATTAATATTTCCACTTTTATCTTTGAATTGAGGATTGTTAAACAAAGGAGAGGATTTGGCCATATTCCAAATCATTTTATCAGTTAAAATTAATCCTGAGGCATTAAATTTTTGCTCAATTAATTTTTGTTCAATTAACGAATTCCAAACTTGTCCTTCAAGTAAATTTTCCGGATATTGCCCTTGGTACTGAGAAGAAAGAAGACTAAGTTGACTATAATATTCCTGGCGTGAGATCGCTTCTTTGTTTACTTTTCCCAAAACATTGGGATCTTTCTTGCCAATTCTGCTCCAATCAATTCCACCTAATAAAAATAATAATAATGCTACAGCAACAAAACCTATTAATAACCCGTTTCTTTTTCTTATTTGTCCAAGAATAGCCATTTATTCGTAATTTAATTTATTTTAATTTACGAAATTACGGTTTCGACATGAAATATGAAAATAATATTTACCTTAATAGTCATTTTTAAAAATAAAAAAACCTCACAAGAAAAATCTTGCAAGGCTTTTAAAAATTAAATTTAAAAGTATAGACTATTTATCAATTGATCCGAGGACACGTTTCATAAATGCATTTAAAGCATTTTTTTCATCCATACCCTCTCTCATTAGCTTATTAACTTCAATAGCTCCGTACATATTAGAGAGCACTTCTCCTAAAACATCTAATTCTTCATCTTTCAAACCCGGAGCTTCCGTTAAGTTCTCTAAGGTTTCAATTGTTTCATTGATATAATCTTCATCATTATTTTCAATGAATTGAGTTAAATGTTTAATTATGGGTAACTTCATTTACTAATTCTTGTAAAGGTTCTATTTTATTTGTTTGTATTTGATTAACCAGCTTTCCGTCTTTAAAAGAAGCAAAAGTCGGTAAGTTAGTCACATTTGCTAATTTTCTAGATTCAGGAAATTTTTCCGCATCAACAATTAAAAAAGGAATGGTGCTGTTTTCTTCGCCAATTTTTTTAAATTTCGGCTTCATAATTTTACAGTTTCCACACCATGAAGCGGCATACTGAACGAGAACGATCGGAGATTCTTTGATAATTTCACTTAAATTATCTTCTTGTAATTCTTGTACCATTTTTTTGTATTTTAAATTATAATTAATGAGAAGATAAATAATCCGATACTCCTTTACGATTGGCATTCATCGCATCTTTTCCTTCTTCCCAGTTAGCCGGACATACTTCACCGAATTTTTGAACATGAGTATAGGCATCTATAAGGCGTAAATATTCTTGAACATTTCTTCCTAATGGCATGTCATTAATACTTTCATGGAAAACTTTTCCCTCTTCATCGATTAAAAAGGTTGCTCTGTATGCAACATTGGATCCTTTCAATATCACAGTTTCATAATCTTCATCATATTCGGAAGATTCAATATCTAAAATTCCTAAAATATTAGAAAGATTACGTGTTGTATCTGCTAAGATTGGATAAGTGACCCCTTCTATACCGCCATTGTCTTTAGGTGTATTTAACCAGGCAAAATGTACTTCGTTAGTATCACATGAAGCCCCTATAACTATAGTATTTCTTTTTTCAAATTCAGGTAGTGCTTGCTGGAAAGCATGAAGTTCGGTAGGACAAACGAAAGTAAAATCTTTAGGATACCAAAATAATAAAACTTTTTTATTTTTTTTAGTTGCCTCCTCAAAAATATTGATCTTTAAATCATCCCCCATGTGATCCATGGCATCTATTGAAATGTTTGGAAATTTTTTACCTACTATTGACATAATTTTATTGTTTTGTTTATCAAAATATTATTTCATTTTTTACATTTCAAAATTAGTCAATAAAACAAAGTCCCTACGTTGTGTAAGCATAATTCTTTTTTATTGAAGAATAAAAAAAAACTATATACATAAAAAAATTTCACGATAACTTCCCGAATTTTTTATTAAGATAGTAAAAAAAAATAATTTATCCTATTAAATGATATAAACTCAAAAGGATGAATTAATTAAAAGATATTGAAATCTGATAGTAATCGTTTATAAAGACATGATTCTGCTAATTCAAATAAAGATTAAAGGCATTAAAAACTAAAAAATGAAGGCAGAAGGGTTTTTTAATGATATAGGATTAGACTTTATCAATTGCTGTTGTTAAGGAATGTTTAAATATTTATGAGTTTGTAAAGAAACTTGCCATTTAGGGTTTTTCATCACATAATCAATGATTTTTGGAGTAACTTTATTCCTATTACTCCACTCAGGTTGTAAATATAAAATGGCATTATCATTTACTTTAGAAGCCTGTTCTTCAGCAAAAATAAAGTCATGATTATTATAAACAATTACTTTTAATTCGTTTGCTTTTGCATACACACTTTCGAGAGGAAGGGCTGTTTTTTTAGGAGACAGACAGATCCAATCAATATGTCCCGATAGAGGATAAGCTCCCGAAGTTTCGATATGTATTCGGCAACCCAAATTTTTTAGTCTGGACGTTAAGGGCTCTAAATTCCACATTAAAGGTTCTCCTCCGGTTAAAACAATGGTTTTCGATTGGGAAGCAGCCGTTTCGGCAATTTTATCTACAGAACTAACCGGATGAATAGAAGGATTCCAACTTTCTTTTACATCACACCAATGACATCCTACATCACAACCGCCTATTCTTATAAAGTATGCAGCCGTACCGGTATATCTACCTTCCCCTTGAATGGTGTAAAAATGCTCCATAATAGGTAATGATAGACCGGATTCTAAATCCATTGTTATACTATCTTCCATTTACTTATAATTTTTTAGCAAAAACAACTTGCAAAATTACAAAAAAGTAATTATTTATAAAGATTGCTACCATCAATATAATTGAATACTTCCGGAGGAAGCATGGGGCGAACATTTTTATGTTCTTTAATCATAGAGCGTATTAAGGTAGAAGAAATTTCAATGATGGGAGCGGAAATTTTATGAATATGTGGATGGTCCATAGTTTGTTCCTTCTGAATACTGTTAATTCGAGGATAAACAAATAATGAATGATATTTTAAAATTTGTTCATAATTTTTCCATTTATGAAATGAATTCAAATTATCTTCTCCCATTAGTAAAACAAAATCATAGGATGGATATTTTTCTTTAAGTACAACCAACGTATCAATGGTATAGGAAGGTTTGGGTAAAGCAAATTCAACTGAAGAAGATCTGAAATGCGGGTATTTTTCAATGGCAAGGTTTACCATTTCCAATCTGTGATGATCTTTTAACAGAGTAGATTTATTTTTGAAAGGGTTTTGCGGAGTTACAACAAACCAGATTTGGGTAAGATCTGAATTTTCAATGATATAATTTGCAATAATTAAATGTCCTATATGAATAGGATTGAATGATCCGAAAAATAAACCAACTTTCATTCAACAAAGTTACAAATCCTCATAAAATTTAACATCTTTAATTTGCAGTTGATAAAAAGTTTTGCCTTGCCAATAATTTTCATATAAAGTGAAAACCATATCAAAAGGATATTTTTCAAATTTAGGCAAAAGATGACCCATTTTAAAGGCGATAGCTTCAAATGAATTTTTAATGGAATCTTGGAAAACAATAATTTTTAAATGGGAACGATCTTTACCCATAAGCGTATAATCGCCTCCAAAATAAACATTTCTGGCTAAAAATACCGGGCGCAAATTAGACGGGCCAAATGGAGCAAAATAACTGATAAGTTTGAAAAAACGTTTATTTATTACGGATAGAGATATTTCTTCGTCTATTTCAATAGTTGGCGTTCTTTGGCTTTCCTTAATCGTTTCTTTAACTACAGATTCAAATTTTTCTTTAAAGGGTAAAAAATTCTCTTTTTTTATCGAGAGCCCTGCAGCATACATATGACCTCCAAATTGTTCCAAATACTCAGAGGTTTTTTCCAAAGTTTTATAAATATCAAAACCGGTAACACTTCGAGCAGAAGCAACCAGGTCTTTATTTTTTCCTTCTGTAAAGACTAAAGTAGGCCTGTAATATTCTTCAATTAATCGGGAAGCTACAATTCCAATGACCCCTTTGTGCCATTTGCGATTAAAAACAATGGTGGAATAAGTACTGGTTTGACCTGTTTTTATAATTTCTTGAATGGCTTCGGAAGTGATATTGGCATCAAGCTCTCGACGTTCGTTATTAAGCTCATTAATTTGAGTATAGATCTTTCGAGCTTCAATGTCATTAGTTGTAATAAGTAGCTTTACAGCATTGCTTGCATGGCTGATTCTTCCTGCAGCATTTATTTTAGGAGCTATTCCAAATACAATATTATTAATTGAAAAAGCTTCACGAGTTTCTTTGGGTAAAAAAACCTTTAAACCTACTCTGGGTTTTTCCAACAATTGTTTCAAACCAAATGCAGCTAAAATTCGATTTTCACCGGTTATCGGTACAATATCGGCAGCGATACTGATAGCTACTAAGTCTAAGTAGGGAAATATATCTTCCTGTGGAATTTGTTTTTGGGAGGACAAAGCTTGAATAAGCTTAAAGCCAACCCCACATCCGCTTAAAAATTTATAGGGATACTTGCAATCTGATCTTTGCGGGTCTAAAATAGCAACCGCTTCCGGAAGAACTTCATCCGGCAAATGATGATCGCATACGATAAAATCAATGTTTTTATCTTTTGCATAAGAAATCTTATCTTTTTCTTTAATTCCGCAATCTAATGCAATTATTAAGGAAAAACCATTAGCAGCGGCAAAATCGATGCCCTGGTAAGAGATGCCATACCCTTCCTCATATCTATCCGGTATATAATAATCGATATGTTTATAAAAAGAATTAAGAAATAGATACATCATTGCCACAGAAGTAGTACCATCCACATCGTAATCTCCATAAATAAGTATTTTTTCATTAGTATTTATGGCTTTTTCGATTCTTTCTACAGCAATGTTCATGTCCTTTAGAAGAAAAGGGTCATGAAGTTGATCAAGCGAAGGTTTAAAAAAAGTTTTAGTTTCATCAAATGTAGAAACACCTCGTTTTAAAAGAAGGCTGGTAATTTCCACAGGGAATCCCAGTTCTTCAGCTAGTTTTTGGGCTTTATTTGGATCAGGTTGAGGTAAAATTAACCAACGATTTCGCATAGTTTACAAATGTATATAATTTTAGTAAATATGAGTACTTTGATTTTATCTTTTATAATTATAGAAGATTGGCTAAAAAAAGATTGAATGTTTTTATATATTTGGTTAAAAATAAAATATAATGGAAAAATTAAGAATTTTATTCTTTTCTGTATGGCTGTTTAGCTTATACTCTTGTAATCCGGGACCCGGAAAATTTAACGACAATTTAATGGAAAATTTGAATAGAGCAGACAGGGAATATACCACCTTTTATGCTATGGTTGAACAGCACCCTGATACCGGTGACTTTGTTTCCGTCACCAAAAAAGGAAAAGTTGCTTCTGAAGAATTAGAAAAATTGATCAACAAAATTAACGGCTATGAAGTACCCAAAGATGGGGAAGATTTAAAAAACTTATGTGAAGAGTATATCCATAATATGATTACGTCGATAAAAGGATTTACTTCAAAAGAAAAATTAACAAAAGATCAATTTGAAAAAGCTCTGGAAGACATGGATGTAAATGAAGTTAAATTAAATGAAATTGACGGTAAAATTGTAGAAGCCCAAAAATCATTTGCCAACAAAAGAGGGTTTGAGTTGAAAGATTCATCATCAAATAAAAGATAAATATGGATAAATTTTATTATTGTTACCAAAGTGTTAAATAGTTAAGGAATTTAATTTCTCTTAGTTTTTTACAAACACTTAAATTTATTAATTTATTACCTTTGCTTAAATCAAAAGAAAGATGATTAACAAAGAAAAATTTTTACTCAAATCTTATGAACTGGGAATAATAAAATTTGGTGAATTCACTTTAAAAAGTGGGATTCTTTCTCCTTTTTACGTTGATTTACGACCATTAGCCTCCAGTCCGGAATTACTAAGCGAATTGTCACAACTTTTATTGGCTATGCTAAAAGATTGTAGGCACGAACTTATTTGCGGTGTTCCCTATGCGGCTTTACCTATGGCTACGGCGATGTCTTTAGAATCTAAAGTGCCATTAATTATAAAAAGAAAAGAGAGTAAAAATTACGGGACGAAAAAAATGTTGGAAGGGATCTTTAAAGAAGGACAACGTTGCGTACTCGTGGAAGATGTAATAACAAGTGGGAAAAGTTTGCTTGAAACGATAGAAGAGGTAGAAAAAGAAGGACTAAAAGTAAAAGATATTGTTGTAGTGTTAGATAGGCAACAAGGGGGTAAAGAATTATTGGAAAGCAAAGGATATCATGTTCACACTTTATTCAGTATTGAAAATGTAATTGATATTCTGTACAATCATGAATTTTTAAATCAATCACAAGTTGTTAAAATTAAAGACTTTCTTAAAGAAAAACCAACGGTACAATTAAGTGCTCCTCGATTAACCTATGAGGAAAAATTAAAATTACAGAATCATTCGGTTTCTAAGAAGCTGATCGAAATTGCATTATCAAAAAAAACCAATTTAATAGCTTCCTTAGATACCAATAAATCTGCAGAAATTTTAAAATTAGCCCATCAAATAGGGGATTCCATTGTGGCTGTTAAATTGCATTCAGACATAATTTCAGACTTTACTGAAAATTTTATACACGAATTGAAAGGGATTGCTGCAGCTAAAAACTTTTTATTATTCGAGGATAGAAAATTTGGAGATATAGGTAATACACAACATATGCAGTTTAACGGAGGAATTTATAAAATTTCAGAATGGGCAGATTTAATAACCTCTCATGTTATAGCCGGAGAAGAAAGCTTACAAGTATTTGGTGAAAAAACCGGAGTAGTGACTATTGCAGAAATGTCGTCAAAAGGAACTTTAACAGATGAAAACTATAAGTCGAAAGTTATCGAAATTTCAAGTAAAGTATCCAATGTAATAGGATGTGTTGCCCAATCCAAACTACCTTCTGCTTTATTGTTATTCACTCCGGGGGTGAATTTAACTGAATCAGGAGATTCCAAAGGTCAGCAATTCAATACCCCTGAAAAAGTATTCTCCGACTATCATACAGATTTTATTATTGTCGGCAGAGGCATTTACGGAGCTAAGAATCCGGAAGAAGCTGCCAAGAAATATAAAGAAGAAGGCTGGAAAGCATATTTAAAGAATTGTTAAGATTACATTATTAAAACATTTTGACGGAAAGAATTATAATAGGAATCGATCCCGGAACGAATGTTATGGGATTTGGGATTATTAGTGTAGTGGGTAATAAAATGAAGCTTTTGTGCATTGATGAGCTAATTCTTAAAAAGGTTGAATCCCATGCATTAAAGCTTAAAAAAATATTTGATAAAACCTTGTCGCTGATTGATACCTATCATCCGGATGAATTGGCAATTGAAGAACCCTTTTACGCTAAAAATGTTCAGTCTATGTTAAAATTAGGCAGAGCGCAAGGTGTGGCTATGGCTGCCGGCTTACTAAGAGAAATTCCTATTACAGAATATTTTCCTAAAAAAGTTAAAATGTCAATAACAGGAAACGGTAATGCATCCAAAGAACAAGTTGCAGGAATGTTAAAAACTTTATTGAATTTAAAAGATTTTCCTACTCAATATTTGGATGCTTCCGATGGACTGGCTCTGGCAGTATGCCACTTTTTAAACAGTAGAGTTCCCTCATCGGTAAATACTTCAAAATCATATTCGGGGTGGGATTCCTTTGTGAAAAATAATCCAAAAAGAGTGGGCAGTTGATAAGGTCGTGAAATGAAAAAATCGATTGAAAGATTTTTAATTAAAACTCAATTATGGGTTTCTTTCATGATTTCTTTATTATGTCTATTTTTTGGAAGTTTAAACCAATCCGTAAATTACAGCAGAATTGGAATAATTTTTTTTTCTGCCTTAGCTGCTTATAATTTTATTTGCTTTCAAAATACTTGGTCGCGAAATATCTTAAAAAAACATTCTTTTTATATTTCAGTCATCAGTTTAATACTTGTTGCTTTTATAGTATGTAAGGAAAAAGATTTACTACAATTTTTTCATATTGCATTTATTGGAAGTATTGTAATCATGTATAATTCGGATTTTATAAAAATTCCTTTCAGAAACATTCCTTTATTAAAAATTTTTATTATATCATTTGCATGGGCCTATGCGATTCTATATATAGGAAATTCGGGTAATCGTAATACGTTTGCAGAATTTTTAATTCTGTATTTTTTTATCATAGGTATAACTCTGCCTTTTGATATTTGCGACATGAAAAAAGATGTTATTTGTACAATACCCAACTATTTAGGAATACGAAAAAGCAAAGGTATTGCTTGTATATGTTTATTTCTATCTGCACTAGTTTTTGCTTTGACTTTTTATAAGCAAAGCGATTTAATCTATGTGACAGCATGGGAAGTGGTGTGTATAATCAGTATGGGTATGGTAGTATTTATGGGAAAAACACATCAATTTTTTTACACCCGTTTTTGGATGGAAGCTTGTTCTGCATTACCCATAATTATTATATGGTTGCAAAAAATAAGAGTCGTTTTATTTTATAAAACGACTCTTGCACTCATTAAAAGTTGTTATGAGTTTTAACGGAATCTATCTACAGATTTTATGAGCTTTTCATCCTTATTGATGTACTTATTTGCCATGGCAAGCAGAATAATCAGCAGGACCGGGACGAGTAGCTCAACACCTTTCTCAGGAAGTATAGTACTTCCTCCAGATGAATTTAGCAAATCATAAACCATAAAACCGATCAACAATACGTTTATAATTATATTTATATAATTAATTTTTTTTTGAACATTTCTGCTTTTAAAGCAGAATAGGGAAATAAAAGCTAACAATCCGATGAGGAATAAAAGGAACATATCTGTTAAATCATTAGGAATGAAATCGGTTATATAACCGACAGCAAATCCCAGTATACCGGCTAATGATAGATAAATACTTTGAATTCTTTGGATCAAAATTTCGCTTTTTTGAACAGCAAATGTATAAAAAATTAGCGTTTTAATAAAATATTTTGTAATATTGCTGAATAATCTACTAAAGATTAGTGCATTATTTTTCATAAAGTTACCACTTTATTCTTTTATAAAATAATCAAAATCAATATTTTACGTAATTTTCGAGTAATTTTAAAATCATACTAAACATAACTTATGTTTGAGGAACAAAAGCTTAAAGCAATGAAAGTGGCTGATTTGCAGTCTATTGCTAATGAATTAAAAATTAAAAGTTCAGGATTAAAAAAATCAGAATTAATTGAATTAATTTTAGCTCATCAAAACAAACAAACACACCACAATGAGTCGGAAAAACCCACCGATGAAGAGCCTATAGTAACGGAAAAAAGACAAAGAAAAAGAATACCTGTTAAACAACAGCAGAGAGATACTTTATTTTCTAAAGAGGAAGTGGTTGAAAATAAAAGTTCCCAAGATGATGACTCACTAATAGATGATGACATTCAAAAAGAAGTTTCGGAAAATGATGAAGATTTTAAAATTGATATCCCGGTTTACAGAAAGCCGCAAGTTATATTAAGAAAAAGTGCAGACAGCACTCATTTTCAAAAAACTACAGTTTCTAAGGATGATAAAAAGCTTTTTGATGAAGAGCCTAAAACCAATTATCAAAGCCCGAAGAAAAACAATACTAAGGAATATGCTAACAGATCACATACCAATGGTAATAAATATCGTTCCTCCGATTATGAATTTGAGGGTATTATAAAAACAGAAGGAGTTTTAGAGATCACTCAGGACGGATATGGTTTTTTACGTTCCTCTGATTTTAATTACCTTTCATCTCCCGATGATGTATATGTTTCTCCTTCCCAAATTAAGCTTTTTGGACTTAAGACCGGAGATACTGTTACCGGAGAAGTTCGTCCACCAAAAGAAGGTGAAAAATTTTTCCCTTTAGTTAAGATTATCGAAATAAACGGAAGAGATCCTTTATTTGTTAGAGATCGAGTATCATTCGAGCATTTAACTCCCTTATTTCCTGAAGAAAAATTTAAATTAGCAGGTAAAGGAGCTACTTTGTCAACTCGTGTGGTAGATTTATTCTCACCTATTGGAAAAGGACAAAGAGGGATGATCGTTGCTCAGCCTAAAACAGGTAAAACAATTTTACTGAAAGATATTGCCAATGTAATTTCCATAAATCATCCGGAAGTTTACATGATTGTATTATTGATTGACGAACGTCCGGAAGAGGTAACCGACATGCAAAGAAGCGTCAAAGGAGAAGTAATTGCTTCAACTTTTGATGAATCAGCCGAAAAACATGTAAAAGTTGCCAATATTGTTCTGTCTAAAGCTCAAAGAATGGTGGAATGTGGACACGATGTAGTAATATTGTTAGATTCCATTACCCGTTTGGCTCGTGCTTATAATACGGTTTCTCCTGCATCCGGTAAAGTACTTTCCGGAGGGGTAGATGCCAATGCACTTCATAAACCGAAACGTTTCTTTGGAGCGGCAAGAAATATTGAAGGAGGAGGTTCTCTTACTATTATTGCAACGGCGTTAATAGATACCGGATCTAAAATGGATGAGGTAATTTTTGAGGAATTTAAAGGTACCGGTAATATGGAGCTACAACTGGATCGAAAAATTGCCAATAAACGTATTTATCCGGCTATTGATTTGGTTTCGTCTTCAACACGTCGTGACGATTTATTATTAGACCCGGTTTCTCAACAAAGAATGTGGATATTAAGGAATCATTTGGCAGATATGAATCCATTGGAAGCTATGGAGTTCTTAAAAATGAGATTAGACCGATCTCTTTCCAATGAAGAATTCTTATTAACGATGAATCAATAAAATAGCTAATAAAAAATATATAGTAGATAAAAAGGCTGTTAATTTAACAGCCTTTTTTATTGATAAAAATCTAAAACTAGGATATTTATATTTGAAATTTGAAAAAGTTTTTTTAAATGAAATGTGTGATACAAATATAAGCTAAAATTAATTATTTCATGAATTTGGAACGACTTCTCATTTGAGGGTTGATCATATTGCTTCTCGAAACATTTACTCTTTTCATTTGTTCTTTCATCATTTTAATTTGATCTCCCAACATGTTGGAAGTATCTAATTTTTTAGCTTCAGTTAAAAAACGTTCTGCCTCATTTTTATTACCTCTCATCATAGCTCCTGCCGCCAAATTTAGTGTAGCCAATGCGCGATCGTGTTTAAAACTTAAACCGTAATCCAAAGCAGTTTTCATATACGATTCGGCCTTAGCAGCATTGCCTTGAGCCTCAGTAATCCCCATAAGATAGTTATAATATCCGTATTGTTTTCTTACTAATTGACTTTTCACATTAGTAATTTTGTCCAACCAGGAACGAGCACCTACAAGATCTTGTTTTCTCAATTTCCAAAAAGCCAATAAAATATATTCGTTTCTGAAAAATAATAAAATAGGCACGGCAGAAAGAATAACCAATAGAATTCCTAATCCTATTTGACGATTAAACATCAGATAAATGCCCAATCCGATTATGAGGGCTGCAATAACAAGTTTTATATATTTATTCATGGTAAAGTCTTCAAATTTCGACAAAGGTAACAATAAGTGTTGAAAAAATAAGGATTAATAAGAATGTGAAAAGTACTTTTATTGAAAATAGCACAAAAAAATAAGTTAACCTGTCAACCAGTTATTTAATCTTATTTATTTGTATATCCGAAATTTTTTAAATCCCGATCATTGGATCTCCAATCTTTTTTTACTTTGACATAAAGGTTGAGGAAAATCTTTTTATTAAAAAATTTTTCTAACTCAAGTCGAGCTTCCGTCCCTACCTTTTGAATTTTTTGTCCTTTATGACCGATAAGAATGCCTTTTTGTGTATTTCTTTCTACATAAATAGTCGATTCAATACGGATAATATGATCTTCTTCTTTAAAGCTTTCGGTAACGACTTCTACAGAATAAGGAATCTCTTTTTGATAATTGAGCAATATTTTTTCACGAACGGTCTCATTCACAAAAAAACGTTCCGATAAGGTTGTAAATTGTTCTTTATCATAATAAGGAGGCATTTCCGGCAATAAGCTTTTAATTTTTGGAAGAATTAATTCGGTATTGAGAGAATGTAAGGCAGATATAGGAAGAATTTCTGCATTTGGTAATTGGTTATGCCAAAATGCAACGCTTTCAGATATAGTTGAAGCATCTTTAGCTTTATCAACTTTATTTAGTAATACAATAACAGGTATTTTTACCGAATTTAATTTTTTAACTAAAAATTCAGAAGGATTTTTTTCTTCGCCAAATTCTGTGATAAATAAAATCAAATCAGCATCTTCAAAAGACTCTTTTACAAAATCATTCATTTTTTCCTGCAATTCATAAGCAGGATTTTGTATTATTCCGGGGGTATCGGAAAATATAATTTGTGTATTTTCATCGTTCCAAATTCCATATACTCGATGACGGGTAGTTTGTACTTTTGGAGTTACAATAGATAGCTTTTCTCCTATT
Source organism: Apibacter sp. B3935 (assembly GCF_009827705.1). Classification (NCBI taxonomy): domain Bacteria; kingdom Pseudomonadati; phylum Bacteroidota; class Flavobacteriia; order Flavobacteriales; family Weeksellaceae; genus Apibacter; species Apibacter sp. B3935. The sequence goes on from NZ_WINL01000004.1 coordinate 165,596, forward strand.
AATTGATTTATCAAAGTGGATTTTCCTACATTGGGTTTACCTACAATGCTGACAAATCCTGAGTGGTGTGACATGAAATTAATTTTTTGATAAAATTATAAAGTTATTTAGTATTGGAACGATATTTTTTATTCAAGGCTTGTAAAATAGCCCAAGTTTCAGCATCTACATTGCCATCAGCCTTTTCAGGTCTGAAATGCCATTGAAATGCACGGATTGTTAGATATGTATTTTTGTCCCATTCTCCGGTTAAATCTATTTTATAACCGTATTTTTTAAGTGCTTTCTGAAATTCCAATGGAGAACTGTAAGGGTAGGTATCCGGAATATATTGAGTCAAATAATACTCTTTGTCATACTCCTCATACCAAGCTCCAATTCCATACTGAGTATATAACTCTTTCCAAGGAAACATAGGTCCGGGATCTTGTTTTCTTAACGGGGCTATATCACTGTGCCCCACAACATTCACTGGGTCAATCTCGTAACGATTAATAATGTTTTTGGATAAAGTCGCAACTTTCTTAATCTGATATTTTGGAAAATAAGTAAATATTAATGAATCTTTTATTTTAGTGTATCCTTTATTTACTATTTCAATACCTATGGAAGTATCATTTAAATTTTCTGTTCCGTTCCATGAGCTAACTCCCGCATGCCAGGCTCTTTTGTCCTCACTAACTAAGATATCAATGGTATCGTTCGGCTGATCGGTGATTAAATAATGAGCGCTTACTTGCCCTTTTTTAGCCAATATCTTAACAGAGGTTGGATAATCTGAAACTGTATAGTGTAGGACTAAAAATTTAATTCTTTCATTAAATGCAACGGAAGGGAAATTTTTTTGAGAAATAACATATGCCGGAAGGTTGGCTTCGGTTATGATGTGATATTTAGGATTAGCATGGGTTATATATATAGTATCTCTAATAACCTTGCTATCAACGATAATCTTTTTTTGTGATCCACAGCTTACTAAGAAGAAGAGTGTACAACACAAAATGTTGAATTTTATTATTTGTATCATTTATTTTATTATATAATAACAAAGTTAAAAAACAGTAAAATAATTATAAGTCAAAAATTTTAAAAAAATACTTGCATAAGTAAAATCTTACACTTACTTTTGCACTCCAAATTAGTTGGAATTCGGACTAAATTTGGAGAGTTGCCGGAGTGGTTAACGGAGCAGTTTGCTAAACTGTCGACAGGAAACTGTCGCGTGGGTTCGAATCCCACACTCTCCGCATTAACACACAAGGTATATTCGGGGTGTAGCGCAGGTGGTAGCGCATCTGGTTTGGGACCAGAGGGTCGCAGGTTCGAGTCCTGTCACCCCGACTTGATAAATCAGAAAGGGGTCGCGTAGCTCAGCTGGATAGAGCATCTGCCTTCTAAGCAGACGGTCAAAGGTTCGAATCCTTTCGCGATCACAATCTTTAAGAGTAGTTTATTACTCTAAAAATATTATTAGGCCTCTGTAAATATTATTTATAGGGGTTTTTTATTCGTAAAGGTTAAATCCAATTCCCCATTTTTTGCTATTTTATACTGAATTTGTTTTTCTTAGAATCCTAAGCCTACGGATTAACTTGAATCGGAATATCAATATTAAGCCTTTAAATCTTTGATTATATGGGTTTATTTTCGGTTTAAGTTGGGTAGCTGAAAGTGGATTAAATGAGACTGTACTTAAGTTAAATAATGAGACAAAATTTATATATTTGAACTAAACGAATAAAAACATAAATCTATGAATACTAACGATTTTGAATTTATACACAGAAGTTCCTTAAAATAAATCAACCTATGGAAGGGGAAACGCCATGTCGTTATTCGATGATGGCGCTATTATTAAGAAATGCAAGAAAACTTGCTGGAAGAAATATTGAGACTGGAGTTTATGAAATGAATGAGGTGAATGAGAATAATTTTGTTGAACAAACTTATTATTCAATGCAATATACTTCTCTTATTAATTATCTTATCCTCCTTGAGCAAATCGGAAGTATATTTAAACCTAAGGAAATAGATAAAATTGAGAAAACTAATGGTATATACTGTACTTTAAAATATTTTTCCCCACTAAATCAAGAAAAAATAGATGCAATCAAAGCTTTAAGAAATAGTTTAGTTCATAAGTTTGGGTTAGCTACAGAAAAAAAAGATAAAGGTGCAGGAAGTTTTAAATTTTTGTTATCTATTAAAAAAAATAATGAAATTGTTATTCCTAAATATTGGTCGGGGGATTTTTCTGATAAAAGTGATAATACTTTGACAACAATTTTCATTCCTAGTTTTGAAGATTTGGTAGAAGGAATTTATTCAAATATCGTTCAAGATTGGGAATTGAGTAAATTAGAGATATTACCAGAAGTTACTATTAATGAAATAAAAGCTAGATATACAATTGTAGAGGACTAGCTTAATCCTAAACATTAAACTTATCCCTTTATTATGAAAATGACTGAAACTAAAAAAATTATAGATTTCATAGAGGAGAATTCTGATGAAATTGTTGAAAATATTGAATTTGAAAGTATTGTGACATATAATTTCTTGAAAAAGCAATTTGCTGATTTTGATGTAAGGAAGAATTACTTGTTTCAATTTGTATATAGAAGTTTTTATAGATTAGATAATGCAGGATTAACCTCTGAATTTAAAAATGAATATTTTATTATTCTGGAAGAGTATAGAAATCAAAATTTTTTTAACTTTTCTGATGTATTACAACGTTTGTATGAAATTCCTAGCAGAAGAGGGCTAAACACTTTTCAATTTTCTTTTACTACTAAAATGCTAAATATGATAGATGAACAAATGCCTATTTACGATAGTGGAGTAGCTAGAATGTTTAGTTTTGTTAGACCTTATGTTTCTCCGTTCGATGAAAAGTTGAAAATCTATATGAAGCAGTATGAAGAAATAAAAAATGTCTACAAAGAAATTTTGAATAAACATTTGTTGCCTAAGATGAATGTATATTTTGATGAAAGATTTAAAGAATACAAAATCAATGAAATAAAAAAAATGGACTTTGTATTCTGGTCTGCTGGGAAATTGAAGAATTAGTAAAACTAATTATTATAAATAGTTAAAAATGTTTTAATTACAATTTAAATTTGTTAAACTAAATAAAAATATGACTTAAAATTAGATATTATTTATTATATATATTTATATTTAATTCCATAAAAAGAGTAATTAATGAATATTTTTGCTAATCAATTATTTTTTACTTTTGCATAAATATTATAATGAGAGATTTAGCTGTAATAGATAATTGGACAAGAAGTTTTGGATTACTTCCAATCCATCTTAATCCTAATATTGGTGATATGAAGTTTCTCATGTTAAATGGAGGATATGCTGATTTTTGTTTGGAAATTTCTTCAAAGGAGGATATAATAGAGTCTTATTTTGAAAAATCGTGGTCAACAAATACTAAAAATTTTGTTGTAATTAATAACGATAATATAAAAGTTTATAATTGGTTAAGTGAAGAAGTAGAAACCATTCCTAAACAACAGGTAGAGAATTATTCAGATAGATTTTATAAATATCTGTTATCTAAATCATATAAGACAGAAAGTGATGTGGTACCCTTTGTCTTAGATATTTTTAGAAGACTACGGAATGTCACTCTTGAAAGAGAAAAACCATCAGATGCTTTAAATTTACTTTTTAAATTATTAATAAGTTTAGAAGAGGATTATTCAAATATAGATTATGAAAAATGGGGAATTAGGGATAGTGAGATTCCCAGTCAATTTGATTATTTTGTTGAATTGATGAAGCTGGGTGTTAAATCTATTAACCCAAGACTTGATTTGATTTTACGTCATGTTTCTGGAACTTTATTTCAAGAAGCTCATCGGGAAGTGATTTATTTTAATCCTCAACGAGATTTATTTGGAGGTATTTCTAATCAATTATTCATGAAGGAAGATATGTATTCAAGTATACATTATACTCCTCAATTTTTAGCTCGTTCAATAGTTGAAAATTGTTTAAAATATTTAGATTTTTCGGTAAAAAAAATAAAAATTTTTGATCCTGCTTGTGGTTCGTCTGAATTTTTAATAGAAGTATTAAAACAACTTAAGAATTTAGGTTATTCTGGGGAAATAGATGTAAAAGGTTGGGATATTTCAGAAAGTGCTGTAAATACATCTAAATTTTTATTACAATATGAAAAGAGGACACAATGGAATGACGATAATATGACTTTTGAAGTGAGGCAAGTAAATAACTCGCTTGAAGAAAAATGGGATGATGATTTTGACCTAATATTAATGAATCCTCCATTTCTGTCTTGGGAGTTATTGAAAAATAAGAAAGAAAGAGATGTCGTATTAGAAATATTAGGGGGTGAAGTGAGAAAAGGAAAACCAAATTTAGCGAGTGCTTTTTTTTATAAATCGGTAAAGTCTCTGAATAATCAAGGAATATTAGGGTGTATTTTACCATCTTCTATTTTTACATATGCTTCATATAATAATTTACGAAATGAAATTAATGAAGATCTGACAATAAAAATAATTGCTAAACTTGGAAATTTTGTTTTTGAGGATGCATTAACTGATGTCAGTTTTTTTATTGGGCAAAAACCGAAAACACGTGATTTACCCAAATTAATATGGAGTAAAAATGAAAAAGGAATAGTTCAAAATGTTTTAAGAGATTTAAGAAGAATGGATATTAATAATCAACAAGCAGTTGAGGAAAAAAATTATAGTATTTATACTTCTACAGAATTTCCTATTATTTCTGATAATTGGAAAATAATTTCATTAGCAGAAACTAAATTCAAAAAAAATATTGAGCGTTTTGTGCAAGATGGATTATTAACAAGAGTCTCAAATCTTTTTTCCGTTAAACAAGGTATTAGAACAGGGAGTAAAATGTTTATTATTAAGCTATCCCAATTTGAAGACATACCTATTTCAGAAAAAAGATTTTATCGAAAAATGATTAATAATGAATCAATAAAAAATGGGAAGATAGAAATAAAAAATTATGTTTGGTATCCCTATGATGAGAAAGGTTTAATAATAAAAAACGAAGAGACTTTTAGGGAAATTGCTCCATATTCTTATGAAAAGTTAAGTTCTTTCAAAGAACAGTTGTCTAATAGGGCTAGAAAAGATGAGAACTCTTGGTGGATTTTAAGTGAACATAGAGCATGGCTAATTAATAAAGAGAAAAGGTTATATTCGACGGAGTTTGGTAATGCAAATTCTTTTGGTTTAGATAAATTAGGGGAGTATGTTATTGAAAGAGGAAATGGTTGGATTCCAAAAAAAGAATTTACTTTTGACGACTATTATTTTTATTTAGCATTCTTTTCAAGTAATATTTTTAATAGATTATTATCAATTTATTCTAAACAACTTGCTGGTGGAGAATGGTATGATCTTGGGAAAAAAAATACAAGTAATATACCTATTCCAGAGGCTCATTTAACATTCGAAAAAAATCCAGATGTATATTTTAGATTGATAGAATTAGGAAAAGAATTAGAATCAGGCAATGTCTATGTTAAACAAGTAATAGATGATATTTTAAGGAGTTTTTTCTATCTTAATGTGTGAAATAATTAATAATATTGTTCATGATAGAGCCTCAAAAATTAATAGATTCCATTAATATAAATTGTAAAAACCTATTTATTAATCCTTTTAGGTTAAAATCATATACAAGGAGTCATACTAGTATTTTTTATAGAATAGAGGGTTCTTCTAAGGCTTTGAATAGATTTGATTATCCCTCTGAGTCGGTAGATGTTTTAAAATGGTTTAGAGATTTCTGGATATTTTTAGAAATAAAATTTATTATCATAACAGAGAAATTACCTAATAAAAATAATAATATATTTCATACATATATTTCTTTATCTGTCTTTCAAGGTGAAGATAGTGATTATAGAAAATATCAATTATTTAGAGCAGAGTGGGATGATAATTACAATCCTAATGAAAATCATTCTCAACCTCATTGGCATATTACTGCAAATCAAGCAATTGAAAGAACGTTTGAGGAATATTCAAAAACTTTTGATAAAGATGATTTTTTATTAATATTGGAGGACGAAAAACAGAAAGTTATTGATGTTAATAAAATTCATTTTGCTATGAATGGTAATTGGCAAAGTAGCCAAGGACATGTTCATAAAATTGATGATGAAGATAAAATTGTTAAATGGTTGCAAGGAATCATAGCACATCTAAGGGTAGAGCTTGAATATGTAATTTTGTAAAATAATTCCCCCTATACATCCCCCTGTCAGAATTTGAAAATTGTTATATGTTGGAAAATAAGCAGGTTACAAGTCTGGGTTTCTATCCTTTCGCGATCACAATATAATTATAAAGACTTTCAATTTTTTGAAAGTCTTTTTTATTTTCTACAAAAAAACTTAATGAAACTCTCTTTTATAGCTTGTTTTTTGTTTTTTGCTTTTCAATTATTATATAGTCAGAAGATAGATGATATAATTGTTGATTTCGTTAAAATAAAGTTATATAAAACTTTATACATAATAAAGTGTATTATACGCTTATATCAAATCTAATATAGATACAGATAAGACGATTTTATTCTTACAAGGTTCGGGTACAGTTCTTTTATTTATTAAAGAAGAATCGGGAAACTTTTTCTTTACAATACCTTTGAATGTTATTAATTTTTTAAATTAATATAATCTTTTATTTATTTCTCCACCCAGAATTGATATAATATATGATATTAATAAATTATTCTTAACTATATTTTTAAAATATATTTGGTAAGTGTATTATTAATTATAAGGTTGCTAGTGAAATTAAAATAATTCATGATTATTTTAGTGCTAGTATTAGACAAACTGAATTGTTTAATATTTTTTAAATGGAATACTATAGCTGTTTTATCGGAAATAGATTGATAATAAAAAAATGAAGATTATCTTTTAGTTAATCTTTATTTAAATGATAAACAATTTTTTATAAAGTTTACCATTTAATTCTTAATTTTTGGAAATAGATACTCCACTTTCAAATTTTACTTAATGAAATAATTTTCAATTAGTGAAAAATTAACAGTAGGAATATTATTTAACTTATGATCAAAAAATATTAAACGTTTCTTAGGACTATTTTATTATTTTTATTGAATATTATGCTCCTTTAATGTGATTTTTATTGTCCTTTCGCGATCACAATCTTCAAGAGTAGTTTATTACTCTAAAAATATTATTAGGCCTCTTTAAATATTATATTTATAGGGGTTTTTTTATTTATTATAAAATAATAGTTCATTATTTATGTTCTTAAAATGGTTGAAATAAATAATTGTTACTAAAGATTTTATTAAAAATAAATCTAATGAAATCGTTAAAATATAGAATTTGAAATAGCTACCTATAATTTTCTGAATAATGAGAAGAATTATTTTTTTAGTTTGTATATCGGATTTAATTTTGATCTAAATACTATTAAATAATTATGTAGAACAGGTTAGATAATATAATAAAAAAATGATATAATTAGAAAAATAGATATTTTTTAATCTATAAAGCCTGTTTTATTAAACTCATAATATATTCTAAGTTATGCGTATCCTCAACAATAAGTTCATAATCTCCATTTCCCCAATGTCCAACTTTAGATACATCTCTCGTCAATTTTTTAGGATCATCCAATTCTCCACTTTTCTTATTTATAAAAATTTTCAACCCTTTTTTTAATAGTACAATATCTGCAATATTTTTATCTTTTTTGAAAGCAATATATAGTTTTTTAGGCTCTGTTTCAATATTAGCAGGAAGGTTTAAAATCGCATTTTTATACATTTCGTATAATTCTTTAACCTCTTCAGATTTGTGATCCAAATGATCCTCTTCTGTAAATACTTTTATAGCGTTAGTTACTTTTGATATTTTAGAGTTTCTGTCACTTTGTATCTGTTTAATACTAGGAGCTGATTTCGATTTTTTTATCGGATTTATTATGAGACTATTATTTTCATAACGTTTAATCTCCCATAATTCTATAGCTAAATCCTTAAAATTGGAAGATTGTTTTTGAAATTCGGTAAAGAAAGGGGAAACAAATATAATTCGGCTTTGCGACCAATCCACCTCATTCCTTTTAATGGAATGCTTTTGGGTTTCATTATATTCGACAATAAAATCGGCTTTATACTCAAGCATCAGATTAAGATAAGAAACGCCCTGGTCTATAATACTGTAATTCCGTTCTCTTTTATACTCAATGATAACAAAGGCTTTACTTTCCATGTCAAAAGCAAGGGTGTCAATCCGGCTATTTTTAATCGTAAATTCCGATTTAATATACATTAATCCTGTTAAGATTTCCATATTGTTTTCAAATAATAATTGAATTTCCTTTTCCAATTTAAAAGGCTTTTCTTTTAGTTCAGACAATTGGTTTTTATTTAGAGAAAATACGAACATAAAAATCAGTTTTAATAGTTAAGGAAAAGATATTTACATATGTCTCTGAAAAACGATAAGGTATTTTTTGCATTTTTTATTCCCATATTTATATATATTGTTGGAGCACAAAACCCCTGTCAAAGCATTTTTATAGTTGGGCTTGACTTCTTAAGTTTTAAGAATGCTTATTTATTTTATTGAAATTCATCTTTGATAATTGATTTGTAGATTTTTCCTTTTAAATTGGATAAATATTTGAGAAATAAGTCTATGGAATATTGTTCCACATCAACAAGCTCTTTCCCGCATCCATCGTCCTTACGAAATATATTATCTCTATTATTAAAGATCTATTCAAACATGTAATATAATTTACGACAAATTTAGTTTTTAAAATTTAAAAATTCATGTATACTTTATCGTATTTTTTGTAATTATCTTCAAGAGTAAGAAACAGAATCCAGAAAAGTAATTTTGGATTGCTTTTCTTTATTTTTTAAATTTTTTGGTTTTAAGGTTAATATTCTATTATTAATCAAATATGCGAAGAATGATATCTTGAAAACATCTGTCAAAATTTATAATAGATAATTTTATTTTAATGTTCAGATCGATTTAAGATTTATGGGAATAAAAATTTCAGGATATTTAGTCATGATAATAGGATAACTGTGATAAGGTTTTTTCCTTAGATACATATTTTAGATACATATTAATGATTTCTGGAAATAATAAACATAACGGACATAAAATTGAAAGATAATTTGACTTAATAAAGAAATACAATTAAATACATTCAAAATGTTTATATTGTTAGCTATTATGCTGTTTTTAAAAGATCTTATTATTCTTTTTTTAAAAATTTTAATCATGTATCAATCATTATGCAAATAATCCATGTTCTTATTGAAATGATTACTTTTTTATTTAATTAATTAAATATTTTATCAGATTTTTCAATCAAATTTTTATAAACAATCCCAAACAATAACCATCTAAAATCTTTGACTATAATTATATTAAGATCAAATTATATTAACATATTATACATACAATTAAAATAAATGATTAAAAATTTTATATGTTTGCAAAAAACTTAAAAAGATATTATAAGATGTCTAATCATTTAATTACTTATGTAGATAGAGCTGTACAAAAGTTAAATAAAATCGGTATTTTAATAAAACCTCAATCTGATGCGCCGATTTTAAAATTATTAGATCATGTTGCTGAAATTGACAAAAATCGAATTATAGCTATAGCTCGCACTTTACAACAACAAAGTGCATTTAATGAAGTAGTTCGAGAGCAAATTGATGGTGTTCACGCTTCCGATCGTTATACAAAAATTGTTGTATATTTTGATAGCATTCGTGCCGATATGGAAAAAATGTTAAATTGGCTAGATGATGGTAAATTAGATTTTTTAGAAAAAATCAAAATGGGTTGGATGACCTTTATACGAGGTTCAATTCCAGATCGTTTTAACTTGATTAAGAAAACCTATTTAGATGTTGCTAAAGAAACAGGAAATCAGATTGAACGAGAACGTGTAATATTGAATGCTTATCAAGACTTTCGATTTGGTTTAAAACAAGCTCAAATCTTAGCAGAAGAAGTATTAGAGATTGCTACTGCCCGCCTTGAAGAGTGTAAACAAAAGTTATCATTAGCAATTGCAGAAGTTGATAATTTTACTGATAATGATAATTTAGCTCGTGCACGGTTAGAGCTATTGCGAGATGAAGCGCTACGCAATTTGCAAAAAGAGGATAGCCGTTATCAAATAGTTTTAGATTTATCAAATAATTTATTGGTTTCTTATAATTCAGCGGAAGCTGTATTTGCCAGATTACAGCAAACAACCTCTGTAAAAGAACGTGTTTATCAACAAAGCGTGAGTTTTTTTTCGACCAATGAAGTTGTATTCACAGCTTTAAGTGCCTCTATCACTTCATTAAATGGCTTAAGTGAAAGTACCAAGACATTAGAAGCAATGAAAGATGGTATGAATAAAGGAATAGAAAGTATTGCTAAAATAGGAAATAAGCAACTAGAAGAAGGTTTGAGAGCTGGATATGGTTCAACTATAAAAGCTGATTCATTAAGAGCTTTGGTTGAAGCAATTGTTAATTATCAAGAATCAAGTAATCAATTAATTGCTGAACTAAGAAATGAGTCAATTGATAATGCGAAAGAAATTGATCGTATTGTTGAGGATGGTAAACAACGCTTTAATAATATTTTATTGAAAGTAAATGATTAATGGATGAAATAAAAGTTAGTGACCAATTAGGTGCAATGGCAATAATTGATGAATTACATCAAAAACAACAATTATTAAATGAGCATCTTGATCGTGATAAATTACGCAATAATTTAGAGCATGGCATCAAAAATTATTATCAATCTCAGGGTCTGGATGTAGATAATGAGACTATTGAAATGGGAATTGATCAGTGGTTTGATAATCGTTTACATTTTATAGAATCGAAAAGATCAAAGTTTCAGCATTTTCTTGCTTTTTGTTATATAAAGCGTGGAGTTTTCTTTAAATGGTTTCGGTATGCTTTATTAACTCCAGTTATGATATTTATTTGGTTTTGTATAATATCATTAAATTTTCTAATATGTTATCATATTGTAACAAATTACATTTTTAAATATATTGATCAACTTAAATAGCATGCTAATAACAATGAAAAATCCATTTATTTACGCTAAAATTTCAGCAAATAAATTGAAACTTTAATTGCTATTTTGGTTGCACAAAATATTGATCTGAAAGTTTCTAAAATACTTATTAAGTTAACTTTTGTTACTCAAAAAGTAAAAGAAGATTTATCAATATTTATACAAACTAAATATATAATTAAATTTACATTGTCCAAATTTAATTAAAGCAGGTTGAATTTTAGAATAAAAAATGGATACAGAAAAAATCGAAAATAGAATAGCCAAGAAAGGGTTGGAAATTAAAGCTTCTATTGAAATCACGAAAAAAGAAATTGATGTTACTCATGAAAAAATTTCGAAATTAAAAAATGAACAGGTAAAAATATTCCAAAAGATAGCTACTATTTATTTACTGGAATCGCCCAAAAATGAAGATTCTCAAATACAAACAGCGATTAAGAATTTACAAGAATTGAATAGTAATTTGAAACGTAAATCTGATAAATTAGATATTCTAATCAATGATTATCAACAAAAAATAGATAATATTCTTATCAGATTAGATGATTTTTATAAGCTAAAGCTTGTACGTTTAGACAATGATTCAGAGTATATATCTCTTTTAAATCGATATAATGTTTCTAAGGAAAAATTAAATCTAGATAAAAAAAAAATTGAAACCTCAAACCAACAGTTTTCAACTAAAATAGAAAAGTACAATCAAAATCGATATTATAATTATTTGATTGATCGTGATTATGGAGAAATTAGTTATAAAGGTTCTGGGATTATTCGTAATTTAGATAATTGGATTGCTAGATTTATAAATTTTTCTGAAAATTATAATAACCATAAAATATTAATTGCTTTAGTTGAAGAGTCTAAAATATGCTATGAATCTGAAAAAAATTTATGCCTATCTTTATTAGAGCAGAAAGATCAAAAAGAATATGATGTTGAAAAAAACTTAAAGTTGCCTAAACTCAAATTAGAATTGAAACAAACTGAGGAGTATTTGGCTTATTATAAAAAACAGAAACAGGATATAGAAAATGAATTAATTGAAACTCGATCGGGTGAAAGTAATGAATTTAGAAAAATATCTAATCGATTGGCTAAAATGCTACAAAGTCAATCTCAACAACGACTTCATGATATAACATTACAAACTAGATCAACAGAAGATGATATATTGTTGGAAAAGATAGCTGAATTAGATCAGAAAATAAACCAATTTGAAATTAGTTTTGAATCCATACAACAAAAGATAACGATTCTTGAAAAAACTTACAATCGTTTTGAACAAACCCTTTACCTTTTTAAAAAAAATAATATACCTAAATTATATTATGATTATCAGATTTCATCCTATGATCTTGACGAATTATTGAATAATATATACGATGAAGATATTTTTCCTGAATCCATTATTCATGCCCTTATTTCTTGTAGAATTCTTAAATGATAAATTAATTATCATCTTTATATTTTGTTAATAATTATATAATCAGCGTTTTATTTTGTGAAAGTAAATTAATAACAACGTAAAGATTTAAATAAATTTTTCTTATTTTAAAATAAGTGTATAAAAGCTTACTACTATCTTCTTCAACGGAAATAAGCCGGAATTTATAAGTAGTTCCCAATATACAATTGGCTAATTATGGTACGAGATAATTTATGATTTTTATAAACCTGATGAAAAAATACATTTCTATCTTTTAATGTTAAAATTTAAGTTAGATTAATTAGGGGAGACAGATATTTAATGAAATAAACTCGACGAGTTTAAAAAATTGGAATCCAAAAATATTTCATTCTTTTCTACAATGAGATATATAAAATTTAAACCCTTATAAATTTATGATCATTTTTTTAAAGTAAGATAAAGTAAACTTTTTGACTTATAAGAGATTATTTATTTTTAAACATTTGTATGGGGTTAATAATAAAAATATCAATATCCCGGCTTCTATTGACTGAAAATAATTTGATCTTTTTTAATATAAATAAACATATATAGTTACTAAAAAACTTCTATTTTTCAAGTTAGTAATTTAAATAATCTAAAAATCTATATATAGTTTGTAGTTTAAATGTAATTAATTGATCAAGCAGTGACAAAACTAAGTTTCAACCATAAAATATAGTAATAAATTTGTATAGAGAAAGTTAAAGCAACAATAAGCCATTTTATTTTTGTGTTGTTAACAGCATTACCAACTATTATATAAAGTGGAAATAATGTACAACTGTATCTTGGAATAGAACCAAAAGTCCCAGTTGAAATAGGAAGTAATAGATTCAAAATAATCATTAGAGTAAAACTTAATTGATTTTTTTTAACATTTAAAAAATAAACAAACAAAAATAAAGATAGTAACGCTAAAGGAATTCTAAAAATAATAAAGTCATGAGGAATTCCGCCTGTTCTTCCCCAAGCCTTCTGTACTGTTGAAAAAGCAAAAAAATCTCCGGTCATATAATATTGATATAAGCAATAGCATAGAAATACTAATACAGGAGGAACGAAAAATAATGACTTAATAACAAGTTCTTTTTTAATTGAAAAATTAAATCTAAAATATCCAGAAATGATTCCTTTATTTTCTAAAAAAAATAAAAAAAGGATAAATACCGATAACATTCCATTAGCTCTAACAAGAACAAGCAAAGAAGATAGAATCGAGAAGATAAAATATTTTTTCTTATAAATACTAATAAATGAAAATATTAATAAAAGTAAAAAAGTACTTTCAGTTAAAAAAGCTGAAAAGTAGTAACTAAATGGGAGAAATAAAAAAAGTATAGTTATAAATAATGATTTTTTAGTATTGTTAAAATAAATGTTACAAAACCAGTAAATTCCTAGAAAAGCAGCTAAAGAAGATACAAGAGACCAAAAAAATGCAGCTGTGTTAAAACTTAAAGAAAATATTTTCATTAAAACAGAAATAATTCCGGGATATAGCGGAAAAAAAGCCCAAATATGATCTTTTTCAGCTAAAATCTCCGGTGATGAATGTGGGTATCCATTTATTATTAAAGAATAGTATTTATGGGAGTCCCATCTAAAAAAAATATCTCCAATAAAAGTGTTAAAATTAGAATAATCTATAGTGTTCTTTAAAATAAAGACTGCTGTAAAAATATATACTATTTTAATGATAATTGCAATCAAGAAAATGTATACTATATTTTTATATTTCATTATTAAACTATTGCAAATGGTCAAATATAATATAAAAAAAAATCAATTAATATATTAAAAAAATAAAAAAAAATAATTTAATAGATATAATAAAAAAATAAAATTAATTCACATTATCTCAATTGAAAATTGATCAATAAAAATAGTAAAAAAATTAAGATAATGATGTGTTTATTTTAATTATAAATCATTTTTTAAATGATTAGTATTCGACAAATACAAGTTCTTTTAATTTAAATTTATTTAATATCTTAAAAATAAAATATATGATAAGGTATAAAATAATTATTTATTAAAATTTTCCTAAATGAAATATTAATGTAAATTTACCTTCTTAATAAATAATACTGTGAGTTAATTTTTTTACATTAAATTATTAATATGAATAAAAAATTATATAAACCCCTTGTAAAATTTTTAGGAGCTTTAACAATTGTTTGTACTATAACAAGTTGTGAATGTGCCAGAGATAAAAAAGAAGAACTTGAAAAACAACAGGCAGAAAAAGAAAAATTAGAAAAAGAACAATCGGTTGAAGTAGATAAAATTGGTACAGTCATTCAAGGTACTTTAGATCCTGCAACAGGAAATTTTATATATGAAACCGGGGATATATTTACCATAAAACTTCCGAACGGAGAAGAAATTTTCGAAGTAGGAAACAATTCAACCGAGGCCAAATTGTTTAATTTTCTAAAAGATTCAACTCTAAATGTAAGTGAAGATAAAACCAAAGGCTGGATTACATTAGATCGAGTATATTTTGATACAGGTAAAACCACTTTAACTACAGAATCAGGAAAACAAATAAAAAATTTATCTCAAATTTTAAAAGCATTTCCTAAAGCTAAAGTTAAAATTGGAGGATATACCGATACTACCGGATCAGAAGAAACTAATAAAAAAGTTTCAGAAGATAGAGCAAAAATCGTTCAAGAAGAATTAATTAAATCAGGAGTACAAACAGAAAGAATATCATCTGAAGGATATGGATCACAGCATCCGGTTTGTGAAGCTAATGATACACCTGAATGTAAGGCACAAAACAGAAGAGTAGATATACGCGTACTTGAAAAATAGAATTCAATTACTCACAGTATTGTTTATTTATATGCCCAAATCGCTTCGTACAAATTTAATTTCGTCGTAAGAAACATCATCTCCCAATGACTCCTTAATAAGTTTTAATTCTTTAGTATTTAACTCAGCTAATTTTTTTTCAATCAAAACATACTTTTCCTCAGAGATAAAATCATATACAGATACTTTATTTTTAGAAATCAATTTAGCCACATGATTGCTAATAGTAGAAACCGTCAAATTTCTAACTTTGGCTACCTCTGTAAGATTTTTTCCTTCCTGCAAAAGCTGTAAAGTTAAATCAACCGTGTCTTCCTTTTTATCGGCTTTTGAAAAAGTTTCGGAATCAGAAGTAAAAATATATTCTTTATATGTAATTCGTTGATCAATAAGATTCGTGGAAAGTATAAATTTTGTTTTAATTTTGATATCATTTTCAAATTCACAAATGAATTTAAGATATTGAGAAATTCTTGATTTATTTTTATAATCAAGATAATGAGTTTGCAAAGGTTTCCAAACTTTAAGAAAAAGCTCATCAGCAAAATATTCAACAGCGTCTTTAGCCCTCATTTCAATAGTTCGCCATATTTCCTCTTTATTGGTAATAGTTGATGAATTAAAACGAGAAAGAATATTTCGTTGAAATTTTTGATTGATTAACAAAAGAGAATGTAAGCACTCATCAATAGAAGTAATTAAATCCAAAACCTGTTGTTTTTCAGGAATAGATTTTTCAATAGTCATTTTGCGCCAATCCTGAATCCTATGAGTTAAAGAAAGAACCGATAAAGATTTAAAAAGAGTTTCAAGTCCAAAATTATATTTCTCTTCATTAAGAGTATTTTCTAACTCATGCACATTCCACATTTGATTTTGAAATTCATTTATCTTAGAATCCTGAATAATATTATGATTTCTTATAATAGATTTTAAAATAATTCCTTCCAAAGTTCGGCACCTGCTTAAGGCAACATAAACCTGGCCGGAAGCAAAAGATTTTCCTGCATCAACAATAACTTTATCAAAAGTTAGCCCTTGACTTTTATGGATGGTTACAGCCCAAGCAAGTCGAATGGGAAATTGAGAAAACGATCCCAAAACTTCTTCTGTAATCTTTCCCGTTTCAGGATCAACAGTATATTTTATATTTTTCCAAACTTCATGTTCCAATAAAAAGGATTCTTTTTGATTTTCAAATCGAACATAAATTTCAAAATCCTCAATTTTTTCAATAATACCGATTTTTCCGTTGAAATACCTTCTGTTGCCGGAGCTGTCATTTCGAATGAACATGATTTGAGTGCCCTCTTTTAATACCAATTCCATATCAGTAGGATAAGAGTTTTCAGGAAATACACCATCTACAATAGCCTCAAAAAACTTAATAGGTTTATTGAGTTTTCTCAATTCATTCTCATTAATGGAAGTAGCAATAGAATTATGAGTTGTCAAAGTTATATAACCGGGTTCCTTCGGAATAAAATCAGGATCATATCTTTCATGAAGTAATTCAAAATCAATAGAATCAAAATCCTGGTATCGAATAGCATTCAATAAATTTATAAAAACAGGATCATCTTGCCTGTATACTTTTTTGAATTCAATACATACCGGAGGATTATTTTGCAAAACTAATGCATCAAAGAAAAAAAGGCTTTTATAATAATTCTTTAAAAGATTCAATTGTTCTTCTTTTATTACAGGAGGTAATTGATACATGTCTCCAATCATAAGTATTTGTACACCTCCAAAAGGAGCAGCATTTTTTCTTGTGTATTGCAAAGACCAGTTAATAGCATCAAGAATATCCGCACGCAACATGGAAACTTCATCGATAATTAATAATTCAACCTCCGAAAATAATTTTCTCTTATCTTTATTATACCTAAAATGTTGATGAAGTTCTAATTTAGTGATAGCAATATTCCGATCAATCCATCCGTCATTAACAGGAATAAAACTTGTAAGAGGAAACCCGAATAAAGAATGTATAGTAACCCCTCCCGCATTAATAGCTGCAACTCCCGTGGGAGCAACGATAATAGTGTTTTTTCTAGTAGAATTTTTCAATTCCTTTAAAAAAGTGGTTTTACCCGTTCCCGCCTTTCCGGTTATAAAAATGTTTTTGTTAGTATAGTTGGCTAAATCAAAAGCTAATTTCTGTTCAATATTGACTGCAGTGGATGGGTTTTCCATTTACTTTTAGGTTTTAATACAAATATATACTAAAAGTTTAAAAAAATAAATATAAAAAAGTAAACAAAATAGAGGATTTTAATTCTAAAATTAAAAAATAATTTAAAAAGAGTAAAATGTATAAAAAAATATTCAAAAAAATATAATTTGATTACTTATACTATATATAAAAGATTGTACCTCTAAAGAATGTTACTAAACTATAGTATTAAAAAAACAAAATGTCATTAACAATAAATGTAAATAATTACGATATATAATTATATATTTTACTTTTGTTAAAGACTTAATCAAGTAATAAGATGAAAAGTAAAATTATTGAAGGGTTTTCAAAACTAAACAAAGAACAAAAAATTAACTGGCTAAATCAACAATACGGAGGAGGTTCAGGAGATTTAAAAAATATATTAGAACAGTATTGGAATCATAACGCTGATTTGCAAAAACTACATGATGAATTTACAGAAAACACTATAAGCAATTTTTACCTTCCCTATGGTATAGCACCTAATTTTTTAATAAATGATGAAATATATGCCTTGCCCATGGCTATAGAAGAAAGCTCAGTAGTAGCGGCCGCTTCCAAATCAGCTAAATTTTGGTTAGATAAAGGAGGATTTAAAACGAAACTTTTAGGAAACACTAAATTAGGACATATACACTTCATATATAAAGGAGAAGGAAGTAAATTATTACAATGGTTTAACACCCATTTAAAAGAAGAACTTATTAAACATTCGAAGGATCTCACTAAGAATATGCAGATGAGAGGAGGAGGAATTGTGAATATAGAGTTAATAGATAAATCCAAAGAGCTTGAAAACTACTATCAGATAAAAGGTTCTTTTAATACACAAGATAGTATGGGAGCAAACTTTATAAATTCATGCCTAGAACAATTTTCAAAAACATTTAAAACAGAATTTCAAAAATCCAATATATTTAATAAAGAAGAAAAGAACAGCTTGCAGATTATTATGTCTATACTTTCCAATTATACACCCGATTGTATGGCGAGAGCGGAAGTAAGCTGTAAAATAAAAGACTTAAAGGACGGCAGCGGAATGCCTCCGGAAGAATTTGCCTGGAAGTTTAAACAAGCAGTTGAAATAGCAGAAGTAGAACCTTATAGAGCAGCTACTCACAATAAAGGAATTATGAATGGAGTTGATTCTGTAGTAATAGCCACAGGAAATGATTTTAGAGCAGTTGAGGCATGTGCACATACCTATGCCTCACATAAAGGGAAATACACCAGTTTAACTCATTGTGAAATTAAAAACGATCAATTTCGTTTTTGGCTTGATCTGCCTATATCCTTAGGAATAGTTGGAGGCTTAACGAAGCTTCATCCATTAGTAATAGCATCCTTACAAATATTAAATAATCCCTCAGCAGAAAAACTTATGCAAATTGTAGCAGTTGCTGGACTGGCTCAAAATTTTGCTGCAATACGATCATTAATTACAACAGGAATTCAAAAAGGACATATGAAAATGCATCTTACCAATATAATAAATCAATTAGGAGCAACGGAAAAAGAAAAGAAGGAGATACTCAATATATTTAAAGAAAAAACAATATCACATCATTTAGTAGCTGCAGAACTGGAAAGACTCCGTAAAGAACAATAATGTTAAATAAAAGATACAATAAAAAGTATTAATAGTAAAGTGTACTATCAACCTATATATATAAAAAAAGTACTTGAATAAAAACATTAGAGGAAAGGAATTCAAAACTATCAATTAGAGAATACAACCTATAAAGATAATAAAATAGAAAAGAAGAAGAACGAGCCCATAAGGTCCAATACGAATGATCAGGAGAGAAGCAGGAATAAATAGAAAAAAAATTAAAAATTTTTTTTGAGGTTAAATAGGTGATATTCAGGAGATTGATGATTGCTTAGCAAAAAAGATTAAAAAAAGATTAAAAAAAAA
>NZ_WINL01000005.1:0-135204 GCF_009827705.1 Apibacter sp. B3935
TACTGCAAACGCGGGAGAGTAGGTAGCCGCCGGTTTTTTAAAAGAGAAAGCTTTGTATAGGATTATACAAGGCTTTTTTTGTTTTTGATTGGGTTGTTTTTTTTGATAACCTTCTTTTTACCTGTTTATTACCATCTTCTTATTTATTAATTTCAAAAACTATCCTGGAAGCGGTTTTTTTATTTATATATTTGTTACTATAATAATAAATAAATGGATAAAGCTTTTCAATACCAAATAGAAAATAAACAAAGATATTTAGACGAATTATTTGATTTATTACGAATCCCATCTATCAGCGCGGATTCAGCATATGCTAATGACATATTAAAATGTGCCAATAGTATTTCTAATAATTTAAAAGAATCCGAATTTGAGAATGTTGAAATATGTAAAACACAAGGGAATCCGGTAGTTTATGCCGATAAAATTATTAGCTCCGATTTACCAACAGTTTTAATTTATGGTCATTACGATGTACAACCTGCAGATCCATTAAATCTTTGGGAAACCGATCCTTTCGATCCTGTAATAAGAAAATCAAACATACATCCGGAAGGTGCAATTTATGCTCGAGGATCTGCTGATGATAAAGGTCAATTCTTTATGCATGTAAAGGCTATTGAGTCTCTTATAAAAACAAATACTTTACCATGTAATGTAAAATTAATTATTGAAGGAGAAGAAGAAATAGGTTCAGTCAATTTGGGGAATTTTTTAAAAGAAAATTTGAGCAAACTTTCATGTGATGTTATATTGATATCAGACACACATATTTTTTCAAATCAAGTTCCGACCGTTACAACCGGATTAAGAGGTCTAAGTTATGTAGAAGTTGAAGTAGAAGGGCCTAATCGAGATTTACACTCCGGTTTATATGGTGGTGCAGTTCCTAATCCTATTAACGTGCTTTCTGATATGATCGCTTCGTTAATTGATAAAGACGGCAAAATTACTGTTAAAGGATTCTATGATAAGGTAATAGAAATATCTCCTGAAGATCGGGCAGAATTAAATAAAATTCCTTTTAATGAAGAAGAGTTTAAAAAATCAATCGGTTTAAAAGGGACGCAAGGGGAAAAAGGATATAACTCGTTAGAGAGAACATCTATACGACCTACCTTAGATGTAAATGGTATTTGGGGAGGTTATACAGGAGAAGGAGCTAAAACTGTTATTCCATCAAAAGCTTATGCTAAAATATCCATGAGGTTAGTTCCTGACCAAAATCCTGAGGAAATAACTGAATTGTTTACAAAACATTTTTTATCCATTGCTCCGGAAAGTGTTAAAGTAAAAGTCACCCCTCATCACGGTGGAAATGCATACGTTTTACCATCCTCAGATCCCGGATATAAAGCAGCTAAACTGGCTATGGAAAAAACCTTTAATAAAGAAGTTTTACCCTACAGAACCGGGGGGAGTATTCCCATTGTTTCTATATTTGAAGAATTATTGGGAGCAAAATCCGTTTTAATGGGATTTGGATTGGATAGTGATGCTATTCATTCTCCTAATGAACACTATGGTTTATTTAACTTTTATAAAGGAATTGAAACCATTCCCTATTTTCTCAAATTTTATACAGAAAACTTACGAAGTAAAAAATAATATTTAAAACGTAAGTAGAACTTGATTTTTCAAACATCCTTTTTTGTACTATTATATTTATGATTGAAATATTTTTGGTTTTACTATTTAGTATCATTTTTTTATTAATAGGAATATATATCGGAAAAAAAATTAAAGATTCATCCATTAATTCCGAAAAAATTCTTTTAAATGAAAAGATAAAAGTTTTACATGCCGGTTTAAGTAAAAGTGAAGAACTAAAAGAAAAAGAGTTGTTTGAAAAGGAAAAAATAAAAAAGGAAAGAGAACAATTATTGCTTGAATTAGCTCGTAAAGATGCCGATTTTGAAAACCTAATGCATAAAAATAAAGAGCAAAAATTGGAGATTGAAGAAATTCAAGATAATTTTAGGAAAGAATTTGAGATAATAGCAAGTAAAATACTGGAACAAAAAACTGAAAAATTTACAGAACAAAACAGGCATAATATAAAAACACTTTTAGATCCCTTACAAGAGAAAATTTCCGTTTTTGAAAAGAGAGTGGAAGAAAGCCAAAAAGAAAATATAGGGATCTATGCATCTTTAAAAGAACAATTACATTATTTACAAAACCAAAATTTAAGAATCTCTAAGGAGGCTGAAAATCTCACTAAAGCTCTTAAAGGAGATACAAAAATTCAAGGAAATTGGGGAGAATTAGTTTTAGAAAGGGTTTTAGAAAAATCGGGATTAGAAAAAGGAAGAGAATATTTTATACAAGAACGCTTATGTTCTGAAGATGGAAAACGGTATATTCCCGATGTAGTCATATATCTTCCTGATAATAAAAAGATGATTATAGATTCCAAAGTTTCTTTAATAGCCTATGAACGTTACATAAACAATGATAATGAAGAAGAAAAAAAACTTCATTTAAAAGATCATATAAATTCTATTAAAAAACATGTTAATCAACTTTCATCGAAAAATTACCAGGGGTTACATGCAGAAAATTCATTAGATTTTATATTACTTTTCATCCCCATTGAAACGGCTTTTTCTTTAGCTTTAAATTATGAATCATCTTTATATAACAAAGCCTTCGAAGAAAATATTGTTATAGTTACTCCATCTACTCTTTTAGCAACCTTGAAAACTATTGATAGTATGTGGAATAACCAAAAGCAACAAAGAAATGCATATGAAATAGCTAAAACTGCCGGTAATTTATACGATAAATTTGAAGGATTTCTACAAGATTTGTTACGTATAGGGAAAAAAATGGATGAGGTTAAAAATGAATATGGAAACGCTATGAATAAGCTGGTAGAAGGGCGAGGTAATATTGTCTCTCAAATACATAATTTAAAAAAAATGGGTGCAAAAGCTAAGAAAACTTTGCCTGAAGATCTTATATCAAAAGCTGAAATTTTTGAAAGTGAATCTTAATTTTCAAAAACACTCTAAAAAAAATTTATAAATAAATTGAATGAATTCTCTAAGTAATAAACAATAAAATAAATGAAAAGCAAAAAATTATTTTTGATTGTAGCACATTTTTTATCATTAACATTAATTTTTGCCGGTACCAATGAGCCTGTAGAAGAAGAGAATGAAGAAAAAAACAACAAAGAATTCAGGGCCGTATGGGTGGCAACATTTTTAAATATAGATTGGCCTTCAAAACCCGGTTTACCTGCTGAACAACAAAAAGAAGAATTTATAACCTTATTGGAGAATGTTAAAAAATGGAAAATGAATGCCATTATTGTTCAGGTAAAACCCGCATCTGATGCATTATATCCATCTAAATTAAGTCCCTGGTCGGGTTATTTGTCAGGAACGCAGGGTGTTGATCCGGGATACGATCCCCTTGAATTTATGGTTAAAGAAGCACATAAAAGAGATATAGAAATACACGCTTGGTTTAATCCTTTTAGACTTTCTGCAGCCAATGCCAATTGGAGCTCATTGGCTACTGATAATATTGCATTCAAGCATCCCAATTGGGTGGTTAGATATGCCAATCAATTATATCTAAATCCGGGTCTTCCGAAAGTACGCGATTATGTAATACAGTCCATTATGGAAGTAGTTAATAATTATGAAGTAGATGGTATTCATTTGGATGACTATTTTTATCCCTATAAAGTAGGTAAACTCGATTATCCTGATTTTACGGCTTACACTAAATATGGGGTAACTTTTGCCAGTAAAGCAGATTGGAGAAGAGACAACATTAATACTTTTGTACAAAAATTATATAAGAGCATTAAATCCAAAAATAAAGATATAGAATTTGGCATTAGCCCATTTGGTGTTTGGAGAAATCAAAATAATGATCCTTTAGGATCGAAAACCAAAGCATTACAAAATTATGACGATTTGTACGCTGATGTTTTACTTTGGATGAGAAAAGGGTGGTTAAACTATATAGCTCCTCAATTATATTGGCATCGAGGACATAATCTTGCCGATTATGCCACTTTAGTGGAATGGTGGAGCAGCATGGCTAAAGAAACAGACACCAAACTGTATATAGGAATGGCGGCCTATAGAGTCAATCAATGGAAAAATCCGAATGAACTTGTTGAGCAAGTATATTATAATCGTGAGTTTCCAGAAGTTAAAGGAAGTATATTTTTCAGTTATAAATCACTAGTAAATGATCCTAAAGGGGTTCTTACCAATCTAATATCCGGACCTTTTGCAGAATAAATTCTTTAAAGTATTAAAGTGTAGGTTTCGATAAAATCTTAATTTGAGTTGAGCAGTTTACATATCATTTATAAATCTATATAATTTGACGATAATTATGAACGAAATATATTCAAAAGCTTGGTGTTGGCAGCATAGAGGAGAACCGGAAGATTTAATTTGTAAAGAATATAAAATCAGAGAAGTTGAAGATGATGAAGTACTCATTAAAAATACTGTCATAGGACTTAATCCGGTTGATTGGAAACTGATATCATCCGGCAATCCTTCATGGGTAAAAGATCAGATTCCCGGAGTAGATGGAGCCGGTATTGTTATTAAAACAGGAAAGAAAATGAAGCGTATACAAATCGGAGCAAGAGTATGTTATCATTCTGATCTTACCCAAGCAGGCAGTTTTTCCACTCATACTATTCTTAAAGGAAACCGCATTATGCATATTCCTGAAAAACTTAGTGATTATGAAGCTGCAGCATTTCCTTGTCCCTCCTTAACCGCTTGGCAGGCTATGCAGAAAATTCCGGATATACGTAATAAAAATGTACTAATAAGTGGAGCAGGAGGATCGGTAGGATATTTTCTTACCCAATTAATTCTGAATGCAGGAGCTAAGGTTTATATAACTGCCGATCTCCAACATCATAACGAATTTTATAAGATGGGAGTTAGTAAAGCAGTCGACTATAAAAATGATGATTGGAAAAATGAAATAAAAGAGGCTCTACCCGGAAGTAACTTTGATGTTATTTTTGACACGGTTAGTGGAAATCATGCTTCTCAACTTTTAGATCTAGCAGCCTATTATGGACATATAGTTGCCATACAAGGAAGAGTAGATACTAATCCTTTACCTCCATTTTCAACTTGTGTTTCCTTACATGAAATCGCTTTGGGAGCATTTCACCGATTTGCATCGGAAAAACAAACGGTTCAATTAATGACTGATGGTGAGAACCTTTTACAACAAATCAGTACAGGTAAATTAAAGTTGAGAGATCAAAAAATCAGCAGTTTTGACCGTTTACCTTCTCATCCGGCCGAAATGAAACATACTAATTCCAGTTATAAATATCTTATTGAAGTATAGATAATTTTTTATAATAAAATAGTGTAATAAAGGATGCACACCTATTGATAAGAATATATGACAAACTATTGGTGATTATTAATAAATTATATCTTCAAGAAATATTTATTATATATAATTTCATGTTTTTATAAATATTAAGCATGTAAATTTAAATATGTCTACTATGAATTATTGCTATAAATTGTCTATAAACTATAAATAATACATCGTAAAAAGAATACGTCATCATATTTGTGTTAATTGAAGCAGGATAAAAAGTTACACATTTAAGGGAAATGCCTAAATTTGTACATTCACTAGTAATTAAAAACAATGAACCTAAAGTCTTATATAAAAGAACAAAGTATACAAGCAATTGAAAATTTATTTCAACAGAAAGTTAAAGATGTTGAAATACAAATAACTAAAGATGAATTTGAAGGAGATTATACTTTAGTGGTTTTTCCCTTTGTTAAGCTAGTGAAACAGAAACCGGAGGAAATAGCCAATAAAATAGGATCATATCTTACAGCTAAGGAAGAATTTATTGCTTTTAATGTAGTTAAAGGCTTTCTTAACCTCTCTTTAAATCCGACCGTCTTTACTAAACTATTAAAAGAAAAATATTCAGTTAAAGATTTTAAGCTTACGAAAAAGCATACTGAAAAAATAATGGTTGAGTATTCCTCTCCGAATACCAATAAACCAATTCATTTAGGACATATAAGAAATAATTTATTAGGATTTTCAATTAGTAACATATTAAAAGCAGCAGGAAATGAGGTGTTGAGAGGACAAATAATTAATGATAGGGGCATTCATATTTGCAAGTCCATGTTGGCATGGAAAAAATATGGAAATGGTGAAACTCCACAAACAACAGGAATCAAAGGAGATCATTTGGTAGGAAAATATTATGTTATTTTCGATCAAAAATACAAAGAAGAAATACAATCTTTAATTTCCTCGGGAATGGATGCAGATGAAGCTAAGAAAAAAGCTCCCATTCTTTTAGAAGCTCAAGAAATGTTGAAAAAGTGGGAAGACGGCGATGCGGAAATAAAAGCTTTGTGGAAAGAGATGAACAGTTGGGTGTATTCAGGTTTCGAGAAAACATATCAAAGATTAGGAGTGTCTTTTGATTTAGTCCAATATGAAAGTGACACCTATTTGCTGGGAAAAGATGTTATTGAAGAAGGACTTAAAAAAGGAATTTTATTTAAAAAAGAAGATGGATCTGTTTGGGCAGACTTAACAGAAGAGGGATTAGATCAAAAATTATTGTTGAGAGGAGACGGAACCTCTGTCTATATCACACAAGACTTAGGAACAGCCGTTGAAAGATTTACCCGTTATCATCTTAATGAATTAATCTATACAGTAGGAAATGAACAAGATTATCATTTTCAGGTATTGTTTCTAATTTTAAAAAAATTAGGGTATCAATGGGCAGATAAATTATATCATCTTTCCTACGGAATGGTAGATTTACCAAGTGGAAAGATGAAATCAAGAGAAGGTACGGTGGTTGATGCAGATGAATTAATGGAAGAAATGCATCAAGAAGCAGTTAAAAAAACTTCCGAATTAGGAAAATTAGAAGGCTACACCGAAAATGAAAAAGAACAAGTGAATGAACTTATTGGCTTAGGCGCATTAAAATATTTTATATTGAAAGTTGATCCTAAGAAACGAATTTTATTCGACCCTAATGAAAGTATCGAGTTCAATGGAAATACCGGTCCGTTTATCCAATATACATATGCCCGGACTTGTTCCGTGCTTAGAAAAGCCGCAAAGCAAACCTTAGAAATTAAAGATAAAGAATTAAATAAGGCAGAACAAAAATTAATCATACTTTTATCCTCTTATGAGGAACTGATTGAAAAATCTGCTGCAGATTTAAATCCCGCATTAATAGCCAACTATATATACGAAGTCTCTAAAGAATATAACTCTTTCTATCAAAGTAATCGTATCTTGGATGCCGAAAATGAATCAGAGCAACAACTGCGTTTGGCAATAACTCAATGGACCGGAAATGTGATTAGACACGGGTTAAGTTTATTGGGTATCGGGGCACCGGAAAGAATGTAGTATGTTGTATGATTTAGAAAACATATTAAAACAAAAAGATATAAATCCCACAGCCATGCGTTTATTGGTTTTAGATTATTTTCTAAAACAAAATACCGCTTTATCCTTATCGGATTTGGAGTCTGGTTTTGATTATTCTGACCGAACTACTCTATTCAGGACTTTAAAGACTTTTGAAAAAAAAGGATTATTGCATACTATAAATGATGGGCATATAACTGTTTATGCCTTATGTATGGATAATTGTTCTGAGGAGCAACATGCTGATAGCCATATGCATTTTTGTTGCAAAAATTGTAAAAAAATATACTGTATGCGGACTGTAAAAACGCCGAACATAAATATTCCTGAAGGATTTATCGCCGAAAAATTAGATATTGTTATTCATGGATTATGTAACGATTGTGCAGAGAAACCTATCTAAAAATTAACAGAAAAAGCAGAAAATTAGTAACTTTGTACACTCATGGAAAACTTTGTAGTTTCAGCCCGAAAATATAGACCTTTAGAATTTGATGCTGTTGTAGGGCAAAGTCACATAACCAATACTTTGGAACATGCCATTGATAATAATCAATTAGCTCAGGCATTGCTTTTCTGTGGACCTAGAGGAGTAGGTAAAACTACATGTGCCCGTATTTTAGCTAGAAAAATTAATGAAAAATACGGAGAGACTGATGAGAATGATTTTGCATTCAATATATTTGAATTAGATGCAGCTTCCAATAATTCTGTAGACGATATACGGAATCTGATTGAACAAGTGCGTTACGCTCCTCAGGTAGGAAAGTATAAAGTATATATTATTGATGAGGTGCACATGCTGTCTAATGCTGCTTTTAATGCTTTTTTGAAAACATTGGAAGAGCCACCTGCACATGCCATTTTTATTTTGGCAACAACAGAAAAGCAAAAGATTATTCCTACCATTCTTTCAAGATGTCAGATTTACGACTTCAAGAGAATTGAAGTTAACGATATAAACAATCATTTAAAAAAAATAGCTCAAGAAGAAGGCATTCAATATGAAGAAGATGCTTTGTATATTATCGCCCAAAAAGCAGATGGGGGATTACGCGATGCTCTTTCTATGTTTGACCGACTCGTTACTTTTACTCAAAAAAACTTAACAGTTGCATCCGTTACAGAAAACCTAAGCATTCTTGATTATGAATATTATTTTAAAATTACGGATTTAGCTTTAAAAAATGATATACCCGGATTACTATTAGCTTTTAATGATATTATAAAAAAAGGATTTGATCCACAATTATTTATTTCAGGATTAGGAAGTCATTTTAGAGATTTAATGGTAGCACAGAATCCTCAAACAATTTCCCTGTTGGAAGTAGGAGACAATACCAAGCAAAAATATTTGGAACAAGCTCAAAATTGCTCATCCAGATTTTTGATAGACGCTATTGAAATTTGCCATCAGGCTGATATAAATTTTAGGAATAGTAAAAGTCCTAAACTATCCATTGAAATAGCCTTAATGCAATTGGCATCTTTAACAGCTGGTGAATCTCCTACAACTAAAAAAAAAAGTTTAGGATAATACCACCACCTAATCATCTTCCTGCTAAGCAGGAAAATAAATTATCACCCCAAACCATAAAATCCGAGGAAAAGAAACAGATAGAAAAAGTTGGTAATTCTCAGGTGAAAGTTGAAAATAATTTACCTTCAAAACCAATTGTAAAAAGTGGAATACCTCTGGGAAATCAAACTAAAAAAGGATCATTTCTTTCAATAAAGGGATCACTTCACACGGCTTCTCAAAAAGAAGAAAAGGTAGCTAATTTAGATTTTTCCGAAAGAGATAAAGATGATTTTACTGAAGATCAAGTAAAGACTTTTTGGAATACCTATTTGGAAACTTTAAAAAACCAACCGGTTTTATATAGTGTTTTAAATACGACCCAATGCAGTGTTAAGCCGCATCATACTATTTTTTTTGAATTTCCTTCGAATTCTGCTTATGATGAATTTGAACACTTACGTGAAGATATTTTTCAAAAACTGAAAAAAGAGGTGAATAATTATTCCATTAATTTTAAATATCGAGTTAAAGAAACTCAAAGAACGATCCTTTTAACAGATAAAGATAAATATGAAAAAATGGTAAAGGAAAATCCATTATTAGAGAAATTAAGAAATGATTTTCGATTAGATTTTTAAAATTACTAAAAAATATAATGAACAATACTTATTTATAAGATTTTTACCTATTAAAAAAGAATAAATTCTTTTTTATGGAATATTAACTAAAATTTATATTCGTGTTTCAATAAATTATCGGATATTTGCAGGGTACTTATAATATTGGAAAAAATAATTTAAAAGTTATATTATTCAGTATAAAAATTAGAAGGTCAATAATAAAAATAATTAATTTTAAACGAATGAAAAAAAATAAAATCGTTACATTATTAGGTATAGTTTGCTCATTATCACTCTCTGCACAAGATAAAATTGAATTAAAAACAGATAAAGAAAAATTATCGTATTCTTTAGCGTATAATATTGTTCAAAGTTTAAAGCAACAAGATATGTTAGAAGATATAGATATTAATATATTTAATCGGGCATTTAGGGATGAATTAGCCGGTAAACCATCGATTTATCCTATGGATTCTGTAAATTCCTTTATGCAGAAATATTTTTTTAAAAAAAGACAAGAACTAGAAAATAGAAGAAAAGAACAGGGAGAAGTTAATAAAACTCAAGGCTTGGCTTTTTTAGAAAAAAATAAAAAGAAAAAAGGAGTAATTACAACTGCTTCAGGGCTACAATATGAGGTTATAGAAAAAAGCAAATCCACTGAAAAGCCCAACGAAAATGATATGGTAAAAGTTAAGTATACCGGTAAACTTCTTGACGGAAAAATATTTGATTCGACTGATAAAAATAATTCTGGTAACCCAATTGAATTTCAATTAAACAGAGTAATTAAAGGTTGGACTGAAGGAGTATCCTTAATGACCAAAGGTTCAAAATATAGATTTTTTATCCCTTCCGAACTTGCTTATGGAGAAAATGGAGCGGGTATGGATATAGGACCTAATTCTGTATTGATTTTTGATATTGAATTAGTGGACTTTAAAAAACCGGAAGATAATACAGAAAACTCAGCCAATTAAAAAAATTATATATAATTATTTAACACAATGATAAAGAAAACAATTTTGCTGGCATTAGCAGGTATCAGCCTTGTTGCATGTAATAAGGAAGCACGAAGAGTTACAAAATTAAATACCGATGATGAAAAAGCAGCCTATGCAATTGGCTTAGATCTTGCTCGTAATTTTAAAATTCAAGGGTTTGATAAAGATTTAAATGTAAATATTATTAAACAAGCCATGGAAGACAAATTTGAGGGTAAACAATTATTATTCTCAGAAGATTCCATACAATCTTTTATGACTGTTTATGTTCCTAAACATTTGGAAAAAATAGCTAAAAGAAATGCAGAAGAAAGTAAAAAATTCCTAGAAGAAAATAAAAAGAAAGAAGGCGTTAAAACAACAGCTTCAGGACTACAATATAAAGTTGAAAAAGAAGGAAACGGAGCAAAGCCAACCGATGAAGATATGGTATCCGTAAATTATGTATTGAAAACAACCGATGGTTCCGTGATTGAAGATTCTAAAAAACAAACTGAAGGTAAACCGGCTGATATTCCTTTAGCAAGAGTGGTACCCGGATGGAAAGAAGGGGTTAAATTGATGTCTAAAGGAGCCAAATATATATTATATGTACCTTCAGACTTAGCCTATGGGGAAAATGGTCCTGCGGGTCCTAATCAAGCTCTAATATTTGAAGTGGAATTGGTAGATTTTAAACCAATGCCTAAAGATATAAAAAATGAAGTGCCTATGCAGATTTCACCTCAACAAATAGATCAAATTAAAGAACAAACCCAACAGAAACAAAAGTAAATTACTCTTATAAAATAGTAGATGAGGTAGAAAAACTCTTATTTTTAATAAGAGTTTTTCTTTTTATAGAAGCGGCATTACAAATTCATTTAGTAAATTTGTGTTCAAAATTTTACATATGAAGAAAATTCAAATGGTGGATTTAATCAACCAATACCAGCATATAAAACCTACTGTAGATAAAGGATTTGAAGAAGTATTGAACACCGCTTCTTTTATCAATGGACCGCAAGTCAATTCATTTGCTCAAAATTTAGAAAAATATTTAGATGTAAAACATGTTATTCCTTGCGGTAATGGTACAGAAGCATTACAAATAGCTCTAATGGCTCTGAATCTACAACCCGGTGATGAAGTCATAACCGCTGATTTTACTTTTGCAGCAACCGTGGAAGTAATTAGCTTGTTAAAGCTAAATTCTGTTTTAGTAGATGTAGATTATGATACTTTTACTATAAGTCCGGATGCCATAAGAAAAGCCATTACACCTAAAACAAAAGCTATTATTCCTGTGCATTTATTCGGGCAATGTGCAAATATGGAAGAAATTATACAGATTGCAAATGAACACAATTTATATGTTATTGAAGATAATGCCCAAGCTATAGGTTCAGAATATACTTTTAAAAACGGAACTCGTAAAAAATCAGGAACAATGGGGATTATAGGAACCACTTCCTTTTTTCCATCTAAAAATTTAGGTTGTTACGGCGACGGAGGTGCCCTTTTTACAGATAATGATGAATTAGCACATAAAATACGCGGAATTGTTAATCATGGAATGTACAAAAGATATTACCATGATGAAATTGGGGTAAATTCACGATTGGATAGTTTACAGGCTGTGGTCTTGAACGCAAAATTACGTTTATTGGATTCCTATAATGAAAAGAGAAGAAAGGCTGCTGACTATTACGATCAAGCTTTTTCCAATCACCCTAATTTAGTTATTCCTGTAAGAATGGAAAATTATTCCACCCATGTGTTTCATCAATACACGTTAAAAGTGGTTAATTCAGATAGAGATGCTTTACAGCAATATCTTTCAGAAAGAGAAGTTCCTGCAATGATATACTATCCTGTACCTTTAAGAAAACAAAAAGCTTACGATAACGGAAATTATAAAGATGAAGATTTTCCGGCAACCAACAAGCTAATCAATGAAGTAATTTCTTTACCTATGCATACGGAATTGCAAGATGATCAGCTAAAATATATTACAGAAACGGTCTTAAGTTTTTTTAAATAAAAACGGTAAAGATCCTAAAAATAGAAAAAGCCTGAGAATATTCTCAGGCTTTTATATTATAATAATTTTTTATTGTTTAAACTTATAATATCTGGCACCCAGTAATACAGGATTTTCATGTTCAATACTTTCCAACATATATTCATTTTTAGGCGCAAGTACAGATGTTTTTAATTCTTTTTTATATAAAGCATGATAAGTATCCATATCAATAGCCTGAGTATGTTCTAATGTTTCAAACAAGTGAAGCTTTTCAGATTGAGTTTTCCATTCCTTTTCAATCATACCTTCAAACGCCTTCGATTTTGAACCGCTACCATAGGCTAAAAAGCCAAATTTTTCTCCGATAATTTCGGAATTGTTTTTTACATGATAATACAAGGTAGATAATAATCCCATAAAAATTGATCCGGTATACATATTTCCAATATTGGAAGATGCAACTTCGGCAGGAGCAAACTTTTCTTGTACAAAAGATTTATATTCCGGAGTTTTACTTATTTCCTTGAGTTTATCGGTGTATTCCTTTTCTTGAGTGGGTAAAGATTCTTTTAAATCGGAATCTAAGGCATATATTTCAGAAAACATTCTTCTCCCTTGAAAAGAATAAGGAGAATGCACAATTATATTTTTCCACTGTTGATAAAGAGTGGTTTCAATGCCTAATAATTTTTTAAGATGAAAATAGGCACCTTTTAGTCTATTCTGATAACAGGTATTCGAATATTGACCGTCAAAAATAGGTTGTTCCTTAAAAAGATTGATTTCGTCTTCTTCTATTCCGAACCAAATCGGATTATTATCTTTTTCAGTGACTTCTTTTTTAGATAAGCTTCTTTTAGGCTTAAAAAAGTCAAAAACCCCTTTTGTACTAATTCCAATTTTATTTTTAATAGAAATAATTCTTGGATTTGCAGACAATAATAAAGCTACTGCACCTGCTCCTTGTGTATATTCTCCGGTAGAATTCAGGTCATATTTTGCATAATCCGTACCTATGACTATCGCTTTTTTATCAGGATTCACTCGAATATAATCTAATGAATTATGTAGGGCATCTACCCCTCCAATACAGGCAAAAGTAAGGTCTACCACATCGCAATGCTCAAAAGAACCTTCCCCATAAAGATCTTCCATTAGGGATACCAGAAAAGAGCCGATAGGTTTGGAAGAATCAATACCGCTTTCTGTACCTATATAAATTCGGCTAATTTCTTCCGGGCGCAATCCTTCTTGCTCCAATAACTTTTTTAGAGCGTTAGCGGCAAAAACTATTACGTCTTGATGAACATCAGGAAGCGACATTTTAAGTAAACCTAAACCCTTTTCAAGCTTTGCAGGTTCAATGTCCCTAGCAATTGCTAATTCTTTTATAGGTAAATATATTTTCGGGATATCAAAAGAAAACGCGTCAATACCCACTTTTACATCATAATTCATAATATCAATAAATTCTTCACAAAAGTAGTAAAAACAAATGTATTTTAGGTTGGTATAAAGTTTTATCAAAAGGAAAAGTAACGAGTGTTTATACTGTTTAAGTTGAAAAATTTAAATTTATAAATCTTAAATATTTTCATAAAGTACCTATACAGAATAATTTATTTAAAACTATAATAAAATATCTTAAAAATATTGTATAAGAAAAGATATACAAAAAAAATAAAGTTGAATCGTCTTGGTGATATTTATCATATAATAATAACCAAAAATCAGAATAATAAAAAGAATTTTTTAAGTAATAATTATTAAAAATTTACCATTTACAAGCTGCAATATATTCCGTATTTTTGCGTGTAAAAATCATTGAGAAATGGGTAAATTACAAGAGGATTTTTTTAAATATCAAGCAAAAACAACTTTTTATGCCTCAGGTTTTGAAGTAGACAAAGCAGTAGGAAATTATATTTACGGAAAAGATGGCAAGGCATATCTGGACTTTGTAGCGGGAGTTTCGGCAAATACTTTAGGTCATTCCCACCCGAAAGTTATTCAAGCGATTAAAGATCAGGCGGATAAATACTTACACGTAATGGTATATGGAGAATATGCCATGGAAAAGCCGGTGCAGATATGTAAAATGTTATCGGAAAATTTACCGGATCCGCTCCATACAACCTATTTGGTCAATTCCGGAACGGAAGCCATAGAAGCATCCATGAAGTTAGCTAAACGATATACAGGCAGGCAAGAAATCATATCGTTTATTGATGCTTATCACGGAAACTCGCAAGGTTCCTTGAGTTTAGCAGGTAGGGATACTAATAAAAAGCCTTTTGAACCTTTATTGCCTCAAATTAATTTTATACGTTTTAATAAAGAAGAAGATTTAGCTAAAATAACCGAAAAAACAGCGGGAGTAGTAGTTGAAACCATTCAAGGGGCGGCAGGATTTATAACCCCTGAAAACAATTATTTGAAAAAATTAAAAAATAGATGTGAAGAAGTTGGAGCATTACTAATATTAGACGAGATACAACCCGGATTTGGCAGAACAGGTAAGTTATTCGCTTTTCAGTGGTATGACCTGGTTCCCGACATCTTGGCCATGGGAAAAGGTATGGCCGGAGGAATTCCGATAGGAGCCTTTATGGCTTCGGCTGAAATGATGGATACTTTAGCAGATCATCCTAAACTAGGCCATGTAACCACTTTCGGTGGTAATCCTATTCCGGCTGCAGCAGCTTGTGCGGTTATGGAAGAATTATTGACAACCGATTTGATGGATCAAGTTCACAGCAAAGAAAAATTATACAGAGAAAAATTAAAACATAAGGAAATTCTCTCCATTAACGGAAGAGGTCTAATGTTGGCTGTGCAACTGAGATCACCTGAATTTAGCTTAAAAGTTGCTGAAAGATGTATGCATAAAGGATTAATCGTTTTTTGGCAATTATACAGAAATGAATTCTTACGAATTTCGCCTCCATTAACCATTACTCCGGAAGAGATTATTAAAGGATGTGATATTATTTTAGAATCCATCGATGAAGTAGCTAAAGAATTTTAAATGGTACTAAGTTCTAAACGAATAATAATTCAAGTTTTAATTAAACAAATAACTAATCAAGTAAAGATAGTATTCTTATCTTTACTTCACAAAAAAACTAAAATTAAATAATATGGCAACTGCACACATTCAGGCAGAATTCGGAGAAATTGCAAAAACAGTATTGATGCCCGGAGATCCATTAAGGGCTAAATATATAGTGGATAAATATTTAGAAAATCCAATACAATTTAATTCTGTCAGGAACATGTTTGGATATACCGGTCTTTATAAAGGAAAAAAAATATCTATTATGGGATCCGGTATGGGAATGCCAAGTATAGGTATCTATTCTTATGAGCTATTCTCTCAGTACGGAGTTGACACTATTATACGAATTGGTTCAGCAGGTTCGTATGTTGAAGACATTAAAATATATGACGTAGTATTAGGAAATAGCGCATATAGTGAATCCTCTTATGCAAAAGTTCAGTCAGGATACGACAAAGATAAAACCTATCCGTCAGAAGAATTAAATGTATTTATTGCAAAGAAAGCAATTGAATTGAAAATCTCAATTCATGAAGCTTGTATACATTCCAGTGATGTTTTTTATGTAGAAGGAGGAACTGATTATAAAAAATTAATTCAAGATCATGGTTGCGGTTGCGTAGAAATGGAGAGTTTTGCTCTATTCCATAATGCCCAAGTTTTAGGTAAGAATGCAGCTTGTTTATTGACCATCTCTGATTCATTCATTACAAAAGAAAATATATCAGCACAGGAGAGACAATCCTCCTTTGATACCATGATGGTTCTAGCTTTGGAATCAGCTATCGGTTTTCAATAAAAATTCATGATAAATAAAGTTAAAGGCAAGTAATTTTTACTTGCCTTTTTTATGAATAGATTATAATACATTTATAAATTTAGTTAGTAGGGCCACCAACTTATCGAAGGCATACAGAGAAACTTCTATATCGTATATATCATGATATCCGCTTTTTCCCCCTAAAGTATAAATATAAAAAGAAGGAATTCCTTTTTCATAAAAAGGGCAATGATCGCTATTACAGGCACTTCCTCTGATTTTAACCTGTTTTAAATAATTATACATGTAACTTATATTGTCAAGCTTAGTAAATTGCTTAAAATACTCTTTACCGTTTACAACTTGAATTCCATCTTCTCCCGTACCTACCATATCAAAATTTATTAAAAATTTAATTTTCTTTAGATCGAACAAAGGATAATCTACAAAATATTGAGAACCTTTTAATCCTGCCTCTTCTCCGGCAAAAGCGATAAATACTATATCAAAATTGGGTTTATTTTTTTCAAAAACTTTAGCCATTGAAAGTAGCAGAGCAACACCACTGGCATTATCATTTGCACCGGGAAATATAACGTCATTAATTTTACCCAGATGATCATAATGAGCAGTTAATACAATAAGGCTGTCTGAACGTTTGCCTTTTATATAACCTACTACATTATTAGCTTCAAAATTAGGTTCAAAATGGGTTTTTATATCTAAAGTGATGGATGAAATAGTATCAGATACGGATTGATTATTAATAAATAAATTAACGGTTTTAGTCTGTTTAGGACTTAAAGAATGTATAAATTTTGATGAAGTTTGCTGTATTACCAATGGAACTGAAATATCCCAAACTTCATTGCAAATAAGTTGCGGAATCTCACGATATAATTGATTAGCCGATTCCTCCTGTAAAATCAGGTTATCCGGGAAAATTTTATTCGGAAAAACCACTGAACGGGTATTTATTTTTTCCAATTCTTTATCAATATAAGAACGGTCATTCCACTCAAATAAGCTGTCAATTACCCCCGTATTAAATATAACAGGAGAAAATGTTCCCTTTAAAGATGGCGAACCGGCACCAACCAAATAATCTGAACCTAATTTCAGTTCTTTGCCATTCACAGAAACAAAACTTTTGTCTATGATATTAATTGGATAAGAAAAGGATTGGAAATACGAATTATGAATTTTAGATAAACCAATTTTTTCAAATTGTGCAGCAATTTCTTCCGATGTTTTTTTCATTCCGTCTTCAACATAGCCTCGACCGGCAAATTCGGAAGATGTTAGTTTTTTTATCACTTGTTCCGCATATACTTTAGGCGTTTGCGCTATGGATAAATTAAAGAAAAAAATAATTAAAACAATATAACTTTTTGAAATCAGCTTGTTAGTTATTGGCATCTTGAATATAAGGTTTTGATTGATTGGATGGTATTTCAAAATTAACTCGTAAAGTATAATAAGAACGAACATGCTTTTTATTTAATA
Source organism: Apibacter sp. B3935 (assembly GCF_009827705.1). Lineage (NCBI taxonomy): Bacteria > Pseudomonadati > Bacteroidota > Flavobacteriia > Flavobacteriales > Weeksellaceae > Apibacter > Apibacter sp. B3935. The sequence continues at coordinate 17,934 of NZ_WINL01000005.1, forward strand.
TGGCCGAATTCCATCTGGCTTGTGTTTTCTTTAAAACACGAATAATTTCATCGGCACATCCGTATCCTATATCTTTTAAAATTTCAAAATTAGTAATTGTGCCGTTTTTTTCAATAACAAATTTCACAATCACTTTTCCTTGAATATGGTTGTTAATGGCTTTAACAGGATATTCAAGATTGGAAGATAAAATTTTGAGTAATTGCTTTCGTCCTCCTTCATATTCTCCTTTTATTTGAACCTGATACGGTTCATAAATGTTACTTTTAGGTAACGATGGTTTTTCTTGAGCAGAAACAGTATTATAAAATAAAATAATGACAATAAATGATAGAAACGTGTGTATGTTTTTTTTTAACATAAAAAGTGGTTTTGTTAAAATTTAAACGTATTAAATATTTATACGAGGTAAATTGGTAATAATTTTTCAAATATACGGGATAATTTTTTTTAGGTTTAAATAATTTCAAAATTTAAATTCAATCGGTGGAGAGATTTTTTGTTAACTTCTGGATCATAGGTTCATTTAGATGAATAAGCCTGATTTTTTTATCCTAAATTTATAATGAATGTAAATAATATTTTACTATAGAATTCATTATTCTATGAATGAAATTCAATATCTGACCAATGACTTTGTCACTAAAGACAGAATAAACTAGTAAGCAAACAACTATTCATATTCATTACCAATTTAAACACCATAAATAAAATTTAACTTAATTAAGTGTTAAAAGAATCTAAATAAAAATGAAATTCTTATTTTTGAGAAAGATTACTATATCATAATACATAAAGATGATTATTTAAAATTTCCCATGAAAAAAATAGCAGTAACAGCAGCCCTACTATTCACGCTCTTATCCCATTCACAGAATTATCCTAAAAATTTTGCATCCCCTTTAACAATCCCTATTTATTTATCTGCTAATTATGGAGAACTACGAAAAAACCATTTTCATTCCGGTTTGGATATGAAAACCCAACAGAGAACAGGATTATCTGTGTTGGCTTCTCAAGATGGTTATATTTCTAGAATTAATATTTCACCCTATGGATATGGTAAAGCAATTTATATAGATCATCCCAATGGATACACAACCGTGTATGGTCATTTAAGCGAATTGAAAGGAGCCATTGAAGAAAGAGCACGTAAAGAACAATATAAAAATAAAAGTTTTACAGTTGATTTTTATTTGAAACCGGGAGAACTTCTGGTTAAAAAAGGAGAAATTATCGCACTTTCAGGAAACACCGGAGGATCCGGGGGGCCTCATTTACATTTTGAAGTTAGAGATACCAAAACAGAAGAAATATTAAATCCGTTTTTATTCGGATACGATGTTAAAGATCAAATAAAACCTTTACTAAGAGGCACCTGGATTTATCCCGTAAAAGGACAGGTAAACGGTAGCAATTCTAAAATTATAGCGTCTGAAGGTGGAAGTTATAATGTATCAGGAGAAATTGGTTTCGGTGTAAAAGCATACGATCAACAAAGCGGATCTCAAAATTTAAACGGAGTTTATTTTATTAAAACTTGGGTTAACGGTCAGATTCTATCCATATTTCAAGCGGATAAGCATTCTTTTAGTGAAACCCGTTCTATTAATGCTTCCGTGGATTATCCCGAATTATTGGCTAACAACAGTTGGATATATCGTACTTATTTATTGCCGGGTAATTCTTTGCAGATGTATGAACAAAAGTTTAATCGAGGAATTTTAAAAGTAGAAGCAGGAAAAACGTATCAAGTTAAAATAGAAGTGGGAGACTATGCCGGTAATGTTACCGCACGAAGTTTCACCATGAATGGTATTGCTTATAAAAATACAAATGATGCGGAAAAAATAAAATCAGGAAATGAACTTTTAAACATAAATTTTAAAAATCCATATTCATTTAAACAGGACGGATTGTTTGTAAACTTTGAAAAAGGATCTTTTTATGAAGATTTCATTTTTAATTATAAAAAAATCGGAAGTAATCAATATCAAGTGCATCAATCATCAGTTCCTATTAACAAAAAATATGAAATCACCATAACACCCGATTGGAGCAATTTGGATAAATCTAAAGCAGATAAATATGTTATTATCAGAGAATCTAATTACGGTCCATTAAAAAAAGAATATTTAGACACCTCTTATGAAAACGGAATATATAAAGCAACTCCTAAAGATTTTGGAAAATTCTATCTGGCCTTAGATGAATCAATACCTACAATTAGCTGTCCGATGCTCACAAAATCAAAAAAAATAGGAAATAAATTATCATTTAAAATTAAAGACACAGGATCGGGAATTAAAACCTTTGATGTTTTTATCGATGGAAAATGGGTACTTGCTGAATATGAATATAAGCAAAACAGCCTTTTTATTTCTAACTTAGAAAAAGAAGGAATTCGATCAGGTAAGCATCAAGTTGAGGTAATAGTTACCGATAAAGTAAATAATAAAAAGATATATACGAGCGACTTTGAAAAATTATAAAATTCTAACATTTCTAGTCTTATGGACGATCTCCTATAGTGTATGGGGGCAGACCATAACTATTTCGGGTAAAATACAAGATAATCACGGTAAGCCAATATCCGAAGCTAAGATTTATGCAAATCCGGAACCATTTTCCATATCTTATAGAAATGGAAATTATGGATTACAAGTACCTTCCCACACTACTATAACTTTAACCGTTGAACATAAGGGGTATTTATCAGATACAAAAACTTTTATAACGTCTGATCAAGATATCAAGATGGATTTTAATCTTATGCTCGATAATGAAAAAGAAATTCCTGAAGTTGTGTTTAAAGGAACTCGAAAAAAAACGGCTGATATAACTATGCAGCAGATTGATGTACACAATCTTGATAATACACCTACTCTTTCCGGAGGAGTAGAAGAAATTTTAAATACGGTTTTTGTAAGTACGGCCAGTGAGTTAAGTTCACTTTATAGAGTTAGAGGTGGAAATTACGATGAAAATTTAGTCTATATAAATGGAGTAGAAATATATAAGCCCTTAACCGTGCGAAGCGGACAACAAGAAGGAATGAGTATCATAAATCCGGATATGGTTTCTTCCATTAATTTTTCTGCCGGAGGATTTGAGTCTCGATACGGAGATAAAATGTCGAGCGTGTTGGATATTCAATACAGGAAACCTCGAAAATTTGAATCTAGTCTGGAAGCAAGTTTATTAGGGGGCGGAGCAACTGTTGGGTATGCAGACAAAAAAAATAAATTTTCGGGAATTGTAGGTGTAAGATATAGAAATACGGATCTCATTTTAAATACTTTTGATGGAGATACGGATTTCAACCCGCAATATTTTGATGTACAAAGTTATCTTCAGTATACCTGGACTCCTCAATGGAAATTGTCATTTTTAGGAAATTATGCTTCCAATGATTATACAATGGAACCCAAAAATAGAGAAGTAGAATTTGGAACTTTACAACAGCCTATCAAGCTAAATGTTGCCTATAATGGGAATGAAAAAGATAAATATAGAACGGCTAACGGAACGGTCTCTTTAGAATTTAAACCTTCAAATAAACTAGCCTTTAATTTAGATGGATATGCTTTTCATTCTAAAGAACAGGAATATTTTGATATTTCAGCCGGATATAGGTTACAAGAAGCAGATCAGGATACAGGCGATTTCTTGCCTTCCTTCAATTCAGGAGGACAAATAAATCACGGGAGAAACAATTTGGATATGTTGGTATTAGGTACACAATTGAAGGCTAAATATAATTTAAACGTAAATTCAGCATTTGAAGCGGGTTTTCAATACCAACATGAAGATATAAGAAACCTTAAAAACGAATGGCAGCTCATTGATTCGGCAGGATATGCCATACCAAGACCTTTAGTACCGCCGGGAAATTTAGATGAATCCGATTTGATTTTAATAAATCATGTATCAGCTAATAATAAGTTAAAATCCAATCGAGTTAATGGATACTTGCAATATTCAACTAAATTCATGTGGAATACCACTCGTGTATTAATTAATGGAGGAGTTCGAGCAACCCATTGGGATTTCAATGGAGAAACCAATGTGAGTCCTCGAGCACAAATTGCTTTAAAGCCGGATTGGAAGATAGATATGCTTTTTCGTTTTGCTACGGGTTTCTACTATCAACCCCCTTTTTATAAAGAAGCTTTACGGTTAGACGGTACACTTAATGATAAAATTAAATCGCAACGTTCCATACATTTTATTTTAGGTAATGACTTTGAGTTTAAAATGCTCAACAAACATCCATTTAAATTAACAACGGAAATTTATTACAAGAAATTAAATGATTTAATTCCCTATTTTGTAGATAATGTAAGGATAATTTATACCGGAGAAAATAATTCCAAAGGGTATGCCTATGGAATAGATGCCCGATTGAATGGTGAATTTGTAGAGGGTGCCGAATCGTGGTTATCGATTTCTTACGGTAAAACCGAAGAGAATATTGACGGAAGAGGTTATATACCGCGTCCGACAGATCCGAGATTTAAAATTGGATTATTTTTTCAGGATTATATGAAGAAATATCCTCGATTTAAAGCCAATGTAAATTTAGTCTATGCATCCGGTCTTCCCAACGGAGCCCCTTTATATTCAGATCCGTATAACTATCAAACCACCTTATCGGATTATAAACGAGCCGATGTTGGCTTGACTTATGTTTTTGTGGATCAAAAAAAGAATAAAGCTCGTATCGGTACCGCTTGGGATAAGTTTAAGGAGTTGTCGTTGGGGTTAGAAATATTTAATGTTTTTGATGTCAGAAATACGGTCAGTAATGATTGGATCAGAGATGTCAATTCAACTTCTTATTATGCAGTACCTAATAAACTAACGGGAAGGTTTTTTAATGTAAAATTAAATGTAAAATTATAGACTAGAATCTCCTAATCAGGAAACCTATGATCTGTTGCTATTTTAGGTACTAAGTTAAACAAGTTATAATGTTGAATTATTATTATACGATTATTGATATAAAATATATATATTTGGAATTAAGTATTTAAATTTTAATCAGATGGAAAGTAAACATACATATAAAAAAATAAATTCAGATATAGAAATAGCTCGTTCCATAAAACTGAAACCTATATACGAAATAGCGGAAAACATAAATATTCCTGAAAAGGAAATAATACCCTTTGGAAAATATATAGCAAAAGTTCCCCTTGAGCTGGAATCCAAAGAGAAAATAAACAAATCCAATTTAATTTTAGTAACTTCCATAACGCCAACTAAAGCAGGAATAGGAAAAACAACAGTATCCATAGGTTTGGCTTTAGGGCTCAATAAAATTGGTAAAAAAGCAATAGTTGCTTTAAGAGAACCTTCTTTAGGACCTTGTTTTGGCATGAAAGGAGGAGCTGCAGGAGGAGGATATGCACAAGTGCTACCCATGGAAAATATCAATCTTCATTTTACAGGAGATTTTCATGCTATAACCTCAGCTCATAATATGATCACGGCATTATTGGATAATTATAATTATCAAAACAGAGGCACTACGGAGGTATTAAAAGAAGTGGTTTGGAAGAGAGTATTAGATGTTAATGATCGAAATCTACGCAATATAGTTTCCGGATTGGGAGGGAATGCTAACGGCGTGATTCAAGAATCGGGATTTGATATAACCCCTGCTTCAGAAATTATGGCTATACTGTGCTTGGCAACGGATATAGATGATTTACGAAGAAGGATTGAAAATATTTTACTGGGCTACAAAACAGATGGTAGCATTTTTACTGTAAAAGATTTGGGTGTTGCAGGAGCTATTACGGTTTTATTAAAGGATGCCCTTCTTCCTAACTTAGTACAAACCACTGAAAATACAGCCGCTTTTGTACATGGAGGTCCTTTTGCCAATATAGCTCATGGGTGCAATTCCGTACTGGCAACAAAAATGGCTATGAGTCATGGAGAATATGTAATTACAGAAGCGGGTTTTGGTGCTGATTTGGGTGCTGAAAAATTTTATGATATAAAGTGCAGAAAATCAGGGTTAGAACCTAAACTCACAGTTCTCGTGGCAACGGCTCAAGGATTGAAAATGCACGGAGGAGTTCCTATATCTCATATAAAGGAAGAAAATGTTGACGGAATCGCTCAAGGGCTTCAAAATTTGGAAAAGCATATCGATAATATTAAATCATACGGACAAACCGTATTAGTTGTTTTTAATAAATATTCAAATGATACAGAGAAAGAAATATCTTTAGTAAAAGAATTTTGTCAAAAAAGAGGGGTTGGCTTTGCGATAAATAATGCATTTACAGAGGGAGGAAAAGGAGCAGTAGACCTGGCAGAATTAGTAGTAGAAACGATAGAAAATAGTCCTTCCGAAAAATTGAAATTTGTATACAAAAATGAAGATTCAATTAAAGTAAAAATTGAAAAAGTAGCTAAAAAAATATACGGAGCTTCATCGGTAAGTTTTAGTAAACAAGCATCTCAAAAAATAAAAAAACTGGAAGATAGCGATATGAGTAAATTTCCCGTTTGCATCGCAAAAACTCAATTTTCATTTTCTGCAAATCCTACGGCTTACGGAGTTATTAAAGACTTTGATTTGGAGATTAGGGATTTGGTAATAAACCGAGGAGCGGAATTTATAGTAGTAATTGCAGGAGATATCATGCGTATGCCCGGTTTGCCAAAAAATCCTGCAGCCATGCATATAAATTTGGTTAATGGCTTAGTAGAAGGTTTAAGTTAAAAATACAATCATCCAATAAATTAAATAAAAATAAATTGGAATAAAGAGATGTATCGTAAAGTGCATACTACCAATATTTAGACATATAAAATAATTTTTATTTTTAATTATCATTAAAAGAATGATGAATATAAACCAACTGTTCTCAGAAAAAAGAACAGGTATACAATATATATCCACGGATAAACAGACAGATGCAAGAAGTGAGTATCAAAGAGATTTTGATCGGGTTATATTTTCAACCTCTTTCAGAAGATTGCAAAATAAAACACAAGTTTTTCCATTGCCGGGAAGTGTCTTTGTACATAATCGGTTGACGCATTCATTAGAAGTGGCTTCAGTGGGCAGATCTCTAGGAAGCGATATTGGAAACTTTATAGCAACAGCCTATGCTTCGGAGCTAACAGAACAAAATAAAGAATTATACAGGCATAGTCTTTACAACGTAATTTCAACAGCTTGTTTATGCCATGATATTGGTAATCCTGCATTTGGACATTCCGGAGAAGATGCAATTGCCAGTTATTTTCAACGAAATGCATCTCAATTAAAAGATAAATTTTCAGCATTAGAATGGAGCGATTTTTTAAATTTTGAGGGAAATGCTAATGCCATACGCATCTTGACACAAAAACAAAACGGTAAGTCCGAAGGAGGAGCTATGCTTACGTATTCAACTTTAGCGTCGATTGCTAAATATCCCTGTGAATCCATAGCAAAAGATAAAAATGTAATAGAAAGAAAAAAATTTGGTTTTTTTCAATCCGAGAAAAATACGTTTAAAGACATAGCTCACGAAACGTCTATGATTTTGGTACAAGAAAATCCCTTGTGCTATCATAGACATCCCTTTGTTTGGATTGTAGAGGCTGCCGATGATATTTGCTATAACATTATTGATTTGGAAGATGCCCAACGATTAGGATTTATAAATGCTCAAATATGTGAAGAACTTTTGCAACAAATTATTGAAGAAATACACGGTAATAATAAATGGAGCAGAGTGAAGAAAAAATTGGATAGTATTGAAGATAAAAACGATCGAATTTCTTTTCTCCGCGCAGTATCAATCGGTGCATTAATTTCCAGATCAGTGGAATTGTATAAAAAATACTTTGAAGAAATTATTAAAGGTACTTTGCAAACTTCCATATATGACCTAATTCAGCAGGAATGCAAAGCAATTCAAACAATCAAAGAATTTTCCAAAACCCATATATATAATCATCGATCGGTAGTTGAAATTGAAAATGCAGGATATAATGTGATGTATGAATTACTGGATCATTTTATACCGTCAATTTTAAAATCAGAAAAAGAACGTTTAGGATATGAAAAAAGAGCGGTACAACTCATCCCTAAACAGTTTCTATATGAAAACAGAGGAGATTATGAAAAAGTTTTGGGTATTATTGATTTTGTATCGGGAATGACCGATAATTACGCTACAGATTTATACAGAAAAATTAAGGGAATTGATATAGGCATGACTTTGTAACTCGATATTTAAGCAAAATTTAGGTTTAATTCAAAGTGAAGTTTATCGAAGAGTAAATATAGAAGAAGAAAAAAGCCTTATTTTTGTATACGTATTATATACAGTACAAAGGATACTATGCAGATATCAGAAGATACGTTAAAAGAATTAGAATTTCAGAAGATTATTGATGAAATAATACCCTTTTGTTATTCAGAAAAGTCAAAGGATTTAGTTGCTAAGCTCAAACCTCTTAAAAAAGAAAGAATTAAAGAAAGTCTTCACTGTGTCAATGAATATTTAGGAAGCTTTTCTAATGAAAATTATATTCCGTTCAGGGAATATGATGATATTGAAACTGAATTAAAAATGCTTCTTATAGAAAATTTTACGTTAGAAGCAAAATCCTTTCATAAAATTAGAAATTTATCTCAATTAGTGAATTCACTAATTGTTCATTTTGAAAAATTTAAAAATTATTTTCCTATTCTACATAAAAATCTCTCACATATTGAATATACCAAAGAGATTATTTTAATGGTAAATAAAATATTTAATCGTTTTGGTGAAGTTAAGAATGATGCAACCGTTACCCTGCAAAATATAAGAGAGCATATCCAGATAGTCAGGAAAACTATACAGGAAAATTTTGATAAGACAGTCACTCATTTTTCTCAAACAGGAGTTTTAGATGAAATCAGGGAAAGTGTTATTGATGACCAACGAGTGTTGGCTGTAAAATCTTCTTTTAAAAAATCAGTCAAAGGCAGAGTATTAAGTTTTTCTAAAACCGGTTCGATCTGTTTTATCCTACCGGAATCTGTGATTCAACCCAATATACGATTATTGGAATTAATCAATCAGGAAAAAAAGGAAATAGAAAAAATTCTTTTTAACCTGACTCAACAAATGGTTGAATTTTATCCGTTATTAGAAAAATATCAACACTATATATATAAATTAGATGTAATACAGGCAAAAGCTCGATATGCGGAAGCATTAGATGCAGTATTGCCTGAAATTACTGATCAAGCGGAAGTTCATCTGATCAATGCTTATCATCCAATTCTTTTTCTTACAAATAAAAAAGAGAAAAAAACAACGATTCCACAGACACTTACCCTGGACAAAAACATTCGGATCATATGTATTTCAGGTCCAAATGCCGGAGGTAAAAGTATTACTCTGAAAACAGTTGGATTGTTGCAGCTTATGATACAAAGTGGTATTTTAATTCCGGTGCATCCCAAATCTAAAGTAGGATTTTTTAATAAAATACTTACCGATATAGGAGATAATCAATCGATTGAAAATCAGTTAAGTACTTATAGTTCTCGATTAAGGAAAATGCAACAAATCATTAAACAAGCCGATGCACATACCTTATTATTGATTGATGAATTTGGAACCGGATCTGATCCTGAATTAGGGGGAGCATTGGCAGAAGCATTTTTGGAATATTTTTATCATAAAAAATCATTCGGTATTATTACGACTCATTATACCAATATCAAATTGAAGATAGAAGAATTAAATCATACCAAAAATGCGTCTATGTTATTCAACGAGAAAACTTTGCAACCTATATATAAGTTGGAAGTAGGACAGGTGGGAAGTTCATTTACGTTTGAAGTGGCAGAAAAAAATAAAATACCTAAAGAAATTATTCAAGTTGCCAAGCAAAAAATTGAAAAAGATAAGGTTAATTTAGATAAAACTATAGTACGTTTACAGCAGGAAAAATATCAAGTTGAAAAATTAAAAGGCGATTTAAATAAGAAAATTGATCATTCAGAAGAGAAGAAAAGACAATTGACCGATACGATCAATAATTATAAGCAAAAACTGATAAATTTTCAGAAGCTGTATGACGAAGAATCTAAGTTAAATCAACTGGGTCAAAAATTTGAAAAATATATAGACGCATATTCAAGTGGTAAGAAAAAAAGAGATATTATAAAAGACTTTACTAAAATACTGGAACAAGAAAAATATAAAAAAACACAAGTTACTGAAGTTGAAAAAATTCAAACTAAGAAGCAACGAAACAAAGTTAAGACCGAGTTAAAAAAAGAAGAAATAAAAAAGCAATTAGAAGAAACAAAGGCTGAAGAAGTACGAACAACTGCAGATAGAGCAAAAAAATGGATGAAAGAAGGGAAAAGAGTTCGAATTAAAGGCAGCTCCAGTGTTGCTACTATAGATAAAATTGAAGGAGAAACCGCATTTCTAAATTACGGACTGTTTACAACTAAAATTTCGGTTTATGAAATTGAAAAAGTATAATATTAATTTTTATAAAAATTAATGTAAGTAACCTAGAAATATCTATCCGAAATTTTAAATAAATTTTCTTTTATTTTCAGGAGTAGGAACCATGCAGCTATCTTTTTTTCCGAATAAATGATATCGATATTTGGATATTAAAGAATAAATCCAATCTCTTATAAAAGAAGGGATCAATAGAAAAACAGATAAGAGATTATAGGGGAAACCAAGGTTCTGTGCTATTTTTAAAGCAGCTGTACTTTTAGTATAGTACGCTACCTCGGGTTCATATAAAATTATTGATTTAAAATCGGAAGAATCAAGATTTCTTTCCTTTAAAAAATTTTGTCCATATTCGGATTGTAGAGAGGAAAATTTAAATTGATTATGTTTATCTCTTTTAATAATAAATTGAACCGTAGAATTGCAAAGATTACAAACGCCGTCAAATAAAACAATGTATGTTTTCATAAACGATGAGTATGGTTTTGCAAAATTAAAACTTCGTATTCCGGCATTAACTTTATAATAAATTTTTTACAATAAGATTGAAGTTGAGGGAAAAAATCAAGAAAATGCCTTTCAATTTTTTTTTCTTGTAAATATATCTCCTTAATTGAATTACCCATATCAGCAATGCTTTGATTAAATTTGGATTTTTTGGTTAGATGATGCAGCGTCCATTCAATACCTTCATAAGTACTGTATTTTTCAAACCAATCATCTTCAATTAAAGATTTTAAAATGGTATCTAATTTTTTCGGAAACAAAAGTTCCGTACTTTGAACTAAATCATAACATGAATTTTTGAAATGCTCAAAATCCTCTTCATAAAAAAGATGCCAATTTTTTATTAAGAAATAATCATAGATAACATCGGTGATTATAGGGGCAAATTTTCCATACGATTTATGGAAAATACTAGTTGTTTCTTTAACAATAGGATGAGAATCCGTAAATGAATCGATATGCCGATGTAAAAGAATGCCGGTAGCTATAGACTGAGGATAATTTTGATAATCTTTACCCCGAACAACTTCACCCAACACATTACCTAATTGTATATCAGGAATTTGATACGATAGCAATTGATGGGCTACAATGTTCATTGAATATTATCAATTATTCTTTATGGTTTTTATTAATAAATAGGTTTTAAATAATGCCGGGATTTTTATATTTAATTGAGTTATCCCTAAGTAAAATTGAGTATTTTTCCTGCATTTCTTGTTTAATGGAAGGATTCAATTTTAGTGCCATTTTTAAAAATTTTTCACTCTTTTCATAATTCTTCAATAAGAAATAGCAGTTGCTTAGTTGATAGTAGAGTTCTGCTCTATGAAAATTCTTAAAACTTTTATGCAATAGTAATGCGGCCTTACTATAATCCCCCAAACTGATGAGTAATTCGGAAAAAGCCAACCAATTATAAAAATGATTGGGTTCAAGCTCAATAATTATTTCAAACGAATCAGAAGCTTCTTCATATTTTCCAAGCTGAATGTTGAGGTAAGCATATTTTTTCCAATAATTAACCTCTTTAGATTCTATATCCAGAGCTTTTTTTATGTAGTGAAGAGCTTCTTCATTATTACCTAAAGAATCATAGATGTCAGAGATTTCATACCAAGCTTTATCAAATTGAGGATCTTCTTTTACTGCTTTTTGAAAAGAGGTAAGCGCTTGTATGGGTTTACGAAGCTTATTATAAGCCTGTCCAATCTTAAAAAGAGTAAAAGCAGCCGTATCGTCAAAATCTAAAGACTCGTTATAAACACTTATCGCTTTTTCCCATTGGTTTAATTTTTCATAGCAAAAGGCTTTTTGTGTATATCCGGCAATGCTCTTAGGGTTAATTATAACTGTATAATCAAAAGCAAATAAAGCTTTTTCATACCAATTCAGATTTAAGTATTGTAATCCCAATTGAAACCAGGCTTCATCGGAATAAGGATTAACATCAATGAATTGATTTAAAAAAATTATACATTCTTTATGCTGATTTAAAATTTCGTAACAATGTATGCAAGAAAATAAGGAATACTCATCGTTTTTGTTATATTCTAATGCTTTTTTGTATGAATTTAGAGCATACGTGGGCTCCTTAATTTCAAGATATTCATTGCCTAAGCAATTATAAATATAATCTTCATCTTCTTCATTTTTTAATGCCGCCTTGTAGAAATCAATAGATTTATAAGGAAGTTTACGCAAAGACCAATATTTTGCAGTAGCAATTAAGTAATCAGTATCAGCAAAACATAGTTCCTTAAGTTCATCGATTAAATCGGAAGCATTATGTAAATCTTCGGTTCCAACAAAATATTCGAGCTGTTTAACTTTGATATCAATATTGTTAGGGTAAAGAGAAAAAGCAATGTCAAGAGCTTTTATAGCATATTCAAAATCATAAATATCCAAGTAGAAAGAAATAATTTCGCAAAACTCATCCGCTTCAAAATAAACGGATTTATTTTCTTCTAACATTTCTTCAAACATATTTACCAGCTCATTGTCAAAAAAATCTTCCACTTAGTTTTTACTTTATTTTTAAATTTATGTAAATATAATTAAAAAAAAAGTAATTTAACTATTAAAAAAAAAATATTATTCACAAGTATTAAACAAAATTTAAACAATTTAATATAAAAATTCGATTTCTTTGATTCTAAATCTCATAATTCCCTTATTTTCAATTCTAACCTCTAAAAGTCCATCTTCTTCAACTTTTTGAATAATTCCGTTTTTAATGGAGTCGCCTATTTTAAAAGCCAGTACTTTTCCTCTACCAAACAGATATTCATTATAATTGGAAAGAAGATACAAGGGATCATCAAGTAAATGGAAATTATTTTCAAAATCTTTCATTAAACCATGTACTATTTCCGTTAAGTTATAATTTTGAGAAGAAAAAGAAAGTAAAGAAGAAGCATGAGGAATTCCCGAGAATTCTTTTTGAAGAACATTGATGCCAATTCCTACAATAAACGTATTTCCTGATTTTTCAATTAAAATTCCACAGACCTTTTTTTTATTAATTAAAATATCATTAGGCCATTTAATTAAAACATCAGTTTTTGTGATTTTTTTTATGAATAAACATACTCGAATAGCCACCCAAAAACTAAGATAATTGTTAGGAAGGGAAGGGGTGGTAAGACAAAATGTCATAGCAATATTTTTACTGGGTTCGGACATCCATTGATGGCCATTAACGCCTCTTCCTTTCGTTTGATTAAAAGAAAATACACCGTGGAAATTTGTTGAATATTGCTTTATATTTTCTCTGACAAAATCGTTAGTAGAACCAATTCTATCAAAATATTCTAATGGCATAAGATTTGACAAATATAATTAAATGATAAAATTATTAAATTATAATTAATATAAGTGATAAATTGATTATTTTTGCATAAATTCATTACATTTTATAAAAGACACATTATACTAGAAATAGATTAGATGACTGATACACAGATCGAAAAAAAAGAATTATTAGAAAATATTATAAAAGGGATAGAAGAAGTTAAAGGATACGATATAACTATTTTGAACTTTACCAAATTAGAAAATACAATTACAGATTATTTTGTCATATGCACGGGGGGAACTAATACTCAAGTTTCCGCAATTTCCAATTCTGTGGAAAGATTCGTAAGAAAAAATACTAAAGACAAACCTTGGCATATTGAAGGAGTTGATAATCAACAATGGGTTTTAATGGATTACGTATCTATAGTTGTTCATATTTTTCAGCCCGAATACAGAGAATATTATGATTTAGAAAATTTATGGGGTGATGTGGAAATAACCAGAATTCCTAATCCGGACAAATAAGATCTTATAAACTTATAAATATACATAATCCGATAATTATAAAAAATCAGACTTAATTTTGGAAACAAATAATAAAAATAATAAAAAGAAAAAAGATAACAAACCATTTTCGTTTAATTGGTTTTATGGTATACTTATCATATTTGCTATACTACTAGTATCTCAAGAATTTTTAAATTCCGGAAAAGACGTAAAAATAGATTCTACTAAATTTTTCAGCTACTTGGAAAAAGGTTACGTTAAAAATGTAGTATTTGTTAACGGCTCTTCTGAGGTAAAAGTATATTTGACACAGGAAGCAATGAAGAATCCTGAAGTTTATAACATGGACAATCAAGGATTCAGTCCATTTAAACAACTTTCTGATTCTCCACAATTCTCATTCATAGCAGGAGATAAACAACTTTTTGAAAAAAGATTCAACGAAGACAAAGCAAATTATAATTTAAATACCAACTTAGAATTTGAAAACCCTAGTCAATGGGGAGATGTATTTATTCAATTATTATTACCAATTCTTTTCTTTGCACTAATATGGTTTTTCTTATTTCGTAAGATGGCCGGAGGAAGTGCCGGAGGAGGAGGGCAAATCTTTAATATCGGTCGCTCCAAAGCAAAACTTTTTGATGAAAACGATAATGTTCGAGTTACATTTAAAGATGTAGCAGGATTGGAAGGAGCAAAAGAGGAAGTAGAAGAAATAGTGGATTTTTTAAAAAATCCTCAAAAATATACCAAATTAGGAGGTAAAATACCTAAAGGTGCTTTATTAGTAGGGCCTCCGGGAACCGGTAAAACCTTATTAGCTAAAGCGGTAGCCGGAGAAGCTAAAGTTCCCTTTTTCTCTTTATCAGGCTCAGACTTCGTAGAAATGTTTGTGGGGGTTGGAGCTTCCAGGGTAAGAGATTTGTTCAGACAAGCTAAGGAAAAATCACCATCAATAATATTTATAGATGAAATTGATGCTATCGGTAGAGCCAGAGGTAAAAACAATATTACCGGATCTAACGATGAAAGAGAAAACACGTTAAATCAATTATTAACGGAAATGGATGGTTTTGGAACAAATACCAGTGTTATCGTATTAGCAGCAACCAACCGAGCAGATATCTTAGACAAGGCATTAATGCGTCCGGGCCGTTTTGACAGATCCATTTATGTTGATTTACCGGATTTAAATGAAAGAAAAGAGATTTTTCAAGTTCATTTGAAACCTTTAAAATTAGATGAGGATCTAGATGTCGATTTCTTGGCTAAACAAACTCCCGGATTTAGTGGAGCAGATATTGCCAATGTTTGTAACGAAGCGGCTTTAATAGCAGCACGTAAAGGAAAAGAAAGTGTAGGAAAGCAGGATTTCTTAGATTCTGTGGATAGAATTATCGGAGGTTTAGAAAAAAAGAATAAAGTAATTAAGCCTCATGAGAAAAAGAGAGTTGCTTTTCACGAAGCTGGACATGCTACCATCAGCTGGATGGTTGAACATGCAGCTCCTTTATTAAAAGTAACTATTGTTCCAAGAGGACGCTCATTAGGAGCAGCTTGGTATCTTCCTGAAGAAAGGCAGTTAACAACCACGGAACAAATGTTAGATGAAATATGTGCTACTTTAGGGGGAAGAGCTGCAGAAGAGGTGATATTTAATAATATATCGACCGGAGCTTTGTCCGATTTAGAACGCGTAACAAAGCAAGCCAATGCGATGGTAACCATTTACGGATTAAGCGATCAAATAGGGAATATTTCTTATTATGATAGCTCAGGTAACGAATATGGTTTTACAAAGCCTTACTCAGAAGTTACTGCTGAAACTATTGACAAAGAAATATCAAAGATCATTGAATCGCAATATAAAAGAGCTGTTCAGATCTTATCAGATAACAAAGATAAATTAACTAGATTAGCTAATAAATTATTAGAAAAAGAAGTAATATTTAAAGAAGATTTAGAAGAAATTTTCGGTAAAAGAAAATTTGATGAAGAAACTTTTTCAGAAGAAATAGAAGAGGAAAGCCTTAAAGAAAATGATCAAAATAGTGAATCAAAATCCGAATAATGGCAAGTATTTTGATAAATTCTAAACAACATATAAAATAAAAAGTTTTTTATATATTTGATTTGATAATAATTTTGATATTTAAGTGTTAAAAAGTGAATGGGATTTCTTAACAAAATATTTGGTAAAAAAAACAAAGAAGAAACTACTAATCTGGATTTTTACAATGAAGGAGAAGAAGAGGATGTAGCATTTGCTAGGAAATTTAAAGCAGGAGGAGGGATGTTCTTCTACTGTGAAAATCAGGAAGAATCTTTACATTATTTACACGAAATACTTAAGAATGAAGATATTAGTGAAGTCCTATGTGTAGAACCTAAACTAATATCTATGATTAATCAATTAGATTGCAATTATTCAACACAAAGTACAGGTGATCAAGATATTGCCCTCATTAATTGTGAGTATTTAGTAGCTTTGGATGGTTCCATAATGATTTCTTCTGATCAAACCTATCACTTAAAAAAAACGGATTTACCCAAAAAAATTATTGTTTGGGCTACTCCGGGTCAAATCATCTCTTCCTCCAGTGTAGGATTAGCTAAGATAAGATATGCTAAAAAGAATAATATTCCTTCCAATATTACTTCAATACATGGCAATCAAGTACAAGGATTTAGTAGTATATCTACAGCTAAAAAATTATATTTACTTTTAGTTGAAGAATAATTTTTAAAACTGGTGAAAACAATATTTGTCCGTGCCTTATCAGGTCTTGTCTATGTGCTGATTATTTTTTTATGCACCACTCATTTTCTATCCGATATACTTTATATTTACTTTGACTTAAAAATAAATTCCTCCTATTTATTATATGCTTTGCTTACCTTATTTTTATTAGGGTGCAGTTTTGAAACTGTAAAGCTTTTAAAATATTCAAATTTCATATATAAACTTTTAACCTTTGTCTTAATAGGAATTGTATATTATACTTTCACTCAAAATTTTTTTAACAGCAGTTTCAGTTTACGGTTACTCTATTGGAGATATATTCTTATTTTAGTTTTGTTTTACTTATCCATTATAACTCTATTTTATTTTTCTGATGAGCTCTATACGGACAGTGCAAAACTAATATTTACTACAGCATATATAAGTATCCCTTTTGGGTTGAGTTTAGCTATACCACGGAGTACCAATCATTTAACTCCCGAAATATTTTATGTCTTTTTATTACTTTGGATAAGTGACAGCTTTGCTTATCTAATTGGCAGTAAATTCGGTAAACGGAAATTAGCTCCCAAGATTTCACCCAATAAATCAGTTGAAGGGTTAATTGGAGGAATAGTGTCTACTATAATAGCAGGATTAGTTATCGAATATCTGGAGCCGGGTTTACGTGGTAATTGGATTGTAATAAGTATAATTATAGCTATATTTGCACCAATAGGTGATCTGGCCGAATCTAAGCTGAAAAGAAAATTTAAAGTTAAAGATTCCGGAAATTTAATTCCCGGACATGGCGGAGTATTGGATCGATTAGATAGTTTTATCTTTTGCATCCCTGCTATATTTGCCTATTATTTAATAAATACTATTGTATGAGGTTACACAAAGAAGGTAAAACCATTATAGGTATTAGTTTAATAGTAAGCATACTAATAAGTATCCTTTCCATTTATTTTCTTAACTATTGGGGACTTATAATAGCGGTACCGGTTCTGGTATTATCATTTTTTATTATTTGGTTTTTCAGAAATCCGATAAGAAGCTATGAAGCAAAGACAAATGAAATTATTGCGCCTGTAGATGGAAAGGTGGTAATTGTGAAAGAAGTTTATGAAAAAGAATTTCTTAAAACCAATTGCATTCAAGTATCTATTTTTATGTCTCCTTTAAATGTACACGTTTGCAGATATCCTGTAAGCGGAAAAGTTATATTTAAGAAATACCATCCGGGTAAATTTTTAGTTGCTTGGCATGAAAAATCTTCAGAATTAAACGAACGAACTACAGTTGCTGTAGAAACGGAACAAAAACAAAAAATTCTTTTTAGACAAATTGCAGGAGCAATGGCTCGAAGGATAGTAATTTATTCTCAAATAGGAGATACAGCTCAAGCAGGTAAAGATTTCGGCTTTATAAAATTCGGCTCTAGAATGGATGTGTTTCTTCCTTTAGGAATTGAAATTTTAGTTAAAGTAGGAGATATAATACCTGATGGAGGAGAACGGGTAATTGCCAGATTAAAAGGGTAGTATTACTTACTAATCTTCTTACTTAATTTCATAAGCGAATTTTTTTACAATATTTTTAAAAACCTGTATAATCATATAGTTTAATAATTTAATTATACTATAATAATTAAATTATTTTTATCTAAATTACTATTACTTGTATATAAATAAAAAATTTTTGATTAAGAAATCAGATAAAAACAATTGATATAATACCGATCATTTAGAAGTTAATTTTTACATTTGTATCACTTTTAAAATTAAAAATATGGCTAAAATATTGGACGGAATTAAATTATCTAAGCAAATAAAACAAGAAATTAAAGAAGAAGTAATCCAATATGTAAACCAAGGGCATCGTCAACCTCACTTATTAGCTGTTCTTGTGGGCGAAAATGCTGCAAGTGTAACCTATGTAAACAATAAAATTAAAGATTGTCAAGCAGTAGGATTTAAATCTTCCTTATTAAAACTTAAAAGTACTGTAACAGAAGATGAATTACTTGAGGAAGTAAAAAAACTTAATGAAACGGAAGGATTGGACGGATTTATAGTTCAATTACCTCTTCCCAAACATATAAATCAAGAAAAAATTATAACGGCTATAAATCCCGATAAAGACGTTGATGGTTTTCATCCCGTAAATTTTGGAAAAATGGCCTTAGAAATTGAAAGTTTTTTACCCGCAACTCCTTACGGAATTATGGAAATGCTGTCCAGATATAACATTCCAACCGAGGGCAAAGAAGTGGTTGTCATTGGCAGAAGCAGGATAGTTGGGCGTCCGATGAGTATTCTTCTAAGTCGAAAAGGAAATCCCGGGGATTCGACGGTTACTTTAGTACATTCTAAAACAGTTGATATATCTAAACATATTAGAAATGCAGATATTGTTATAACCGCTTTAGGAGTTCCCCACTTTTTAAAAGCAGACATGATTAAACAAGGAGCGGTAATTGTTGATGTTGGAATTACTAAAGTTGAGGATACCACACACGAAAAAGGGTACTATTTAGCCGGAGATGTTGATTTTGAAGAAGTATCAAAAAAAGCATCTTGGATAACTCCGGTTCCCGGAGGTGTAGGGCCTATGACCAGAGCCATGCTCTTGAAAAATACCCTGTATGCTTACAGCAAAGAAATAAATAATAAAAATAAATAAAAAAACAGGTTGTTGAAAAACCAACAACCTGTAAATAAAGAGCAATTAATTAGTGAGTAATTTGTATTCGAATTTCGGATATCCTCTTCGTCCATCCTTATCCGTCATATTTAAAAATTTGAGTTTAAATAAATTGCCTTTAGAATCTTTAAGAACATAAAACCGATCCGTAAATACCTTAGCCCCTCCATACGTTGTTCTCCAACTGGCCCCGATAACTCTGTGATCGTTATAAACAAATTTTGTATAATCTACTTTTTCCTTAGCAAAATCTTCGTAACTTCCCACATCAGATATATTTGCTTGATAGGCTCCGGTGTTATTCATCGTATTTATGGTTACAAAATCAGAAAAAGTATACGTACCATGTCCTTTATTTTCATTGATGAAAACTGTAAAGCATAGATCCCACAAGTTTTTGGCAGGCTGAACTTTGACGATGCCAGAGGATAAGCTTAAATAAGAAAAATGATACTCTTTATCTTTTTTAACTATCATTTCATGATGCGTTGTATCATTTATATCTGCAAATTGAATTTTATAACTGTTAGAATCATTACGAAGAACCCTAATCTTTTTCCATCCTCTGTGTTTTCCTACAACCGTTAAATCATTCGTATTACCGCTAAACACAGAATATCCCATATTAACAAGATACACATGGTTTTCTTCATCTTTTTCGCTTATTTCATCAATGGCGGTGCGCTCCAAATAATTTCCCATAATATCATCAACATACTGCACATTATCTGCTTGAAAATTACCTACCGTTACTACCGATTTCATAGAGGCGATATCAGATTCTTTCACTTCATCTATCGAAGTAGAATTCAATTTACCTGCAGCCATTAATGTGGAATTATTTAAAATAACACGAAATTTATCCCCACCATAAAATCCAAAATCCCAAGAATCCCTTTGATTTACATTCATTCGGTTTTGATCCAGATCAACCCAAACTTGATTAGGTTCGGTAGGTCCTCCAACGGGAACATCTAAAGTAGCTCCCGGTTGAGGAACCACGATAGGACTATCATCTTCTTTACAATTTAAAAGAACAACAAAAGAAATGAGTATAGGTAAAAAATATTTTTTCATCATTTATATATTAAAATTAAAACCAAGTTTAGCGAAGTATGATCTACCATAAAATAAATTGATACTTTTTACAGGTCCGTCGTGAGCTCCTGCTTGTGCAGCAGTAGTATTTACTTTCTTAACATCAAAAATATTTCTTACTCCTGCCGTAAGTTCTATAAATTTGTTAAACAATGATTTCCTAACCGAAAAATCTAATAAATTAAAATCATCTTGTTTTCCCAAGTAATAAGAATCAGTTTTAGAATCTAATACATAAGAAGATTCTTTTCCGTTATATTTATAAAAAAGAGAAAAAGTAGTATCCCATTTCTTAATTGTATAGTTAACATTGGAGTTTAGTTGGAAGGTATACAAATAATCATTATCAGGAGTTGTAATAGGAATGCCGTTGATATTGTCTTCTAACGTTCGAGAAACTCCAAAATAAGAAGCATTCAGGTTAAAATGAAAATTTTGAATTCTCATATTTGAATTGAATTGTACTCCCCATGTTTTGAACTTATCCACATTCAAATATTTATATTCTAACGGTTGCATATTAACCGTTGCAAGTTCAATTTTGTCTTTTAAATTAATATACAACGTACTTAGCGTGATATCACCTTTAAAATTATCTTTAGATTTAAATTTCTGATTCCAATAAATGGAACTGGAATATCCTTTTTCGGGAACTAAATTTTCATTTCCCTGGACATTATGATTAGTATCTACAAAATACGTATACAATTCGTCAAAATTTGGAGTTCGATTGGTAGAAGTAACTTCCGTACGAAAATTAGAATTAGGAGATAATTGATATTTCATAGCCAGTGAATAAGAATACTGATTATCAAATTTTGTATTAAAACTGGCTCGGAATCCGGGTTTTAAATATAGGTCCGGGTTCGCTTTGATTTCAGCAGATCCAAATACATCATAATTGTCTAAATGTTTTTTCAAATCTTCTTGAAAGCCGGAAGTGTTCATTCCTCCAATCGAACTGGAATTCGCAGACCTTAATCCTTCAATAAAATTAAATTCATAGCCAATTTGATAAGATAATATTTTATTTAGGGAAGGAGAACTAAAAGTTCCGCGAGTGTACCAGGCATCAGTTCCGGCATATTTTTTATAGGCATCTTTCTTTCCAAAAACCTCTCTCATACCAATATCGTACGTATAATCTCTGCTTTTTCTACTTTGTTTTTGATAAGAAAAATCTCCGTTATAAGTTAGATAATTGAAAAGTTTGGCACTTAAAAAAAGATGATGAAGCCAACGATCTGTTTTAAAATTTCGATCCTTAGAAGCATAAGTAAAAAGACCACCTTCCGACAATGCCCTGTAATCAACGATAGGATTATAATAATTAGTCAACTCATTTAAGAATTGTAAATTATAAAAAGCATTAAAATCAGTAGTTTTATAATGAATAAGAGCATTGGAATTCCATTGTTCCTTAGGAAGCCATTCATATCCTCTATTACCATCATTTTCATAATATCTCTTACCCTTTTTGTTTCCGAAAAAACCTTTAAAATCATTACGATTTGCTCCTAAAGATAAGAACCATTTATCTGATAAAGAATGAGAAATATCTAATGACTGAATATGTCTTCCCTGTTCTTTCCAATCATACTCTTTACCCACCGTTTCCTCTTGTACATAACCGGAAACTTTCCATTGAGAATTGATTTTTTTACGTGTTATAATATTGACAATTCCAGTCAGTGAATTAGAACCGTAATCCGTACCCATACTTCCTCTCACAATCTCGATCCGTTCCACATTATCTAAATTAATTTTGGTTAAATCAACATTGGAGCCCATTCCATAATCACTCACCATTGGAATGTTATCTATTAATACTTTAAAATATTGACCATCCAAACCGAAAAGAGAAGCTTCAGAATCCCCGTTTTTACTGTTGGGTAGAGTATTAAAATTAAGATAATAACTTAAAATGTCCGATATATTGGATGCTGCCCTGTTTTTAATATCTTCTTGGGATATGATCTCAACTTGATATATGGATTTATCAACACTTTGTTGATGATATTGACCTGTTACCACAATTTCATCAATATCCTTTACTTTATTTTTTTTGTCATTAGTCTCTTGAGAATAAGATAAATTGCTTAAAATCAGAGATATATATAATAAAAAGAACTTATTGGAGCTATTCTTTTTCATAGTTTTTTTAGCAAAAGTAAAAATAATTTAGAATAAATCTAAATATTATTGAGAATAAATCTAAATAATAATTATATTTGCCCTAAATAAAAATAGAATAAAAACTTAAATCTATTGATTATGAAAAGGACTATACTGCTTATGGTATGGTTTATGGTACAAGTTACCGTACATGCTCAAGAAAAAAATATCGCTCTTTCCTTAGGCTCTTCTTATACCCAACAAGTATATTTTCAATTGGGTTCTAATAATCAAATTACCCTTCCCACAACAGATTGGGACTTAGCTTTTCTAAGAAAAGATGCCAGAAGTTTTGCTACTCGTGTGAATGATGCACGCATTAAAGTTTATGAAGCAGCAAATGCAGCTTCAGATTGGAATAGCATTGATGTATCTAAGAAACAACAATGGAAAAAATTATATAATAGCGAGATTAAATGGGAAAAAGGAGCGTTCGATAACGGTTCGGCGACCTACGGATGGGGAGAATATTTTATGCCCACCCATCATGTAGTGGGTTCTATCATATTTGTATTAGAATATGACGATGGAACTCTTATGAAATTTATGATTGAAGATTATTTTAAAGGATATACTTGTAAATATGCCATTTGGGAAGGAACATCATGGAGTTCAGATCAATCCTTTACTATCTTAAATTCTACAGGTGAAGGAAAAATGTTTAACTATTATTCATTGAAAAATAATAAATTGGTAGATACAATTCCCTTAGATGCAGATTGGGATTTGCTTTTTACAAAATATACTTCGTTCTATAAAAACATAGATTATGTTTCTGTAACAGGAGCATTACATAATACTCACGTTGCCGTTGCTAAAAAACTAGAAGGCGACCAAACTGAACTCCAAAATGAAAATTTTAAAAAAGATATAAATACCATAGGAGACCGATGGAAGGAACTATCCGGTTATTCATACGTGATTCCAAAAAATAAATATTACGTTAAAACAGAAAAAGATCATACAACGAGCTTATATGAATTATGGTTTACGGATTTTGGAGGAGCAGCTACAGGAACTATCAATTTCACTTATAAAAAAATAAATAACTTAGGAATAGAAGAATTGACAGATCATTCTTCCTTTACGGTTTATCCTAATCCAATAGTAAATAAAACGGCTACCTTACTATATGATATTAAAAATTCCAATGCAAATAAGGCAGAATTATCCATATATAGCTTAAGTGGTAAGAAAATGTACGAAGATAAAATCTTGGGGCAAGCCGGTTTTTATTCAAAAGAATTGAATTTATCTGCCTTAACACCCGGGATTTATATTCTCGTATTCAAAGTAGGTGATCATAAAGCGACTAAAAAAATCATTGTCAAATAAACGTTTATCAAAGAAAAATCAGGCTTACATAAATATTATGAAAATGAAAAAAAAGAAGCTCTTATTGAGTATAATAGTGTGTCTATTAGTATTACTAATGGCAAGTTGGATCATTTGGAATAAAACTGCCTCACCAACAAAAGTAGCTTTAGTAAACTTTCAAAAATTTCAAACCACCAGTCTTATTCAATCCAATAAAGACCCCTTCATTCAATACGAAGAAGTCTCTTTAGAAGATTTGTCTAAATTAAAGAAGTACGACTTTATTTTAGGATTCGGTATGGGAATGAAAGCATCCGCGGAAGAAAGGGAGCAGTTAAAAAAAATTATGCAAGACGGTAAACCCTTTTATATATACCGCGCAACCAATCCTGAAAATAATCTGTGTAATTTAGACAGCACCCGGATGAAAGCGGTAGAAGCATTTATGGATAGTGGAAACAAAAAAAATTATCAAAGCCTTGCCAGATATATTCGTAAAAATATAGATAAAAAGATATTTTTTGTTACGGAGCCAAGTCCTATAGTTGAGACTGCAGAAGATGTTTTGTATCATTTAGATGAAGACTTGGCATTTAAAAATGTTAGTGAATACGAAAATTACTTAAAGAAAAATAATTTTTATGTAGAGGGCGCGCCTAAAGTTGTCATTTTGGGTGGATTAAATGATCCCTATAGTGGAAATAGAGATAACTTAGACAGCTTACTCGTTTCTTTACAAAAGAAAGGATTTAACGTTTATCCCATATCCTCCACATTTGAGAGGTTGGAATTTTTAAAGGAAATACAACCGGATGCAGTTATACATTTCGCACACGGAAGACTAGCATTAGGAAAAGCAGAAGAAGCAGTAAACTGGTTAAAACAAAGAAATATTCCCGTATTTACGCCACTTACTATACTAAAAACTAAAGAAGAATGGCTTAAAGATACCATGGGAATGATGGGAGGTTTCCTCTCACAAAGTGTAGTTATGCCTGAATTGGACGGATCTATATATCCATACGTTTTAAATACCCAAGAATTAACAGATAACAATCTTTATTTATTTAAAACAGTGCCCGAAAGACTCCAAAATTTTGTTCAAATCATTCACAATTTTGTAGAGTTAAAACATAAAAAAAATGAAGATAAAAAAATAGCCGTCTACTATTATAAAGGACCGGGTAAAGAATCCTTAACCGCACAAGGACTGGAAACCGTTCCTTCACTTTATAATTTTTTAAAACGATTAAAAAAGGAAGGATATAAAGTAGATAATTTACCCGAAAATGTACGAGATTTTGAAAAAATCTTGATGACTCAAGGTTCTGTAATGAGTACTTACGCCCAAGGAGCTTTTGATGAATACTTGAAAAATGGCAATCCCGAATTGATTGATAAAACAACGTATGAAAACTGGGCAAAAAAAACACTTACCCCCGAAAAATATGCCGAAGTTACAGCGGTTTACGGCGAAGCTCCGGGTAATTACATGAGTAAAAATATAGGTGAAAAATCGTATTTAGCGATTTCACGAGTTCAATTCGGAAATATTGTACTATTACCTCAACCTATGGCAGGATTGGGAGATGATACCTTTGCCATTATCCATGGAGCAAAAACAGCTCCTCCTCATACCTATATTGGGTCCTATCTTTGGGTACAGCACGGATTCCAAGCCGATGCATTGATTCATTTTGGGACACACGGAAGTCTTGAGTTTACCCCTCAAAAACAAATTGCTCTGAGCAATGAAGATTGGCCGGACAGACTAGTAGGAACCTTGCCACATTTTTATTATTATACCATTGGAAATATCGGAGAAAGTATGATGGCTAAAAGACGTTCCTACGCCACCTTACTATCTTATTTAACTCCTGCATTTATGGAGAGCCAAACCCGTTCTCAATTTAAAGAATTGCAAGATAAGATACAATATTACTATAAATCTGAAGAATCCAATCAGCCATTAGCATCCCTAGAAGTAAAGAAAATAGCGGTAAAAATGGGATTGCACAGAGATTTACGTTTAGATAGTATAGCAACCAAACCCTATAATTTAGAGGAGATAGAAATAATAGAAAATTTTGCCGAAGAAATTTCCAATGAGAAAATGTCCGGGCATCTTTATACTTCCGGTATACCTTATACTAATGATAAAATCATTTCAACCGTTCAGGCAATGAGTACAGATCCGATTGCTTATAGTCTGGCCGCCTTGGATAAACAAAGAGGAAAAGTAACCCAAAAACAACTCAAAAATAAAGTATACTTTAAACAAAGATATTTAGACGTAGCCAAAAATATAGTTAATCAAATCTTATCAGGAAAAGAAGCGAGTCCTGCATTTATTTGCAGCGTTGCCGGAATTGATGAAAAAGAATTGGAACAATCTAAAATGATTATTTCTCCTCCAAAAAGAACGTTTAAAAAAAGTACTAAAAGTACCGCAGGTAAACCTTCTAAAATGGAAAATTCTCCAGGTCATTCCAAAAATACCTCTTCGCAACAAGTTGCACATACAGCTCCAAAGGAATCAGAGAAAAAGACTATGCATGGAATGGCAGGTAAAAAGATAACTTATACCAAAGAGCAAAAATCAAGAGCGAGAGCCATTGTTGAAATTGAAAGAACTATAACCAACATAAAGAAATATGAAAAAAGTTTAGAAGAAAGTCCGGAGTTGGAATTTAAAGCATTAGTCAATGCACTATCCGGAGGCTATATTGAGCCTTCTTCAGGAGGAGATGCTGTGGCGAATCCGAACGGAGTTCCGACAGGTAGAAATTTGTATTCCATTAATGCAGAGTCCACCCCTACCGAAATAGCATGGGACAGAGGAAAGGAACTTGTTAATGCAACTTTGGCACAATACAAAGCAAAGCATGGAACGTATCCTAAAAAAGTGAATTATACCTTTTGGAGCAGTGAATTCATTGAAAGCGAAGGAACAACCATAGCGCAAGTTTTATATATGCTGGGAGTTGAACCGGTTCGTGATGCCTTCGGAAGAGTATCCGATTTACAACTAATTGAATCCAAAGATTTAGGAAGACCGAGAATTGACGTAGTGGTGCAAACTTCAGGACAATTTAGAGATCTGGCAGCCTCCCGTTTGGCATTACTATCCAGAGCAGTGGAAATGGCCGCATCTGCAAAAGATTCCAACTATGAAAATCTAGTAGCTCAAAGCACTCTGGATATAGAAAAAAGTTTAGTCGATGAAGGAGTACCTCCTCAAGAAGCCCGTCAGATTTCAACACAACGAATATTCGGAGGAGTTAACGGAATGTACGGAACAGGAATTCAAGAAATGGTAACCAGCGGAGATAAATGGGAAGATGAAAAAGAAATTGCAGAAACCTATATCAATAATATGGGGGCAATATATGGCAGTGATAAAAATTGGGGTGATTTTCACAAGGGATTGCTAAAAGCTGTACTAAAAAATACAGATATGGTTGTCCATCCAAGACAAAGCAATACTTGGGGAGCTTTAAGTCTGGATCATGTATACGAGTTTATGGGAGGAATGAATTTAGCCATTCGCAATGTTACAGGCAAAGATCCCGATGCCTATTTTGCAGACTACAGAAATCATACTAATTTCAAAATGCAAGAATTGAAAGAAGCTATAGGAGTAGAAGCTCGTACCACCATCTTCAATCCGGCCTATATTAAAGAGAAGATGAAAGGGGGAGCATCCAGCGCCGCCGATATAACAGAGGTTATAACCAATACCTACGGTTGGAATGTAATGAAGCCCGATGTGATCGATAATGAAATGTGGGATCAGATTTATGATACCTATGTAACTGATAAAACTAATTTAGGAACCAAAGAATTTTTCAAAAAAGTTAGTCCGGCAGCATTAGAAGAAATTACAGCGATCATGCTCGAAACCTCAAGAAAAGGGATGTGGAAAGCTACTGAAGAGCAAATAAAACAAACGGCTCTCGTACATACACAAGTTGTGAAAGAATTTGGACATTCAGGAGCAGGATTTTCCGGAAATAATAAAAAACTCCAGGATTATATTTCAAACCAAGTTACCCCTCAGCAATCTACAGAATATAAACAACAAGTAACTAAAATGAAAATAGGAGAATCTTCATCAGATTCTAAAGAGGGGATGGTTTTGAAAAAAGAAGAAGTTTCCAAAGGAGTTAATAAATCAGAAAAAACAGCAGTCAACGGAGTAATTATAGTTACGGTTATCAGCATTGTTGCCCTTTCACTACTACTGTATATAAGGAAAAGAAGAAAAAACAGCTAAGATAAAAGAATAGTACTTTATGGAACTCATCATACATTTATTAATGGCTCTAATCCTAGTAAATAGTATTATTAAGCTAAGTTTTTGGAAAAGAGGGCAAATAGCCTTAATGATGCTAGTATACACAGTCTATATACTTTTAATTTATCCCTTAGCCATTAAGCAATCTAAAACACAGATAGAAGATTTTTTAGCTGATCATGTGATGATGCAAAACATGTCCGTAGTAGTTACGGTAGAATCGGCGGTATGTTTTGCTTTCTGTTTTGCAGCACTATTGGGACGGTTTGGAAGTAAAAAACATAAGATAGTTCGATTAATATTAAAATATTATCCGGGAATATTACTTTTTTTAGTTTTATTTTATGGATTGACTCAAGCCGCATTTACCTTTACCGGTTTCCACTTTTTAACCATGGCAATCCTTTATGCATCAATCGTTATCTTATGTATGGTTTTAGCTGTCATAGCTCTTAAAAAACTGATTCCGGAATTTGATTTAAGACTTGAAATACATTTTATGATGAGTTTAATCATTTGTATACTAGGACTCATAACCACCGTTGATGGAAAAATAGTATATAAATCCTCAGAGGAAACCATAAATGTTAACTATATACTTTTATCGATGGGACTATTCATTTTCTTTTTTCTAATAGGATTTTTAGGAAATAAAATTAAATGGAGATTAACTAAATGGAAAAATTGTTAAACACTAAAAGAAACAATTAAAATAACTAATAAATATGGAAATTATATCAAAAGTATTATTTTGGGTAGCGAATAGTTTATTAATTCCCGATATCATCATCTTACTAATATTATTCGCTCGTTCATTGCTTCTTTTAGGAAGCTTTTACAATCAATTTATCGTTAAAAGAAATAACGATAAAAAGATAAATCCGGTTATCGAAAACCTTACTCAAGAAAAATTAAAAGATTTACAAGCATCCTTGCCTTCAAAAAACAATTCTTTATATATAAAATATTTAAGGACATTATTGGAAAATACCACCCATGAAGCCTATGCCGATTATACCATTTCCAATTTTGAAAATGAAGTAGATAAAGACCTTTCCTTATCAAAAATGCTTGCAAAACTCGGACCTGTCTTAGGATTAATCGGTACTCTGATAGCCATGAGTCCTGCACTGGTTGGACTGTCTTCGGGGGATATTTCCGGTATGGCGTATAACATGCAAGTAGTTTTTGCAACAACTGTGGTGGGATTGGTAGTAAGCGCAATCGGATTAGTAACTTTACAAGTTAAACAACGATGGTATGCAAAAGAAGTTAACAATTTAGATTATGTAGCAAGAGTAGTAACGGGTAATGTAAATTAAGAATGAAAAGGCGAAGAAGAATTAACAGATTTCTAAAAGAAGAAGATACCGATCCGCTTAGTGTCATCGTAAACCTATTTGATGTAGCTATGGTTTTTGCCGTTGCTCTTATGGTTGCCATGGTTATGAATTTAAATATGGGTGAAGTATTTTCCAATGAAGATTTTACCGTTGTTAAAAATCCGGGAAAAGAAGATATGGAAATAATAACCAAAGAAGGAAATAAAATAAACAAGTATACCCCGTCCCAAGAGAAATCCACAGGTAAAAAAGGGAAAAAAGTGGGGATAGCTTATGAACTGGAAAATGGAGAAATAATATACGTACCCGAGAAATAGTTCCGACATTATATGATATTTTAAAATAATAGAGTACATTTATCAGAAAAAAATATTTTACTTTATCAAGGAATATGACAAAATAACCGATAAGTAAAGTGGCATGATAAATGCAAGATTCAAATCGTAAAATATTAATATATAGAACAGTAAGTCATACATGGACGAAAATTTTTCACAACAAGTAAAAGATGTAATAAGCTTCAGCAATGAAGAAGTATTACGATTAGGTAATGACCATATAGGGACGGAACATCTTGTACTGGGTATCTTACGTGAAGGTAACAGCAAAGCTATTACCATACTTCAAAGTTTAAATGTTGATTTAGGTGACTTAAGGAGAAAAATTGAAAATCTTAATAAACCTGAAATAAGTATAAAAGTAGACAGGAATCGCATCCCGTTTACTAAAGCTGCCGAAAGAGCTTTAAAAACAAGCTTTTTAGAAGCTAAGCTTTTTAGAAGCCCGGAAATAGAAACCATACATTTATTGATATGTATCTTGAGGATAGAAAGCGATCCGGTAACCCAACTTTTCAAAAAGTATAATATCGATGCTAACATCCTTAAAGAAGAATATAGATTTCAGTTTCAAGAAGATTTTACAGAACAACCCACCAATGAATTTTCTGAAGAAGAAGGAATTAGTGAAGGAAATCAATACGAAGCACCTAAAGGAAGCAGATCCAATCCTTCGAAAAGTAGAACACCGGTATTAGATAATTTCGGTAGAGATTTAACCACCGCTGCACTCGAAGGTCGTTTAGATCCGGTAGTAGGAAGGGAAAAAGAAATTGAAAGAGTTTCTCAGATATTAAGCAGAAGAAAAAAGAATAATCCTTTGTTAATAGGAGAGCCCGGAGTCGGTAAATCAGCCATTGCAGAAGGACTCGCTTTACGAATTGTTCAAAAAAAGGTCTCTCGAGTTTTATACAACAAACGAGTAGTTACCTTAGATGTAGCCGGACTGGTTGCAGGTACTAAATATAGAGGACAATTTGAAGAAAGAATGAAAGCCATCATGAATGAGCTTGAGAAAAACTCGGATATTATTCTCTTTATTGATGAAATCCATACCATAGTAGGAGCCGGAGGTGCCACAGGCTCTTTAGATGCTTCCAATATGTTCAAACCGGCATTAGCAAGAGGAGAGATACAATGCATCGGAGCGACTACTTTGGATGAATATAGGCAATATATTGAAAAAGACGGCGCCCTAGAAAGACGATTTCAAAAAGTAATGGTAGAACAAACTTCTCCGGAAGAAACCATTATTATATTAAATCAAATTAAAGATAAATACGAAGAACATCATAATGTAACTTATACCGAGGAGGCAATTAAAGCTTGTGTAAATCTTACTACAAGATATATTACCGACCGATATTTACCGGACAAAGCGATTGATGCGCTCGATGAAGCGGGATCAAGAGTCCATATTAAAAATATCAAAGTTCCAAAGGAAATAGTTAACTATGAGAAAGAATTAGAAAAAATCAGAGCTGAAAAGACTAAGGTAATTAAAAGCCAAAAGTATGAAGAAGCTGCAAAATTAAGAGATACCGAAAAAGAGATTGAAACTAAATTAGCGAATGCACAAAGAGAATGGGAGAAATCTTCAAGAGAACATCGGGAGATTGTTACCGAAGATAATGTTGCAGAGGTAGTTTCAATGATGAGCGGTGTACCTGTACAAAGAGTTGCAGAAGGAGAGCTTAAAAAACTTGCTCAAATGAAAGATCTGATGAAAGGAAAAATAATCGGTCAGGACGAAGCGGTCAACAAAGTAGTAAAAGCCATTCAGAGAAACCGTGCCGGATTAAAAGATCCTAACAGGCCTATAGGTACATTTATATTCTTAGGAGCAACCGGAGTTGGAAAAACTCAATTAGCAAAAGTTATTGCCAGAGAATTATTTGATTCAGATGATGCTCTCATTAGAATAGATATGAGTGAATATATGGAAAAATTTGCCGTATCTAGATTAGTTGGAGCTCCTCCGGGATATGTAGGATATGAAGAAGGAGGGCAATTGACAGAATCCGTAAGAAGAAAACCTTATGCTGTAATCCTCTTAGACGAAATTGAAAAAGCACATCCGGATGTATTTAATATCCTTTTGCAAATTTTAGATGACGGACATGTTACGGATAGTTTGGGAAGAAAAATAGATTTTAGAAATACAATAATCATTTTAACTTCCAATATCGGAACTCGTGAACTCAAAGAATTCGGTGACGGTGTTGGATTTGGAACTTCTGCCAAAAAATCATCTTCCGATATAAGAGCAAAATCTACTTTAGAAAACGCTTTAAAGAGAACTTTTGCGCCTGAATTCCTTAATAGGATCGATGATGTTATCATCTTTAATAATTTGGAAAAGGAAGATATATCTAAAATTATAGATTTAGAATTGAAAAATGTGTACGATAGGATTGCTAAAATTGGATATGAAGTAGAATTATCTCCGGAAGCTAAAGAATTCATCATTGAAAAAGGATGGGACAAAAATTTCGGTGCACGTCAGCTTAAACGAGCGATCCAGAAATATGTGGAAGATGTGATCGCTGAAGAAATTATTAATTCATCGATACATGACGGAGACCATCTCTATATTGGATTAAATAAAGAAAAAGACAGTACGGAAATTAAAATACGGGAGGTGGAAAAAGAATCCCCGACAAAAGATTAAAAAGATAATTAATGAAGAGCCTGTTTGATTGAATCAAGCAGGTTTTTTTTATTTTATAAATACCGGAGTAGTTAATAAATAGATACAATCCATAAAAAATCCGAGAGAATTAACAATGATATACAAAAAACATTTGCCCAGAATGGCCGTAACCCTTTTATTTTTTTTCTTTGGAGGCAGTTCCGCGACTTGGGCTTCACGAATTCCAACGATTAAATTATCGATGAATGTTTCCGATTCCAATTGGGGATTGGTTTTACTATTTTTATCCATCGGAACACTTATTACGTTACCTTTTGCGGGTAATTTAATAAAAAAGCTGGGAAGCAAAAAATCAACTCTTACATTTATCATTCTTTACTTTATATTTTTAATCGGGATTGGATTTTGCGGTGAATTATGGCAATTGAAACTCAATTTAATAGCCTACGGGGCCATAGGTAATTTAACCAATATAGCT
This sequence comes from Apibacter sp. B3935, assembly GCF_009827705.1. Classification (NCBI taxonomy): domain Bacteria; kingdom Pseudomonadati; phylum Bacteroidota; class Flavobacteriia; order Flavobacteriales; family Weeksellaceae; genus Apibacter; species Apibacter sp. B3935. The sequence continues at coordinate 51,373 of NZ_WINL01000005.1, forward strand.
ATAAATACACAAGCTGTTAATGTGTCAAAATCCTATAAAGGCCAAATAATAGGCTCCATGCACGGTACTTGGAGCATTGGAGGTTTTTTTGCTTCTTGGTTAGGAGCAGTAATGATTGCTAAAAATATTCCACCCTCAGAGCATTTTATTTTATATTCTTCCATAGGAATTCTGGTTTCCCTTTGGTTATTCAGATACTTGTTGCCGGATGAAGCCAAAGAAGAACCAATGGAATTACCGAAAAAATCAAAATTTATCAGAGTTGATAAAAATCTTATTGTATTGGGATTTCTTGCTTTTTTTGCTATGGTTTCTGAAGGAACGATGACCGATTGGTCCAATGAATATATGAGGAATATAGTGAAAGCCGATAAAAAATATATCGGATATGGATTGACTGCCTATATGGCAGCCATGGCTTGCGGACGATTCATTTCTGATTTTGTAGTTCGAAAATTCGGTTCAAAAGTTACGTTGATCATCAGCGGATCTTTAATTTTTATAGGTATGATCTGTGCTGTTCTATTTCCAACATTACTAACTACACTTCTTTCGTTCGTTATTGTTGGACTGGGAATATCTGCAGTCGTACCCTTAGTATATACCTTAGCGGGAAATTCAAAAACAGCTTCGCCCGAACAAGCGCTTACAGTTATTACCAGCATTGGTTTTATCGGTTTTTTTCTAGGCCCTCCTTGCATTGGTTTTTTAGCTGAAAAATTTTCATTACAAATATCTTTTACTTTCATTTCCTTGTTTGGAATAGGAATAATTTTCTTGGTAAGATTTTTTAAGATAAAGTAAATTTATTTCTTTATCTTAGAGGTAAAATAATATAATATAAAATTATTTTATTATGAAAATTATGGTATATTTACATCACTTATCAAGAAAGGTGGAGGGACTGGCCCTGTGAAACCTTGGCAACCGGCCTGCTTAGGCTTGGTGCTAATTCCAGCCCTGAGGGGAAAGATGAGTGATTCGCGAGTTGTGAGTGTGTTGAGTTGTGAATAATTTCTTTTTTCCTTTCCGGTTTTTCTTGATACAGTTTTAATAAATATAATTTACTAACTGTAAGAAAGATAATGAAAAAAGTTTCTTTGTTAATGGTAAGTTTAATTTTAGAATTTACCAATTATGTGGATGCTCAAGAAAAACGGGCCGTAGATTCCCTTGATCTTGAAGAGATTGTTGTAGTCGGTGGCAGAAGTTCAGAACGAACCAAAGTAAATTCTCCCGTTGCCATAGACGTAATAGATGTCAGGAAAATAGAAAAGGCATCTCCTCAGTTAACCGTTAACGACTTATTAAATTATTTAGTACCTTCATTCAATTCAGTTCGCCAATCTTCTTCCGATGGAACGGAACATATTGATCCGGCTACCTTGAGAGGTATGGGTCCCGATCAGGTTCTGGTATTAGTGAATGGAAAAAGACGGCATACTACCTCATTAGTCAACTATCAAAATACGGTAGGTAACGGATCTGTGGGTACAGATTTAAGTGCCATACCCGTTTCAGCAATAGAAAAAATAGAGGTTTTGAGAGATGGTGCTGCAGCTCAATACGGTTCGGATGCCATTGCCGGTGTAATTAATATTATTTTAAAAAAGAATGAGGGCGGCTCGGCATCCATCACCTATGGATTAACCAATAGAAATGACGGGGAAACTTACAATTTTAGCGGAAATTACGGTGCTAAATTAGGAGATAAAGGAGGAAGTATCAATCTTTCTTTTGTAGTCAGCCAAAGAAATAAAACCAATCGTTCATATGATAATAATCTGGACAAGTTTGGTGATAATTTTGCCTATGATTTTGCACCGGATCCCGATCAGGCCAGAATAAACGATGAAAAAATTATGGCAGAAATGGGTTTAACCCAAAAAGACTTCCGTTTCAGGGCAGGAGATGCTCAAATTAAAAATCAACAGTTTTTTATAAATTCCATTTATCCATTATCCGAAAAGTATGAGTTCTATTCATTCGGCGGAGCAAGTTTAAGACAAGGAGAAGGAGCTGAATTCCGAAGACTTCCCAGTGAAAAAACTAATGTAGTTAAAGAACTTTATCCGATAGGATTTCAACCTTTATTAAAATCCACTATTTATGATATTTCTAACTCTACGGGAATAAGATATATGCATAATAATTGGATGGTAGATATAAGTAATACCTTTGGAGAAAACCTCTTTAATTATAAGGCTACGCATACAAACAATGCTTCGTTGGGTATACATTCTCCAACGGAATTTAAAGCCGGGGGACATGAGTTTATGCAAAATACTATCAATCTGGATATTTCTAAAAAAATAAATACACTTCTTTCTATTGCCTTCGGAGGAGAATTTAAATACGAACAGTATAGAATAAAGGCCGGAGAAGAAGGCTCATGGATGCGTTACGATAAATTTGGTAATCCGGCAACAGCATCTACTCTTCCCACCGATATACTGGGAGAGGGGGGAGCACAAGGTTTTATAGGATTTTCTTCTGAAAATGCGTTAAAGGAGGACAGAAATAATGCCTCCGGTTATGCGGATGTAGCATTTAAAAAAGGAAAATTTTCCGGTGATTTGGCAGGAAGATATGAGCATTATTCCGATTTTGGTAATTCTTGGATAGGAAAGTTGGCGGTGCGTTATGAATATGTAAACGGATTTGCTGTAAGGGGAGCTTTCAGTAATGGATTCAGAGCCCCTTCTCTGCAACAGCAATATTTCAATAATTCTTTTTCCAGTATCTCATCGTCGGGATCAGGAGTTGTTTCTAAAGGTATATTTAGAAATGACAGTCCTTTGGCAAAAGCTTTAGGTATTGATAAACTTAAAGAAGAAAAATCTATAAATGCGAGTGCCGGTTTAACATTTAAACCTTCTAAAAAAATATATGTAACGGCTGATGCTTACTATATCAAAGTTAAAGATCGTATTGTACTCACGAGTGAATTTGTTAATGCAAAAGTAGAATCTTATGGAGTGGAAGGAGCACGATTTTTTACTAATGCTGTGGATACGGAAACGAAAGGTATTGATATAGTGGCCACATATAAAGTTGGTTTAGGAAAGGGAAATCTGGATATAAGTTTATCAGGAAACTATACAGAAACAGAAATTGTTGATTATCATTTTCCCAAAGTTTTTGAAGGAGACAGAAATGAATATTTCGGTCCCGATCAAACCAATATTATTGAATCTTTAAGTCCGAAAGCAAAGGCAACTTTAGGCTTCAATTATTCAGTTTCGAAATGGAATTTATTAGTAAGAAATACCTATTTCGGTAAAGTTACGAGAGATGGTTATCCCTACGGTTCGGTACAACATCATGATCCAAAATTAGTAACCGATTTTAGTATCAGTTATTCCATACGAAAAGATTTAATACTAACGATGGGCGGAAATAATATTTTTGATGTATTTCCGGATAAGCAAATCTATGAAAATTCTTATTATAATGTTTTCAAGTATGCACCGGTACAGATGGGTACAACCGGAGCTAATTGGTTTACTAAGCTTTCTATGAATTTCTAAATTTAGACTTATATATTTAATATAAATATGAAAAAAATAGGCTGGAAGACAGCAACTGCCATAGTCATATCCAATATGGTAGGAACGGGAGTGTTTACAAGTTTAGGATATCAAGTTCCGGAATTACACAATACGTTTACCATTATTCTTTTATGGACAATCGGGGGAATACTGGCTTTAATAGGTGCTTTTATCTACGCGGAATTGGGAGCTCATTTTAAGCAATCGGGAGGAGATTATATTTATCTTTCTCGAACTTATCATCCCATCATGGGATACATCACCAGTTGGGTATCGCTTATTGTTGGTTTCTCCGGGCCAATTGCTTTAGCAGCATTGGCTATGGCTAAATATTTGGGTTTTGAAAATGAAAGAAGTACAGCTATTCTCATTATCATTATTATTGCTGTATTTCAATGTTTCAGCTTAAAGGTAAGCAGTCGTTTTCAAAATATATTTGCCGTTCTTAAGGTAGCATTCATTGTAGTACTGATTTTAATTGGAATTTCGATAAGTCCGTCTCCTAACAATGCATTATTATGGGATAATTCTTGGACTCATGAAATTATCGTTCCGGCTTTTGCCAGTTCGTTAGTGTTTGTTACCTACGCTTATACCGGTTGGAATTCTGCCTCATATATTGTTGAAGAAATTGAAAAGCCTAAAGTTAATCTTCCCAAAGCGTTGATAATAGGAACTGTTTTTGTAACAGTAAGTTATGTATTGGTAAATTTTGTTTTTTTAAAACATGCTTCAATCGAGCAAATGGAAGGAAAAGAAGACATTGCCAATATCGCATTTACAAATATTTTAGGCGTTCGGGGAGTAAAATGGATAAGTTATTTGATTGCATTGCAATTAGTTTCAACAATTAGTGGCTATTTGTGGGTTGGATCGAGAGTAACCCAGGCAACAGCAAAAGAAAATCATCTTTGGAGTTATTTAGGTAAAGAAAATAAAAACCGAATACCTATTTGGGCTGTAGTTGCTCATACTCTTATCGGTATACTAATAATATTGAGTGGTAAATTTGAAGAAATTTTTATTTACACAGCATTTGTACTTCAACTTCTTTCAACGGCTGCCGTGAGTACTTCTTTATTTATTAAGAAAAGAGATCGGGTACTTTTCAAAGGAAATATTTTTTTACTAATGCCCGTTATCTTTTTACTTTTCAGCTTTTATATTTTGTATTTTACTTTTGTCAACCATCCTCGGGAGAGTATTATTGGATTAGGAATCATAGGAGCAGGTATGACTCTTTATTTTTTTGATAAAAAAAGAGTTGATTGATAATTTCAGTTTAATGAATATAAAAAAACCGAAAGATTTGTCTTTCGGTTTTTTTAATTAATAATTAAAACTTAATTTTTAATGAATCTGAAATTTCTTCCTTGAATTTGTAAATAATACTGATTTGGAGATAAATCTGAGACATTGATAGGAATTATATCATCAACCTTTGTTTGCAAATTTTTAACTATTCGTCCACTACTATCAAGAATAGTAAAAGATGTAAATTTTTCTTTATCTTTATTAATTCCTTTAATATTTAATACATCATGGACAGGGTTAGGATATAATATTATAGAATCTTCATTATTATGTATATCAAGATTATTTTTTAATGGATAAAAATTAACAATTAGATTATAACAGCTTATTGGATCAAATTCACCATCTTTTCCATAAATATATACGTAATAGATTCCTTTATCCAAATTTAAAATATTTATTTCTTCTTTGGCATCACCAATATTTAGACTGCTTCCTATTTCTTCTTTTAAAGAATTATATATTTTAATATCATAATTTTTTGTGAGGTTATCTAACTTAACTAAAATATCTCCTTTTTCACTTAAATTAAATTTATAGTAATCCAGATCGTTATGAGTACCAATTGCAGCTTCATATTTTGTGTTTGTATTAATAAGAACTGCTCCTTCAAATGTATTATTTGGTTCAAAATTACCTACACATGACGGTATAGGGTGAGTAGTATTAGTAGGTTTAAAATTTACTGTTAAATCATAACATTTACCAGGAGCAAAAGCACCATTAGATCCGTATACATATACATAATAAACACCTCTTTCTACATTATATACATTTATAACTTCTTTATTGGTACCACTATTTGAACTTCTTCCTATTTCTTGTTTTGAAGAATTATACAATTTAAGATCGTAATTTTCTGGAAGATTATCTAATACAACTTCAATATCAGCTTTTACACCAATAAATATTTTGTAATAATCATCATCTGTAGGAGAGCTAATATCAGAAGAATATGTTAAAATATTTCTAATAGGATATGCTGTATCTATGCTATTGTTAGGTTCATAATTTGAAGCACAAATGCTTGATGTAATTACTTCAAGGTTGTAACATTGACTTGTATCGAATACACCATCTTTTCCATATATATATATATAATAGGTTCCAGCTGGTAAACTTTCTATCTCAATTTTTTCACTTTTATTTCCTATATTTATACTTCTATCAATTTCATTATTAGAATTGTCATAAAGAATTAAATCATAATTTTTTGGGAGATTTTGAAGTAAGATTTTAACATCAGAAGTCTCATTTAATATAAACTTATAATAATCCTTATCGTTAGAAGAACCTATACCTGCTTCATATATTGTATTTAGTTCTATAGAAGTTGCCTCTTGAAAAGTATCATTAGGTTCAAAATTATTTATACAAGGAGGTATAGAAAGGTTTGTTTCAACAAATAAACTATAACATTTGCTATTATTAAATACTCCGTTGATACCTTGTATTAGTATATAATAGGTACCAGGTTCAAGGTCGTTAATATTTATAATCTCATCACTTTGATCTTCATTATACTTACTTCCTATTTCAGTTTTATTTGAATTATATAATTTTAATTCATATTTTTCACCTATATTTTGTAGTACAACATTAACATTAGATTTTTTATCTAAAGTAAATTTATAATAATCTTGATCATATGCAAAACCGATACTAGCAGTATATGGATAATCTGTTTTAATTTCTACAGCACTTTCAAAGGTATCATTTACTTCGTAATTAAAATTGCATGAATATTTATCTATAACAGTATCAATGGTCAAACTATAACATGAAGTAGGATGATATTTACCGGTTATATGAATGTAATATTTGCCAGCAGCAAGATTTTTTACACTAATTAATTTACTATTGGGACTATCTAATTTACCTCTTTCAATTAAATTTTTTGAAGAATCATAAAGATTAAAATCGTAATCATAGTAAATATCTTGCAGAATAATATTTATATTTGAATCAGAATCTAAAGTAAATGTATAATAATCTTGATCTCTAGCGGTAGCTATACTTGCGAAATAAGTAGTATGTGTATCAATAGGATAGGCCTCTTCAAAACTATTATTTGGCTCATAATTATTGCTGCATGAAGGTATAGATGTTGTTGCGTGAATTTCTAATTCATAGCATTGAGATTCATCAAATGCTTCCTTATATCCATATACTTCTATATAATATGTACCAGGTAAAACGTTTTTTATTAAGATTTTTTCATCTGTGGTATTTGCAGCTTCGCTCTGACCTATTTCAAACTTGCCACTATTAAATAGTTTTATGTCATAATCTTTGGGAAGTTTTTGAAGACGAATCACTATATCTGAATTTTTTGATATAAAGAATTTAAAATAATCCTTATCCCCATGTGATTGTATGCCTGCATAATAGACAGAATCTGGTTTAATTAAATAAGCATCATCAAATGTATCATTTGGTTCAAAATTATTAATACATGAAGCTAATGAAGGGCTAGAATGAGAAGTCGTATTAAAATTAACTTCAGTAAAATTGCTAGATTTACCATTATCACAGTTAGATTTAATCCTAGCCGTGTACGATGTGTTTGGACTTAAATTTGATAAAGTATATGAAGATCCTCTAATATCATTACCAACTATAGTCCAATCGTTATCCGTATCTGCTTTAATTTGAATGGTATAATTTAAATTTTGATTAGCGTTCCAATTAAGAGTAGCACTCTGAAAAGTAATATCCGAACTTGAAAATCCTGAAGGAATTTCACAATTTAGATTTGAAGAATAGGTTGAAGGATAAATATTGATGATTGCAATTTGGCTTGAAGAATATCCTCTGAGTTCATCTATCCAATAATATCCGTTTGAAGTTCCTCCCCATCCAAAATTAAGATGAATTAGATTTTGAGAGTCATATCCATCAACTATATAAGCATGTTCAGCATCGGGATATTGACCAGATAAATAAACTGGTAATCCTTTTGAAACCTGAGATTTAAATACATTTAGCCATTCATCATCAGATTCAAAATCAGTTCTATCTATTAGTTGAATGTCTGAGCTATATTTAAAATATTTTTTAAGGGCTTGAGGAACATTAGTACTAAAAGCACCTGAACCAATCGGCCCATACATAGTTTTGATTGAAATACCTGCATGAGATATTAATTTAGCAACTGCATCTATTTGTTCAGCTGAAGAATTTTTAGAGAGGTAAACAGGCATTTTATCCCATAAATAGGTAGTATTTTGAAAATTAGCTGATAATTTTTTCCATTTCCAATCGTAATTATAATAATAATACTTATTAGGTATGAAATATGTCATAGAATCACTACCATTTGTTGGGAAATTCCAAAATTTCATAATTTGAGCCATGGCGATAGAAGCAGATCCTGCATATGTTGGCACATTTTCATAAGTATTAGGAGTAAATTTATTATATAAGGGAGATTGATCCCAAATAGTTTTTATTAATGGATCTACAGTTAAAGGATTATTAAAAGATTTAGATAATGCTTTATTGCTTATTTCTTGAGAATTAGGTAATTGTTGATCATTGAGTAAAGCTTCCCATTCTTTTTTAATTAATTCATTTTTTTTATCGAATGATCTTTTTTGAATTTTTTTCCTAAGATTATTATTATAATATTCAAAACTATTTAAAATATTTAAAAATCCAGGTGAACAATTAGTTGATGCTGGTATTGTAGAATTTGTTGAATAAGCTAAAATTGGATGATTTGCACTTTCAGATGAAACTATACAAAATCCATTACCGTTTTTAATAGTAAAAATGTAAAAACCATTATATTCTTTATTAATTTGGTGAGTAATGTTGGTTATTTTTAAATTTTCATTTGATTTTTTTAATGCATGATTTAATTTAATTTTCAAAAAGTTATTAGCTACTTTTCTTGCAGTGCTCTCTGAAATATCTTGTCCATAGAAGATAAAAGATATTAAAAATGTTGTTATTGATATAAAAGACTTAAAATTTATCATATATATTATTATTTAAATTTATAAATTAAAATAGTTACTAAGATAATAAACGATTATTCTATTAAATCAAAATATTAATTAAATAGAATATAACATGTCAAAACGTCCTTAATTATTAAAATCAAAGATTTAATATTCTTATTAATAAGTATTTATGTGTATTTAATTATTTGCCTCATAAATGCATTTTTTATTTAATTTTTGGACAAATATATATAAAATTTTTTTTATTATAATAATATACCATAAAAAATATCATTAATTATGACAATACATATAAATTACCGATACTTTTATTTGTTTATTAAATTTTTATTTAATTATATAATGCTTTATATATTTGCAAATAAGATATAAAAATATAATTATTTATAAAAAAATGATTATAATAAATTTTAATAATTTTTGAATTTAAATATAGTTAAATTGTATTATTAATATTTTTAATATTATATGATAAAATGAAATTATATATTAATCAATACGTAATTATATCTTTATAAATAAATTATTATAAAATTATTATTTGATATTATAATAATCTGACATTTAGATTTTGTAAAATTAAACAATGATTTAAATATTTTAATTGTTATATAATAACTATATCAATAACATATAAAAATAATGATATTTAAACTATTTTATTATTTAAACTAAAGTAAAAAGTTAATGGGATTGTTTAATTACTATATAAATTAGTTAATGATTAGAAAAATTAATGATAAAATAAGTTAATATGATTGTATTCAATAATAACTAATGTAATAATTATTTAAGTATAAAAAAATATTTTGTAATTTCATTAGTAGTATGTTATAATTGGATTAATATAAATATAATAATAATTAGAGTAACTTTGAAAAAGAACAGAATGATTAACCTAATTAATTTAAAATATTTATAATATTTTCGTCTAAATATTACTTAGCAATATTATATTAATCTTTAATAAAAAAGATATAATAAAAATTTTTTTATTTTGATTTCTAGTTTGGTTGACACACCCTTATATTTGAAGAGGAGAAACCAGATTTAGTGTTTTTTGCCATAATTACATTGACGTTTACATTGCCGTTTTATGTAATTATACACTTGAAGTAGTTTATTAAAAAACTCCAAAGCTGTTGTAGGAGTGCTTTGGAGCTTAGGGTGGCCAATGGGTCTCGAACCCACGACCTTCGGAACCACAATCCGACGCTCTAACCAACTGAGCTATGGCCACCGTTTTGGGAATGCAAATATATGAATAGATTTCATATTATCAAACAAAATTTTCAAAATCTTTCAGACCAATCCATTTTTGAGAAGTAAAGCCTTCACCTGCATCACAGCCTATTAACCTACCCAAATTTTCAGCTCTGTATATAATACTTTTTTTAAAATTAATGGAGGTGATAGGAGTATTAGGTTCTAACGAATTAGGATCGTAAAACTGTGTTTTATAGGCCATACAAGCTTCTATTTTTTTATCTAAAAAATGAGATATATCAATTATAAAATCCGGTTTTTCTTCATTCCATTGAATATAATTAAATATATGTTTAGGTCTCCAAGTATCTTGTGTAACCCCATTATAACTTGTTTGTATTTTTAATAATCCGGAGAGAAAACAGGCATCATATACAAGCTTAGCAGCTTTACCGTGATCTGGGTGTCTATCGTTTACTGCATTAGCTAAAACAATATCAGGTTTATATTTTCTTATTATTTTAATTAATTCGATTTGATGAGTATCATCATTTTTAAAAAAACCATCTCTGAATTTTAAGTTTTCACGATAAGCAATCGAAAGTATTTTACCGGCTTCTTCGGATTCATATTTTCTGGTAAGAGCTGTTCCCCTTGTCCCTAATTCACCTTCCGTCAGGTCTAATATTCCTACTTTTTTATTTTCAGAAATCATTTTGGCCAGAGTTCCTCCACAACCGAGTTCAACATCATCAGGATGGGCGCCTATGGCTAATATATCTAATTTCATTGGTCAAATTTTAAGTTAAAAAAACTCCAGTAAGTCATTACTGAAGTTTTTAAGTTTGGTATATAAAATTTTTTTACAGTTCAGATTTTACTTTGGACATAAGTTTTTCAATTCTTGCCTTTATATCTGTATTATCAGAAATTTGCCAGGCACTTATGGTAAATGTATTCCCTTTTGTTCTGATCATAAGACCATAATCAGGATTATTTGAAGTCCAAATTCCGGGTGAAGAAGCAGAGCCAAATTCTTGTTGGATCAGAGCTTCCACTTTCTGTACTTTTTCATTGGTAGATTGTATTTCTTCTCTATATTTATATTTTTCTTGAGAATAACCAAATATAGAAGAAAAGGTCATTATTACTAATAAAATTAAAATTTTAGCATTCATAATATGTTGTTTTATTAAGGCAGAAACCTAAATTACTATTCTTTCCATCAATATTTATGCCAAAAAGATAAAAAAATATACCCATGGTATTACTACTATGGGTATATTTAATTTTTATAATAGTATTACTATATTACTTTTTATAATTTTTGTATTTGTTAAAGAATTTATCAACTCTACCTGCAGTATCAACCAATTTAACTTTTCCTGTATAAAAAGGGTGAGAAGAACTTGAAATCTCCATCTTAACTAAAGGATATTCTACTCCTTCATATTCAATTGTATCTTTTGTTTCTGCAGTAGATTTACATAAAAATACCTCGTCGTTGCTCATATCTTTAAAAACAACTAATCTATAGTTATCCGGATGAATGTCTTTTTTCATTTCTCTAAAAATTTGAGTTGCAAAATTACAATTTTATTTCTAAATAATCAAGAATACATAGCAAAAAAATATGAGATTCTTCATATTAGAAAAATATGTTAATATTTAGTCACACAAGTAGTTGTTTAATAAGATAATTATATTTGTGTGACAGATTAAAAATACTTGATTATTTAACTAATTTATTTTTTAACCCTTTGTCAATAGCATCTAGAAAATCTTCAGTATTAAGATAATCTTCTCTGGTCATTTGTTTACCTTTTACTAATAAAGCAAGGTCTTTGGTCATTTTACCTCCTTCAACAGTTTCAATACAAACCTTTTCCAGTGTTTCTGCAAAATTGACAACATCCGGAGTATGATCTAATTTACCACGATGCATTAAGCCTCTGGTCCACGCAAAGATAGAAGCTATGGGATTAGTAGAAGTTTCTTTACCTTCTTGATAGAATCTATAATGTCGGGTAACAGTACCATGAGCCGCCTCTGCTTCAACGGTTTTGCCATCCGGCGTAACCAAAACAGAAGTCATCAAGCCTAAAGAACCAAAACCTTGAGCAACAGTGTCTGACTGCACGTCACCATCATAATTTTTACAAGCCCATACAAAGCCTCCGTTCCATTTCATGGCACAAGCTACCATGTCATCGATTAGACGATGTTCATAAGTAATTCCCAGTTCTTCAAATTTGGATTGATAATGATCTTCATATATTTTCTGAAAGATATCTTTAAATCTTCCGTCATAAGCTTTTAAAATGGTGTTTTTAGTGGATAGATATAAAGGCCATTTTTTGGTTAATGCCATTTGAAATGAAGAATGCGCAAACCCTTCAATAGATTCATCGGTGTTATACATGGACATTGCAACTCCGTCATCTTTAAAATCAAATACTTCCCAAGTTTGAGGTTCACCGTTTTCAGGAGTAAAAGTCATGGTTAATTTACCCGGACCTTTAGTTACCACATCCGTAGCTTTATATTGGTCTCCAAAAGCATGGCGGCCAATTACAATAGGTTGCGTCCATCCTTGCACATATCTGGGAACGTTATTCATAATAATAGGTTCTCTAAAAACTGTTCCTCCAACAATATTACGAATGGTGCCATTAGGCGATTTCCACATTTTTTTTAAGTTAAATTCTTTAACACGAGCTTCATCAGGAGTAATAGTAGCACATTTTACGGCAACATTATATTTTTTAGTTGCTTCTGCAGAGTCTATAGTAACTTGATCGTTAGTTTTATCTCTGTTTTCAATACCTAAATCAAAGTATTTCAGATCTATATCTAAATAGGGGAGAATGAGTTTGTCCTTAATGAACTTCCATATAATTCTTGTCATTTCATCTCCGTCCATTTCAACAACCGGATTAAGTACTTTTATTTTTTGCATGATAACTATTGATTTGTATCAAATATAACAATACTTACCTCAGTAAAACAAATATTTAACCTAATTTTAGTTTAATACAATGAATAAAAAACCTTATGGTATACTTATGCTTAATCGAAGAGTTTGGTAAGGATCTTTAAAAGCAAAGATTAAAAATAAAAAAGGTTAATAATTACCATTTATTAACCTTTTTATTTTACTAAAAAAATAGATTTTTAAACACTTATAAATTTTCTACAAATTGTTGTCTGATTAGTTTTTTATTTAATTTTCCCACACTGGTTTTTGGAATTTCTGAAACAAATTTTATATTTTGAGGTATAGCCCATTTACTCAATATTCCGGATTCCGTATATTGTTTTAAATAATCTTTTAATTCATCATGAGTTAACGTCATATTCGGTTTTAAAACGATAAATGCACAAGGCTTTTCACTCCATTTTTCATCCGGAATTCCAATTACGGCGGTTTCAGCCACAGATTCATGTCCGGTAATAATATTTTCTAATTGAACAGAAGAAATCCACTCACCTCCACTTTTGATAATATCTTTTATTCTATCTGTAATATTTATAGAATTATTGGAATTTATGGTAGCTACGTCTCCTGTATGTAAATATTGTTCATTCCATAATTCGTTTCCTCTTTCTTCGTCTTTAAAATAACCTTGAGTAAGCCAAGGCGCTCGAATAATGATTTCTCCTTGTTCAACGTCATTATTTTGGATATGGTTTCCTTGTTCATTGATAATTTTTACAGTTGTAAATAGAACAGGAGTTCCGGTTCTGATTCTCATTTCAGATTGTTCATCTATATCTAAATTTTTATATTTAGGATCTATATGAGTTAACGTTATAATTGGACAAGTTTCGGACATCCCGTATCCCGACATGATATCAATATTTTTTTCCAGGGCATTCTTTGCTAACTTTTTGGTTAAAGAAGCTCCACCAATAATAACTTTCCATCCGTTAAAATCAATATCTTTAGTTTCATTGCTCTCTAAAATCATTTGCAAAATAGTAGGTACACAATGAGAGAATGTTGGTTTTTCTTTTGTGAAAATATCAATAAATCCGGTTAAATTAAATTTTCCGGGATATATTTGCTTTAATGAAAAGGTGGTTGCAAGATAAGGAAATCCCCATGCATGAACATGAAACATCGGAGTTAACGGTAAATACACATCATTGGAATTTAAACGACACGCAATTGAACCGGAAAATCCAAAACTGGCTGCCGTATTGTAGGTATGAAGTACCAATTGTCTATGGGTAAAATATACGCCTTTAGGATTGCCCGTTGTTCCTGTAGTATAAAATGTTGTGGCAACCGCATCTTCATCAAACTCTTCGAATTCATATGAATCAGAAGCTTCAGCCATCAATTGTTCGTATTCTCCGGTAATACTTAAATTTTCAGAAGTTATTATAGCATCATCATCTTTACAAATGATTAAATATTTTAAAGAGGGCATATCTTCTGCAAATTTTTCCAAAATAGGAAGAAAATCTGCGTGAGCAATGATAACTAAATCTTCAGCATGATTAATAGTATAATGAATTTGTTCAGCTGACAATCTCCAATTAATCATATGAAGAACATTTCCGGTCATAGGAATAGCAAAATAAGATTCGAGATATCGATGACTGTCATAATCCATTACTGCAATGGTTTCGCCTCCGTCTATCCCAAGATTTCTTAACATATTGGCATATCGTTGAACTCGTTTTTTGAATTCTCGATAATTATATCTGGAAATATCTTTGTAAATTATTTCATTATCAGGATTTAAAGTAGTACAATAATCATATAATCCTTTAATGAGCAGAGGAGATTTGTAGGCATTTTTTACAGAGTTAATTTTTTTAAATATCATCTTAAATTATTAAATATGCGCTAATTTACAAAATATAATATTTTATGCTAATGGTTTTTATTATAAATCATATTAATGCTGTTTTAGTAGTAGTATTAAAGCACAATTTCTAATTAAGATAAATATTTGAGCTTCTATATAGATATTGCTGGATGAATTAATAATTATAATTAATTTATTGGATTACATATCTATTTGGTATAGGAGTAATAAAGCAGAGTAACTAAATACGTTATTATTATGCTGGTTTATATATTTTATAAAAGAAAGTAAACTTTGGTATTAATATATTTAACAAAAATATACAGACAAGTATGTCTATATTTGAAAATTTATTTTATCTTTGTTGAATGGAATTAAAAAATAAGCCTCCCAGAGAAAGAATAGTGTACGTAGCATCACAATTATTTCATCAGCAAGGATACAATGCTACAGGAATCAATGAAATCATTGAAAAAGCCAAGGTTGCAAAAGCCAGTTTTTATCAACATTTTAAATCAAAAGAAAATTTAGCTCTGGAATATTTAGAAGTACGTCATAAAACCTGGTTTGAAGGATTAAAACATTTTACTGAAGAAAAAACAACCCCGAAAGGAAAAGTACTATCAGCTTTTGATTATATAGAACAAATGAATGAAAAAGAAAATTTTCGTGGTTGTTGCTTTCTGAACATGCTGTCAGAAATACAACCGGATAATGTTCGCATTTTAAGTGTGATACAAAAACATAAAACAGAATTGCAGAATTTTTTTATTGATATATTAAGAGAGGAAAACGATGCCTTCATTATTTATATGTTTTTTGAAGCATGTTTGATCGATAGTCAAGTATATAGAACACAGAATCTTATAGAGAAAACTAAAAATAACGTCAAAAATTTAATGAAATGAATAGTAAAAAATATCTATCAAAATTTATAAGTAGAGAACGAAGTCCTCTTAAAGTTGATTTTAATTTTTCAATTTTATCGGGAATTGGAGGGTGTTTAGCAATTATGTGTATAGCCTTATTAACAAAATCAACCTCAATTCCTTTTATTATGGCACCATTCGGCGCAACCTGTGTATTGGCATTTGGTGTACCTGAAAGTCCATTGTCTCAACCTAGAAATATTATTGGTGGACATATTTTATCTTCAATTATGGGTTTAATTGTGTCGGTGGTACTAAAAAATGAATGGTATTCCCTATCACTGGGAGTTGGATTAGCTATATTTGTTATGCAAATAACGAAGACTACACATCCGCCGGCAGGTGCAGATCCGCTAATTATTATTACCGGAGGAGTAAAGTGGAACTTTTTAATTAATCCGGTTTTATCAGGAGCAATAGTATTAGTGATTATTGCATTACTATTCAACAATCTGAGCAAAAAAAGAAAATATCCTAAATTTTGGATTTAATTAATTTATATAATGATTTAGTAGTAGATAAGTTCGTAAATGATATTTAAAATTTATTTTAAGAGCTGATAAGCAAGTAAAGCGACTAAATAGGCTATGCCCGTCATAAAAAATAATTGAATAGCCGGCCATCTCCACGAATTCGTTTCTTTTCTAACAACAGCTAAGGTACTGACGCATTGCATGGCAAAAGCATAAAATAATAAAATGGAAATACCTGTCGCTAAATTAAATGTAGGCTTCATCGTATTATGGTTTATATCCTTTCTCATTAATTCTTTTAATTTAAGATTTTCACTGCCATCATCTTCCAAACTGTATATGGAAGCAATGGTTCCGACAAAAACCTCTCTAGCAGCAAATGAAGAAAGAATACCAATATCAATTTTCCAGTCATACCCTAAAGGTTTAAAAACCGGTTCAATTACTTTTCCGAAATTTCCTAAATAAGAATTTTCTAAAGGAACATCTGCCAGATAATTTGTTTTACCATTTTCGGCTGTCTTTCCAAATTTTCCTAAGGCCCAAAGTATGACACTGACAGCAACGATGATTTTACCGGCATTAGCTATAAAGCTCAATGATTTTTCAAATAAACCGTAAAATACATTTCTCCAAAAAGGAACTTTATAATTCGGCATATCCAAAATAAGATAGCTTTTATAGTTAGATTTTATTAATTTGTTGGCAATGGATGCACTTATAAAAACCATTATGACTCCCAATAAGTACATAATCATCATAACAATGCCCTGTAAATTAAAGATTCCATTTCCTTTAGGAATTACTAAAGCGATGATGATGGAATATACCGGAAGGCGAGCCGAGCAAGTTATAAATGGTGTAACCAAAATTGTAATTAATCGTTCCTTTGAATTTTCAATATTTCGTGCCGACATTATTGCAGGAATAGCACAAGCGGCACCGGATAATAAAGGAACAACACTTTTCCCGTTTAGTCCAACAGGTCGGAACCATCGATCCATCAAAAATACAACTCTAGCCATATAACCGCTTTCTTCCATAATCAACAGAAAGAAAAATAAAATTGCAATTTGAGGGACAAATACAGCAACTCCACTAATTCCGGGAATTATACCTTGCGTAATGAGCTCCGATAGTGGTCCGTTCGGTAAATAAGCTTCAAGAATTTCACTAGTATTGGAAAAAAGAGTTTCAATCCAATCTTGAGGATAACCTGACAAAAAAAATAAAGCTTGAAAAATTAAAAATAGGATTGAAAAAAATAAAAAATATCCCCAAAAATGATGTGTTGCAATTTTATCGAATTTGTTCGTGAAAGTCTGATAGTTTGGGTCTTTATAGACAACTTTTTCTACAAGATCATCAATTTGGCGATGCCTTAAAATAGTTTCTTTAAGTTGAAGCCTTTTAGGAATCAACTTATACTTATTTATAATTTCCGATACATTTTCACGATACGCACTCGGGATGTTGTTCGTTTTTGTTTGAGCCAAGAAAAGCCAAGCGAGATAATCATCAATTTCAAATTTATTGGATAATTCTCTTACCGGTTTTTCAAATTCTTTAGGATATTGAAAAGTTTCGAACGATTCATTGACAAAACCATTATTTATAATTTCTTTTAATTCATCAATACCTTTACCTTTTCTGGAACTAACAAGCACAACAGGAGTAGAAAAATTATCGGCTAAATTTTTGTCTCGAATTAGAATTCCTTCTTTTTCAATATTGTCAATCTGATTAATAACTAAAATAGTAGGAATTTTTAAATCTTTGATTTGTTCATACAGAAATAAACTTCTTTTCATATTATGAACATCGGCTACTACTATAATAATATCAGGATAGTAAGGATTATCAGGATTGGCAAGAATTGTTAATACCACCTCTTCATCAGCAGAAGAAGGACAAAGACTGTATATCCCGGGAAGGTCAATTAGCCTATAGTCAGTATCTTTATAGGTAAATTTACCTTCTTTTTTTTCAACGGTAATACCCGGATAATTTCCGGTTTTTTGATGTAATCCGCTTAGTTGATTAAAAAGTGTTGTTTTTCCGGCATTTGGATTTCCTATGAGAGCAATAGTTTTAATACTCATTGTTTTTTTCTATTGCATTTCAATCAATATACAATCTGCTTCTTCCTTACGCAACATTACCGTGCTTTTCTCTTTACCGTATTCAATAAAAAGAGGACCGTTCCAAGGAGCTTGACGTTTTAATTTAACAAAAACACCGGGAACTATTCCCATTTCTAAAATCTTTGTGGGTATATCTTCTTCAGAAAATCCTATAACTTTTGCTTGTTGTGCTGGTTTTAAAAATGAAAGGGATTTATGGGTAAGCATGATTTTTATAACTAAACACCTTTTTAATATTCTCAAGCAAATATATGAATTATTTGTATTTAATCTAAATAAAATCAAAAATTATTTAATAGATTAGATACCAAAAGATTTGTATAATAGGGATAAAATAAAAACTTAAGGTATGTTATCAAATTAAAAATTGAACTTATAGAAATTTATTAATTTAGTAAAAATCCTATAGTTTTGCTACACTATGACATTTATAATGATGAGAAAAGCAGTATTTATGTTCTTTATTATGACATCTATTATAATGCAAGGAGGAGGGTTTAGAGTTTCACTTCAAGGAGCGAGACAAGCAGCTATGGCACATACCAGTGCCCACACCAGAGATGCAAGTGTTGCTTTCTTCAATCCGGCAGGTATATCATTTATACCCTCAAAATTAAGCATTGCAGCGGGAACTTTCATAATAATGGGAAAAGCTGATTTTCAAAATAAGCCTACTTTATATAAAACAAAAACAGATAATCCGGTAAGTACGCCTTCTCTGTTTAATATAGCCTATAAAGCCACTGATAAACTATCCGTTGCTTTTAGCTTTACTACTCCTTTCGGAAGCAGCGTCGATTGGGGACAAAATTGGGAAGGTAAAGATTTAATTACTAAAATTACTATTCGGTCGTATTTCTTTCAACCGACTGTAGCCTATCGTCTAAATGATTGGTTTAGCGTGGGTGCCGGATATATATATGCATTAGGAAGCGTTAATCTGCAAAAAGCTATATCTTCAATAGACGGAAGAATGAAACTGGTTGATAAAAATGCAACCGGTAATGGGTATAATGTAGGTATGTATATCAGACCGATTAAAGATTTGGATGTCAGTATAGCCTATCGTTCCAATATCGATATTCATGCGGTCAATGGAAAAGCCCGATTCTACCTTCCAAAATCATTAGTTGGAAGTGAATCATTTCCTACAGAAAATGACCGATTTAATGCAAAGTTACCCCTAACCTCTGAAATCACACTGGGATTAACCTATAGGCTTTTGCCCCAGTGGACGATTTCCACCGATTTGAATATTTCAGGATGGAATAAATACAAAGCTTTGACAATTGATTTCAATCAAAATAAGGTAGGCAATGATCCCAACGATCCAACGATATCCACATCGCCTAAAAATTTACATAACACTCATACATTTAGAGTGGGTTCAGAATATTCCGTATCTGATAAGTTGGATGTTCGTTTAGGATATTACTACGATCCTTCACCGATCAGTAAGGACTATTGGAGTCCGGAAATGCCAAGTACAGATAATAATGCCATAACAGGAGGTATTGGTTATAAATTCTTAAAAGATAAATTAATGCTTGATATGACAGGGATGTATTATGTTGGTAATTCAAGAAAAGTAGTAAATAAATTTTATAATTTCAAAGGAGATGTCAAGATGCATAGCTTTATGTTCGGGCTGGGATTAGCTTGGAATCCTTTTTAAAATATTAGAAATGAGTAAGAATATACTAATGCTTTGGTTAGGAATGTTTATTTTTTTCCTTTCATGCAATAATGACTTTAATGAAGATATACATACGGTATTTAGTTCGGGAGATGCAAATTTTTCTAAATATATAGCCTTAGGAGATTCGTTTACTGCAGGTTTTAGAGATAATGCACTGTATATATCAGGACAAAAGGAATCCTTTCCGTTAATGATTGCCGAGCAAATGAAGCGTTCAGGCTGCCAAAAATTTAATATTCCTTTTATGGCAGATGAATTAGGAGGAATTCCGAGTGCGAAAGTGGATAATAAAAAAATATTGGTAGTAGCCGAGGGTTCTCTTGCTCCGGTTACCAGTAAGGGTGTAGGAACAACTACACTGGCAAGTATTTATTCAAAAGATGGATATCAAAATATGGGTATACCGGGAGCTAAATCATTTCATTTGCTTGCGGCGGGATTTGGAAATCCGACTCATTTAGCTTCCAAAAAATCCAATCCTTATTTTGTACGATTTGCTTCTAAGCCCAATGCAACGGTGGTAGAAGATGTAATGGAACAAAATCCTACCTTTTTTTCTTTGTGGATTGGAATTAATGATATTTTAAGCTATGCCACTTCCGGAGGAGATGGATCTGCTGTGATTACAGATATTTTAACTTTTCAGAATGCTTATAGTACATTGGTACAAACACTTACCTCAAATTCGGCAAAAGGAGTGGTAGCTACAATTCCGGACGTTACCGATTTTCCTTTTTTCAATAAAGTTTCATCCTTACCTTTTAAAGCCAATCAATTTACACTGCAGCAAATAAAAAATTTAAATGCTTCCTATCAAAAGTATAATTCCGGTTTGGATCAAGCAAAAGCAAAAAATTTAATTACAGAGGAAGAAGCCGCAAGTAGAAAAATTGTTTTTATTGAAGATAAAGCTAATGGAGCAGTAATTATAGATAAGAATTTAACAAATTTAGATGCGATGGGACTTCCTTCTATAAGGATGTCTACATCAAAAGATTTATTTCTATTGTCAGTATCTTCCATTTTAAAAACGGGTGGAGGAACTTCAAAACCTATAGAGGATCAATATGTTTTGACCGATAAGGAGATTCTAATCATCAAAGAAGCAACTCAAGCATTTAATGAGAGTATTGAAACTTTAGCAAAACAGTATAATCTGGCAATCACAGATATAAGTTCACTAATTAAAAATTTAAAAACAAAAGAAGGTATTCTTTACAACGGAGTAAGTTATACCAATGAATTTATAACAGGAGGATTTTTTTCATTAGATGGTATACATCCAACCGGAAGAGGGTATGCCATTATAGCTAATGAATTTATTAAAAGTATAAACTTTAAATTTAAATCGAATCTTCCTTCCGTTAATCCTAATCTATATCAAGCAGTTAAGTTTCCTTAAAGATAAAGTAAATATTTAATAAAACTGAACAAATTTTGTTCAGTTTTATTATGGTATGATTAAAAAAATCATAAATTTGCAGTACTCGTTTTCAGAAAATATTTTTAACACATATAAATGATTCAACCAGTCCATATTTTCTCGACTAGAGAAAGTGTTTCTTTAGCAGAAAAAATATCACAAAGTTATGGAATGCCCCTAGGGAAAATGAGTTTCTTTGATTTTAGTGATGGTGAATACCAACCCTGTTTAGAAGAATCGGTAAGAGGTTCCAG
The DNA here is from genome assembly GCF_009827705.1 of Apibacter sp. B3935. Taxonomy (NCBI): domain Bacteria; kingdom Pseudomonadati; phylum Bacteroidota; class Flavobacteriia; order Flavobacteriales; family Weeksellaceae; genus Apibacter; species Apibacter sp. B3935. The sequence continues at coordinate 73,154 of NZ_WINL01000005.1, forward strand.
AGTCTTTATTATAGGGTCAACATTTCCACCGGCAGATAATTTGATGGAAATGTTGTTAATGATAGATGCAGCCAAAAGAGCATCTGCAGATAAGATAACAGCTGTAATTCCCTATTTTGGTTTAGCGCGTCAAGACAGAAAAGATAAACCTCGTGTTCCGATAGGAGCAAAATTGGTAGCCAATTTATTGACTGCTGCCGGTGCAACGCGTGTTATGACTATGGATTTACATGCTGATCAAATTCAAGGATTTTTCGAAATTCCGGTTGATCATCTATTTGCGTCTGCAATATTTATTAATTATGTAAAATCACTAAATCTAGACAACTTAACCATTGCATCTCCGGATATGGGAGGAGCAAAAAGAGCAAGAACCTATGCGGGATATTTAGATGCTGATGTGGTTATTTGTTATAAAGAAAGAAAAAAAGCCAATAATGTCGATTTTATGACTTTAATCGGTGATGTTAGAGGAAGGAATGTGATTTTAGTAGACGATATGATTGATACTGCAGGGACTTTAACTAAAGCGGCTGATATATTAATGGATGCAGGAGCAACCAGTGTACGAGCCATGGCAACACATGCTATTTTTTCAGGTGCTGCTTATGATAGAATCAACGATTCTAAATTGGAGGAAGTGATTGTAACTGATTCAATTCCTTTAAAAAATACTTTGGTAAGTAAAATAAAAGTGTTATCTTGCGCCCCTTTGTTTGGAGAAGTGATGAACTTGGTACATAACAGAGAATCAATAAGTAAAAAATTTATAATGTAAATATTATATGAAATCAATTACAATTCAAGGAGAAAAAAGAGAAAGCGTAGGTAAAAATTCTTCAAAAGCCTTACGTAATGCTGAAAAAGTTCCTTGTGTTGTTTATGGAGAAAAAAATGTAATCCATTTTTCTACTAAAGAAAGAAGCTTTACTGATTTAGTTTATACTCCTGAAGCACACACAGTTACTTTGGAAATAGATGGAGAAAAAATAGATGCTATTTTGCAAGACCTACAATTTCATCCGGTAACAGATAAGATAATCCATGCAGATTTTTATCAAATAAATCCGGAAAAATATGTTACTATGGAAGTACCTGTGGTAATAACCGGTAGAGCAAAAGGAGTTGTTAGAGGAGGTGTATTACGTGTTAACTTAAGAAAACTTAGAGTTAAAGCCCTTCCTGCAAATTTACCGGATGAGATTGTTATAGATGTAACTTCTCTAGATGTTGGTAATAAATTTGAAGTATCTAAAGTTGAATTAAAAGATTACCAAATATTGCATCCGGCTAATACTGTAATTGCAGCTGTGAAAACATCTAGAAATGTTAAGGCTGCTTCTGCAGATGACGAATCAGAAAACTAATATCCATAAAGTTTTCGAAATTAATTTAGAATCTATTGTATTCTATATAAATCAAAATAAAAGCTGTTCAAAACGAACAGCTTTTTTATTTTTTATAAAATATAATTAATTTGTTATAATTAAAAAGTTTATCACTTTTTTAATTTTAAATTATTGTTTTTTCTTTATTCCTTGTGAGCATAATTATTGAAATGATTCCCATTATAATCATTAAAACCATTTGTAGACTGTGAGCAAGTATTGCATAAGAATAGCCAATATTTTTACCTTCATCTAGAGATTTTCCGGATTGTAAATATAAAGCCGAAAACCCGATCATCATTGCAAGGTGAAAAGCACCTATGCCTCCCGAGGCAGGTACTAACATGCCTAAAGTTCCTACGGCTAAAATATAAAAGCCTGTTTGGACAGGTAGAGAAGAAGTTTCTGGCAAGGCAAAAACTACAAGGTAAGAAGCAAAAAAATAACATATCCATATTCCGAAGGACAATAAAATAAACTTCACTCTTTGTTTTAATTTAAAAACTGAAACTAAACCGTCAATAATTCCTTTTATGAAAAATACTATTTTTTTAATAATTGATAATTGAAGCAATTTTTTTCTAAATACATACATTAGAATACAGCATAATAAAATTACGACAAGTATAGAAATATAAAGTGTATAATTTTTTTCATCAGGATTATTCGTTTTATTCTTACTTAGTAATTCAAAAAAAGACAGTAATGTTGAATAATTAAAAACTAAAGCTAAAAGAATAAAAAATAGCATAAAAAATAAATCGATAATTCTTTCAGTAACGATTGTCCCAAATGAATTGGTAAAAGGTACTTTTTCTACGGTTTGTAAAGCAGTTGCTCTTCCTATTTCTCCCATTCTTGGAATTCCTAAGTTTAAAAAATACCCAAATGAAAGAGCCCATAAAGCATTCGAATTTTTAATTTTATAGCCCATGGGTTCTAAAAGTAAATTCCATCGGACAGCTCTGATCCAATAAGCTCCTAAACCGAAGATAGCAGCCATGCTTATCCAAAAATAGTTTGCTTTTTTTGCAGTTGATATGGTTTTTTCTATAAAATCACCACCTAAGCTTTTAGAAACTAAAAACATTAGTCCACCGGCAATTATAACAGATATACAAACCGTAAGGGTATTTTTTAATTTTTTACTCATGTATTCAATGTATTATTCAGACCAAAATAATAATTAATCGTATAATCTCCAAAATCAAAAAAAACTTAAAAATAGTTAAAATATAAATAGTTAAAAAAATGTAATAATTAAACATAAATCTAATAAATTTATAATTAATGTATTATAATTTAAATAAATAGTTAAGATTATAAGATATAATATTATTTAAATAAAGATAAAGTATATATAATTTATAAATAAATACTGTAATAGTTTTTTAATGGTCTGTAATGATATAATTTATTTTACTCTTTATCTTATTTGAATATTATCAATCAAACGGATTTCTCCGGCATGGACTGCTATAAAAGCCCTATAGTGTTTAGAGGGATCAAAAGACTGAGCCGTTTGTAATGATTCTTCTTCAGTTATAGTAAAATATTCCAACTTTAAATCTGAATTGAGATACAATTTTTCAATTTTGCAAATCACATTTTCAGGAGCATAATGGGAAGATAATTCTTTAGCTTTAAGTAATGATTGATATATAAATAATGATTTTTTCTTAAATTCCTCAGTAAGCCTCATATTACGCGAACTCATAGCTAAACCGTTGGATTCACGAATGATTGGCATTCCTAAAATCTCGACAGGCAATTGTAAAGTTTTGACCATTTGGCGGATAATTTGTAACTGTTGAAAATCCTTTTCACCAAAATAGGCTTTGGTAGGCTGAACTTGTAATAACAAACGCTTTACAACCGTTGCCATACCTTGGAAATGACCTGGGCGAAAAGCTCCTTCCATAACAACATCCAATCCGTTCATATCTATTGATTCACATTCCAATCCATTTGGGTATAAATCTTCAACGCTTGGTAAGTATAATGCGTCGCAACCGACACTTTCCAATTTTGCAATGTCTGCTTCTTCCGTGCGAGGGTATTTAATCAAATCCGCTTGATTATTAAATTGCGTAGGATTTACAAAAATGCTGCCTATAGTATATTGATTATCTTCAATAGCTTTTTTAAAAAGAGAAAGGTGGCCTTCGTGAAGTGCACCCATAGTAGGAACAAATCCTAAAGTTAATTTTTTAGCGTGGATATATTGAATGAAATCAAATAATTCATTTCTGGTTTTTAATAATAACATACTTTAGATTTAAATGACGAATGTCATGGTTTAAAATGCAAACTTACTACAGTTTGATTAATTTTTTGTAACTTTGTTAAATTATAATCAGCCTTCAATTTATAATGAGTTCAAAAAGAATACTTCACGTTACTTCAGAATTAGTACCATACTTTGACGAAAATCCGATTTCATCAGGAGTTTACAATTTAGCCAAACAAATGTTTGCACAAGGAAATGATGTTAGAATCTTTATGCCTAGGTTCGGGCAAATAAATGAAAGAAGATTTCAGCTTCACGAGGTAATCAGGCTATCAGGTATGAATTTGATTATAAATGACCTAGATCAGCCATTGGTTATTAAAGTTGCTTCTCTTCCGGGAGAAAGGATGCAAGTTTATTTCATTGAAAATCATGAATATTTCAAAAGAAAATCTCCCTATAAAGATGAAGCAAATGAATGGTTTGAAGATAATGATGAAAGGGCTGTTTTCTTTACCAAAGGTGTTTTAGAAACAATAAAAAAATTAAATTGGATACCCGATATCATTCATTTACATGGATGGATGGCCAGCTTTTTACCAATTTATTTGAAAACTAATTATGCTAATGATGCATTCTTCAGTGATATAAAAGTGATCACATCGGTTTATAACCAAGGAAGTAACGGGATTTTCAGCAATAATCTTAAAGATATTTTGGAATTTGATAATATAGATACAAGTAAATTAAATTACTTAACTGATAACAAATACGTAAGTATTATCAAGGAAGCCATGAAAGGATCCGACACTATTGTAAAAGGCGAAGAAGTTTTAATTGACGAATTGGAAGACATGTTTAAACAATCAAGCAATCCTAAATTTGATTTTATTCAAAATGAAGATGTCAAAGAAATTTATCACGTCACCAGCGAAATAAAGATCCAAGAGTAAAACAACTATGAAAATATTTAAGTCTCAAGTAAAGTTATTAGCTCTAACTTTACTTTCAACCTTTTTTTTATTAAGTTGTGAAAACGATACAACAGATATTGGAGCTAACCTAATACCTGATAAATTAGAAGGAAATAAAACATTTGTTGATCTGGTTGCGTATAATATTTCTAACAACGATACTATTCGAGCAGATTATAACACTCTAGGAAGTGGATTAATCGGTATTTATGAAGATAATACTTTTGGGAAATCAAAAGCCTCTTTTAATATTCAAGTAAGACTAAGTACAGCCGATGAAATCAAAGGGACTATCCAACAAGTCGATTCTGTTGTGTTAAGCCTCAATCCGGCATTCAATTCCTCTTCTTACAAAGAAAAGAAAATCATTTTAAATCCCGGAAGTACCAGTGGTGTCGATACTATAAAATACGTTAAAAAATATACATTAGCTTCCTATTTAGGTAAAGCAGGTAATTCCATGGAAGTTAATGTAAATAGGATTAATACATTTTTGGAATCAACCTCTTCTAAGTTTTATTCCAATAAAACAGTTGATGTTGGCGATAAATTAGGAAATGCACTGTTAGGTGATTCATTGACCAGTATATCGGTAAAAACAAGTGATGGAAAAGTTATTTCAGAACCTACTGCTGCCGGATATAGAATAAAATTAGATACCGATTATTTCTACCAATATTTTTTCAGTAAAAAAGGAAGCGCAGATATTAGTGATAATTCACGATTTATTCAGTATTTTAAAGGAATTAAAATACAACCGGTCGATGAAAATTCTAAATTCATGTTCAATTTCCCGGTAAGCAAAATGACCTTAATTGCTTATTATAGATATAAAGATCAATCATCAGATAATTTTACACCTGCAACTTATTCATTTACCATGAATTCGGCCTATAATTCAATGGTAGGAGAATATAACTTTTATAATCGTAATACTGCCAGTTCCCAATTTAAGCAGCAAATGCAGAATCCGGATAAGCTGTCAGGTGAATCCATTTTATTTTTACAAGGTATGGGAGGGCCTTCCATTCATCTTAAATTAGATGATTCACAATTAGAAGCTATAAAAGATTCGGTTCAAAATCACAATTGGGCTATTACAGGAGCAAAATTGAAATTTTATCTTACAGGAAACGTACAGTCAAAACCTGATTATATATACGGATATAATTATACACAAAGGAAGTTTTTGCCTGATTTAACTTTTTATTCCGGTCTAGCGGGTTATTTCTTTAATCCAAAGTACGATTTTGAAACTAATCCCCAATATTATACACTGAACGTTACCAAACAAATCAAAGATATTGTAGAAAAAAATAAACCTAATGATGAAATACTTGTAGAAATGGGTAATTTTATAACCCGTTCTACCAACAGTAACGAATATTTAGGCTATTCAAAGACGACAAGAGCTTATGAACCTTTCCGATTAACTTTTTATGGTAATAAAAATTCAGGAGATAAGAAGTTAAGATTAGAAATATTGTATACTAAAAATTAAATTTATATTTAATATAAAAAAATCTAAAAAACATTAAATTATGTGTGGAATAACTGGATATATTGGAAATAAAAAAGCCTTACCCATCATATTAAACGGTTTAAAAAGGTTAGAATATAGAGGTTATGATAGTGCGGGCATAGTTTTAAATGAAAACGGAGCCTTTGAATTAAGAAAAACAAAAGGTTCAGTATCCGATTTAATAGCTAAATGTAAAGATTTAAATTCAGAAGCAACCGTAGGAATAGGACATACAAGATGGGCCACCCATGGGGTTCCTAGTGATATAAATGCACATCCTCATATATCAAATAATGGAAAATTAGCAATTATTCACAACGGTATTATTGAGAATTATGGAACTTTAAAAATAATGCTGACCTCTAAAGGATATACTTTTAAAAGTGAAACCGATACAGAAGTATTAGTGAACTTGATACAGTTTATGCAAGAGACACAAAACGTGGATTTATCAACAGCTGTCAGATATGCTTTAAATGAAGTTGTAGGTGCTTATTCCATAGCAGTTATGGAAGTAGACCAACCGCAAGAAATCGTAGTAGCAAGATTAAGTAGCCCTTTAGCAATTGGTATAGGTGAAAATGAATACTTCATAGCTTCAGATGCTTCTCCTTTCATTGAGTTTACCAATGAAGTTGTTTATCTTGAAGACGGAGAAATGGCGACTATAACTCTAAAAGGAGTAGATGTATATAAAATAAAAGATAACTCAAAAGTGAATCCCCAAATTCATGAACTAAAAACGAGTTTAGAAAAAATTGAAAAAGGAGGTTATGAGCATTTCATGCTAAAAGAAATCCACGAACAACCCAGATCTATTATGGATACTATGCGGGGAAGGTTATTAGTAAATGAAGACATAATTCAAATGGCGGGAATTTGGGATTATCAAGAAAAATTTTTAAATGCAGAAAGAATTATAATTATTTCATGTGGAACTTCTTGGCATGCCGGGTTAGTAGGAGAATATCTTATTGAAGATTTAGCCAGAATACCGGTTGAAGTAGAGTATGCCTCTGAATTTAGATATAGAAACCCGATAATAACAGATAAAGATATCGTTATTGCAATATCTCAATCAGGAGAAACAGCAGATTCTATTGCAGCATTAAAATTAGCAAAAGAAAAAGGAGCATTTATTTACGGTATTTGTAATGTTATCGACTCTTCAATAGCACGTTTAACTGATGCCGGTTCTTATACTCATGCAGGTCCGGAAATTGGTGTTGCTTCCACTAAAGCATTTACTGCTCAACTTGCCCTATTGGCAATGATAGCACTTAAATTAGCTAAACACAAAGGTACCATAAGTAAAGAACGATTCAACAGTCTAATCATAGAGTTGGAAACTATACCAGAAAGGGTAGCAGAAGTGATCAAAAATACAGAAAATCAAATTAAAAAGATAGCTGAGCAATATGTTGGAGCAGAAAACTTCTTATATTTAGGTAGAGGTTATAATTATCCTATCGCCTTAGAAGGTGCTTTAAAATTAAAAGAAATATCCTATATTCATGCAGAAGGATATCCAGCAGCAGAAATGAAACACGGGCCTATAGCATTAATTGATGAAAATATGCCGGTTGTTGTCATTGCACCTAAAAAAGGGTATTATGAAAAGATTGTAAGTAATATACAGGAAATTAATTCAAGAAAAGGTAAAGTAATTGCAATTGTTACCCAAGGCGATACCGTAGTTAAAGATATGGTAACCGAAGCCATTGAAATTCCTGATGTTTCAGAATGCTTTACTCCGCTATTATCCGTTATACCTTTACAATTGTTAGCATATTACATAGCTGTATTACGAGGGGTTAATGTAGATCAGCCTAGAAATTTAGCAAAATCTGTTACCGTTGAATAAACGCTAGATCATGAATTATTAAATATATAAAAGACTTGATTGCCAAGTCTTTTTTTATTAGAAAAAAGAATGGATTATCGATATCTATTCAATAAAAATCATAAAAATTCAGTAACTTTAAAATTAAAAATACGCATAAAAATAGATTAATTTTACAAAAAAATAATAAATTATGAATAAAAAAGTAATCTTAATGATTCTGGATGGATGGGGAATAGCCACAGATAAAAGTGTATCTGCTATTGACCATGCTCATACACCTTTTATGGACAGCTGTTTTCGAAAATATTCCAATACCACTTTAGTAACTTATGGATTGGATGTTGGATTACCTAAAGGACAAATGGGAAATTCAGAAGTTGGGCATATGAATTTAGGTGCAGGAAGAGTGGTTTATCAAAATTTGACGAAGATTAATTTAGCCGTAGAAAACGGAACCTTAGGAAATGAAGAAGAATTAAAAAAAGCATTTGAGTATGCTAAACAAAATAATAAACCGGTACACTTCATCGGGTTAGTATCCAACGGAGGTGTTCACTCACATATAAGCCATTTAAAAGCACTAGTAGAAGCGGCAAACTCTTCGAATGTACCTAATGTTTTTGTACACGCTTTTACCGATGGGAGAGATTGCGATCCGCAAAGTGGTAAAGGTTTTATAAAAGATACGATCGAATTTTGCAAAGATAACAATGCAAAATTAGCTTCCATTGTAGGCAGATACTATGCTATGGATAGAGACAAACGTTGGGAAAGAGTTAAAATAGCATATGATGTAATGGTAAATGCTGAAGGAAATAAAACAGAAGATCCTTTACAAGCTATACAGCAATCGTATGAAGACGGAATTACTGATGAGTTTCTAATGCCTATCGTTGTAACTGAAAATAATAATCCGGTAGCCAAAATACAAGAAGGAGATGTGGTGATCTGTTTTAATTTCCGTACCGACAGACCGAGAGAAATAGTGGATGTTTTATCTCAACATGACCATCCGGAAGTTGGAATTAAAAAATTGGATTTATATTTTGTTACTATGACGGAATATGATGAAACATTCAAAAACATTCATGTCATATTCAAAGAAGATACGATTAAAAATACAATCGGTGAAGTGATAGCAAATGCTGCTCTAAAACAAATCAGAATTGCCGAAACCGAAAAGTATCCACATGTGACATTCTTTTTTTCAGGAGGAGAAGAAAAAGTATTTGAAAATGAAAAAAGAATTTTAGCCCCATCTCCTAAAGATGTGCCAACATATGATTTAAAACCACAAATGGCTGCATATGATATAAGAGATGCTATTATTCCCGAATTAGAAAAAAAAGAAGTGGATTTTGTATGCCTCAATTTTGCTAATGCGGATATGGTAGGTCATACCGGAGTATTTGAAGCAGCAGTTAAAGCAGCAGAAGTAGTTGATGAATGTGCCGGAGATATTTGTAAAGCAGCGTTAGAAAACGGATATACAACTCTGATTATTGCAGATCACGGAAATTCTGATAAAATGAAGAACGAAGACGGCTCACCTAATACTCAACATACTACTAATTTAGTACCTTTAATTCTAGTTGATAATCAAAAATACAATTTAAAACAAGGTAAACTGGGAGATATAGCACCTACTATTCTAACATTAATGGGCTTACCGATTCCTTCAGAAATGACAGGAAATGTTTTAATTGAGAAATAATTAGGAAAAATTTAAATTATAAAAAAAAGAGATATTTATAATATCTCTTTTTTTATTGTTATAAATTGTTGCTAAAATATAGAACAGTATGAAAAATAATTTCCGTTTATTTTTATTATATAGAGATAAAGTTTATCAAAATAGGGCTATTTATTTTTAACAAGCATTTAACTAATGGAAAAATACTATCTACCTTCAAATACGTAAATTTGTAAAATTTGAAAAATTCACTAAAAATCATTATTATTATGTCATTTAGAGCACGATTAGAGGTAGCCGGAAGAAAATATAATATTATCAATGTAAATTATTCATTAGCGCAAGAAACAGATCCAACCGGGCGACCATCAGCACAAATTAGAGGAGGAAGAATTGAGATAACTCTAAGATCAACTAATGAAACTCGTTTTTTTGAATGGATGACTAATAGCTATGAAAAGAAAAATGGCAAAGTAGTCTTTACAAAAAAGGATTCTAACACTCCCTTAAAAGAATTAAATTTTACAGACGGTTATGTAGTAAAATATAAAGAAAAATTTGATTCCTTAGGATTAGGTAGATCCTCGATTACAGAAACATTTACCATATCAGCAAAGACTATAAGTATGGGATTAGGAGAACATGTCAATGAATGGATAGGATAAAATCCATGCTTATTTTATATATATACAAATAAAAAAAGCAAATCAATAAGCCGGATTTTGTCATTTTCATTACTGAAAAGCCTTGTTATTTATCTAGAATAAGAATTACTCCTTATTTCAATCTGCTTACCCCCCGGCATCGGACGGATAGCCCTTATAAATCCGGTATACATAGCATTGCACCTCACAGAGTTTACCTGATTTCACTACAGCCGAACTGTACTTCCTTTCTGTTGCACTGGTCCTCATCTTACGATGGACGGGCATTACCCGCTGTGATATCCTTTGGTGTCCGGACTTTCCTCTTCTATAAAAAATAGAAGCAACAAGGTTGATTTGCTTTTTGCAAAATTACAATATTTTTCAATATTCAAAAATGGACTTAAAATATTAGTTGATTATATTTGCTTTTAAATTTAGGAATGAATGGATTTAGACGAATTACTGGAAGGTAAAATATTTTTAATAGATAAGCCGTTAGATTGGACTTCATTTGATATAGTAAATAAAATTAAATGGAAAATAAAAAAGCAATTTAATTTAAAGAAAATCAAAGTAGGTCATGCGGGAACATTAGATCCCAAAGCAACCGGTTTATTGATTGTATGCGTTGGTAAAGCAACCAAACAAATACAACAAATTCAAGATGCATCCAAGATCTATTCCGGAGAAATTAAATTAGGAGTAGAAACTCTTTCCTATGACCTAGAAACAGAAGAGTTTAATTCCAAAGAATACAATCATTTACAAATTAAAGATATTGAAAAGGCAGTACAGGATTTCATTGGGGATTCCATTAGTCAAAAACCTCCGGTATTTTCTGCTTTAAAAAAAGATGGGAAAAGATTGTATGAATTTGCAAGGAAAGGAATAGCTATTGAAGTTCCCTCTCGTGAAATTTCCATTTACGATTTTAAAATCACTAACATTAATCTGCCTTATGTGGAATTTTTAGTCCATTGCAGTAAAGGGACCTATATCCGTTCATTAGCTCATGATTTTGGACAAAGCTTAGGAGTTGGAGGGTATTTGACTAAATTGAGAAGGGAGAAAATTGGAGATTATGATATCAAAGATTCAGATAATTCCATAATAATTTAACTTAACTTTTTGATAGTAAAGCCGGTTTATTTTATCGTGCAATAACAACTTCAATACCTAAATCTTCGAATCTTTCAACATCTCTTTTTTTAATGCCTTCATCGGTAATTAAAACATGTATTTTATCCAAATCAGTTATTTTGCCAAATCCTCTTTTACTAATTTTGGTAGAATCTGCTAAAACAATAACCTTTTCTGAATTTTGAATCATCAATTGATTCATTTTAGCCTCCATAGTACTTGAAGTGGAAAGGCCAAAATCAAAATCGACCCCATCGCCGCCAATAAAAAGTTTACTGCAAGAATAATTACTGATCATTAATTCAGCATAAGGCCCCATAACAGACCCTGACTTGGTTCGAACGTCTCCTCCCAGTTGTATTACATCAAAATTTGGATTGCCGTATAATAGCATAGCCGATTTTAAAGAAGAGGTAAGAATGGTTAACTTAGTATAATTATTTTCAATTACCTGAGCAACCATCTGTGTGGTAGTTCCTGATGAAATCGTAATAAAATCATTATCTTCAATAAAATTAAGAGCCGCTTTGGCTATTTTCGATTTCTCTTCAACCTGTAGCGTTTCCTTTTTATTAACATGTCTTTCCTTAACAATAAAAGATTCTCGAGTTGCTCCGCCGTGGGTTCTGTATAATTTACCGATCTTCTCCAGATGAGTCAAATCTTTTCTAATGGTAACGGCAGACACATTTAATTTTTTACAAAGGTCTGTTACAGAAACATAATGATTGAAATTTAATTCTTCTAAAATTTCCTGTTGTCTTATATTATTTATGTTATTGTTCTTCATAGGTTGATATATAATGACATGGACGAAATTAAACGTAATGCTTTATGCATCAAATTTACGAAAATATTTAAATTGTCAGAAGAGGGTAATGTAATTAGTTTCGATTTGGAAAATAGTTAAACTTATATATAAATATTTGTCAATCAACAACAAAGATAATAAATTAATTCTTTTTAATCTATTTTTATGCTAAAATAATTTTAATATTTATAAAAAAAAATTTTGTTTTATTATTGTTTAGTTTCGATTTAGTAAATACATTTGTTACGTTTTAATTATGTAAAACAAAAATTCAATAAAATTAAATTACAAATCAAAACTAAAATTAAAGATTATGGATTCAGTCGTTGCAACAAAATTTATAGGAGAATTACTAGGTTCTTTTTCATTAATAGCCTTAGGATGTGGGATAAGCATGAACCTTACTTTAGACAAATCATACGGAGAAGGTAATAAGGCAGCCTTAAGCGGGCCACTTGGCTGGGGTTTTGCTGTAGCTATGTCGGTAATTATTTCTTCTCCATTTGATACGGGTGGGCATTTCAATCCGGCAGTTACCATAGCACAATGGGCTGCAGGTGTTTTAGATCCTAAATTTGTTCTTCCGTATATAACAGCGCAATTTATCGGTTGTTTTTTAGGGGCTCTACTTGTTTCTTTTGTATATAGAGGTCATTTAACTGCTACTTCTTCAGATCCAAGTAAACTTTTAAGCGTTTTTGCAACCAATGCATCTATTAGAAAAAATAACTCAATTCAGAATTTCTCGTCTGAAGCTATAGGTACTTTTTTCTTAGTATTTATTGGGCTATCCATGAGTGCCAATCATGGAGGAGTAATTATTGAAAATTCAACAGGAATTCCTCAATTTACTCATTCGATGGTAGGATTCGGATCTTTAGGAGCATTACCTGCCGGATTTATGATATTTGCAATCGGTATGGCTTACGGAGGGGTTACCGGATGGTCTTTAAATCCTGCCAGAGATCTAATGCCTAGATTAGTTCATCAAATCCTCCCTTTAAAAGGCAAAGGAGATAGTGATTGGGGATATGGAATTGTGTACGCTTCCATTGCTCCAATAGTAGGGGGATTACTTGCTGCAGGACTATACTTATTAGTTAAAGGTTATTTTAATTAAAATAAAAACCGGACAATATGTTTTAAAACAATCAAATCAATTATAAAACCATAAAAAATAAAAAAATGAAATTTTTCATTGATACAGCAGATTTAGAGCAAATTAAAAAAGCTCAAGATCTAGGAGTTCTTGATGGAGTTACCACAAATCCCTCCATTATGGCAAAAGTTGGAATAACCGGAAAGGACAGCATATATGCTCATTATAAAGCAATATGTGAAATCGTAAATGGAGATGTAAGTGCAGAAGTACTTTCAACCGATTACGAAGGAATCATTAAAGAAGGAAAAGAATTAGCAGAAATTGATAAGCAAATAACTGTTAAAGTTCCTATGATCCATGATGGGATAAGAGCCATTAAATATTTTTCAAGTAAAGGAATTAAAACTAATTGTACCTTAGTTTTCTCACCCGGTCAGGCACTTCTTGCGGCAAAAGCAGGAGCTACCTATGTTTCTCCTTTTATAGGAAGATTAGATGATACATCAACAGACGGTTTAAATCTGATAGCTGAAATAAGAGAAATATACGATAACTACGGTTATTCTACCCAAATACTAGCCGCATCCATACGATCTTCCATGCACATTATCAATTGTGCGAAAATAGGAGCTGATGTAATTACTTCTCCTTTAGCTCCCATACTTGATTTACTAAAACACCCATTAACTGATATTGGATTAGCCAAGTTTTTAGAAGACTCTAAAAAACTTTAAACTTAATAAGAGACCATATCAATCACAAACCACAAAAAATAAAAAATAAAATGTCTAAAGAAAGCATTAAATCAGCTTTAAAACAAGCTACTGAAACAAAGTTTCTAGAAATAGAATCCAATATCTTAAAGGATGTACCGCAAATATTTAAGGAACAATTTCCCGGAAAAAAAGCAATTATTATAGCAGATCCTAATACCTATAGAGTAGCAGGAAAAAAAGTTCATGAAGCATTACAAAAAGCCGGATTGGAAGGAGAAGAACCGTATATTTTAGATGATCCTAATTTATATGCAGATTATATATTTGTAGAGAAAATAAGAGATTATTTAAAAGATAAAGACGTAACACCTATTGCGGTTGGTTCAGGAGTTATAAACGATCTTACGAAACGAGCAAGCTCCGAACTAAAACGACCGTATATGTGTGTTGCTACTGCCGCATCCATGGATGGATATTCTTCGGCAGGAGCATCCATAACCAACAAAGGAGCAAAAATCACTCATGCCTGTGAAGCTCCCAAAGTCTTAGTAGCTGATATTGATATTATTGCTGCTGCTCCCCCTTTGATGACTGCTTCCGGATATGCCGATTTATATGCTAAAGTAGTATCCGGAGCAGATTGGATTTTAGCTGCAGAATTAGCCGATCCCAATCACCCAAAAAAAGGCATTGAGCCCATGACAAGTGCATGGAATATAGTACAAGATGGACTGGCTGAGGCATTGCAAGATCCTGCAGGTGCAAAAAATGGAAATCCAAAAGCTATAGAATTATTAACAGAAGGATTAATGTTAGGCGGTTTCGCTATGCAATCCATGGAATCATGGGGGGCAGGGGTAAGCCGTCCGGCATCCGGTTCTGAACATCAATTCAGCCATCTTTGGGATATGGAGCATCACACCTTCAAAGGAGAAATGGCCAAAAAATTCGGTTTATATCCTAATCAAGATGAACAAGCCCCATCGCATGGATTTAAAGTAGGTATTGGCACATTGGCAATTACCGCTTTGTATGAAGTAATGTTAAAAGAATCTATAGACCGGCTTGATGTTGAAGCGGCAGTTGAAAAATGGCCGACCCTGGAAGCTCAATTAAAAGAGATAGATGAAATGTTTGCAGGGACTGAAATACATCCCTTTGCTGTGGCCCAAACTACAGATAAATACGTTACCAAAGAGGAATTAAGGGAACAATTAAATAAAATTAAAAAGAATTGGCCGCAATTAAAAGAAAAACTAAGAAATCAAGTTATACCTTTTGAGGAAACAAAAAAACGATTGGCAGCCGTAGGAGCACCTGTTGAACCGGAAGAAATCGGTATTACCAGAAAAAGACTCAAAGATAGTTTTTACAGAGCACATAAGATCCGAAGCAGATATACAATTTTAGATTTTGCTTACAGAGCAGGATATTTTGATCAATGGATTGAAGAATTATTCAGCGAAAAAGGAGCATTAAAAGGAAAATAAATTAAAAGGATATTCATGTAATAGAAAAATTACATGCTTATCATTTATATCTTTTAAATATAAATTGTATGAATAATTATATCACAGATATAAAAAAGACTTCAAATGTTCTTTTAGAAAAAGTAAAAAAGCTGAAGCATGTAGCTCTTGATATGGATGGAACTATTTACAATGGCTCAACCCTATTTCCCTATACAGTAAGCTTTTTAAATCAGCTTAAAAGATTAGGCATAAGCTATTCATTTCTTACCAATAATCCGTCTAAAAGTATTTCAGACTACCTGCAAAAATTAGAAGGATTAGGAATTGATGCTTCAGAAGAAGAAATGTACTCATCCGCAGTAGCAACTATTGATTATTTAAAAGCCAAACATCCCCAAATAAAAAAATTATTCATATTGGGAACCCCCAGTATGATCAAGCAATTCAATAAGGCAGGATATATATCTACAGAAGACTCAGCACAAGATGAGCCCGATGCGTTAATTGTTGCTTTTGATATGACTTTAAATTATGAAAGATTATGCAGAGCAGCTTGGTGGGCAAAACAAGGAAAAATTTATATAGCAACCAATCCCGATAAAGTTTGTCCGACCGACAAACCGGTAGTTTTAGTTGATTGTGCTTCCATATGTTCATCTATAGAAACCGCAACGGGAAGAAAACCGGATATAGTGTTGGGTAAACCACAAAAAGAAATGTTAGACGGAATATTGTCAGCGAAAAATTTAGAGCCGGATGAAGTGGCTATGGTAGGAGATCGCATTTACACAGATATGATGATGGCTCATAATGCCGGAGCTTTCGGAGTATTGGTACTAACCGGAGAAGCTACGTTGGAAGATGCAGAAAAAGCTGATCCTGAATTGGATATTGTCTTGCCGAGCATAGAGGTATTAGGCAACCTGATAGAATATTCACATATAAAATAAAGCTATGAAAAAATATGCTCAAATAAAAGAAGAAGCATTCGAAGGAAATAAATTATTACCCCAATTGAATTTAGTTTTATTTACCTGGGGTAACGTAAGTGTCGCAGATCACAATCAAGGAGTTTTTGCTATTAAACCTAGCGGAGTGCCCTATGATAAGTTAAAGGTCGATGACATGGTACTGGTTGATTTTGACGGTAAAGTGGTCGAAGGTAAACTAAGACCTTCATCTGACACACCCACCCATGCCGTTTTATATAAACATTGGAAAGACGTTAATTCAATTGTTCACACGCACAGTACGTATGCTACCGCTTGGGCGCAATCTTTATTGGATATTCCCATATTCGGTACAACCCATGCAGATCATACCATTTCTGATATACCTTGTGCTCCGCCTATGAGTGATGAGATGATCCAAGGAGACTATGAATACCAAACAGGTTTCCAGATTCTCAATATTCTTAAAGAAAAAAAATTAAGTCATAAAGAGATGGAAATGGTATTGGTAGGAAGCCATGCGCCTTTCACCTGGGGTAAAACAGCTGAAAAAGCAGTTTACAACAGTGCGGTGTTAGAAAATGTAGCTAAAATGGCTTATTTAACAAGGCAAATAAATCCCCAAGCCCCAAGATTGAAAGAAGCATTGATCCATAAACATTACGAAAGAAAACATGGATCGAATGCTTATTATGGACAAGAAAAAAACAAATAATTACTATAAACCAACTGAATAAACAAAAAAATGATGAGCATTTCAAACAATTTAGTAATCGGTGTTGATTACGGAACTGATTCAGCAAGAGCCATATTAATGGATGCTGAAACCGGCGAAGAATTAGCACTCTCAGTAAAAGAATATCCGAGATGGAAAAAAGGTATGTACTGCGATCCGGTGAATTACCAATTCAGGCACCATCCCTTAGACTATGTTGAAGTTTTAGAATATATAATTAATGAAGTAGTTAGAACAGTTCCGGTAGCAAAAGAAAGAGTTAAAGCATTGGCAATAGATGTTACCTGCTCTACTCCGGTAGTAGTAGATAAAGAAGGTACCCCCTTAGCTTTACGAGAAGACTTTTTAGATGATCCCAATGGGATGTTTATCTTATGGAAAGATCATACAGGAATAAAAGATTGCGAGCATATCAACGAATTTTCCAAAAAATGGCATACCGATTATACCCGATATTCAGGAGGAGGTGGAAATTACTCTGCAGAGCATTTTTGGGCTAAAGCACTTCACATATTCAGAGAAGATCCCAAAATAAAAGAAATCGGGCATTCTTTTGTAGATGCTTGTGATTGGCTTTCCAATTTAATTATAGGGGTAAAAAAACCGGAAGATTTAAAAAGAAATATATGTACAGCCGGATTTAAAGTGTTGTGGAATAAAGAATGGGGAGGATATCCACCTAATGAATTCTTTAAAGAATTAGATCCCGTTTTAGATGGAATTGTAGACACCTTTTCAAAAAAAGTGTATACCTGTGTAGAAACGATAGGAAATTTATCAGAAGAATGGGCTAACCGATTAGGATTAACCACAGCAGTTAAAGTAGCTGCCGGAAACATAGATGCTCATGCAGGAGGAATTGGTGCAGGAGTAAAAAATAAAGCTATTGTTCAAATTATCGGGACATCCACATGCGATATTATTGTAGGGCCTAAAAGTGAAAATAACCCGTTAATTCCGGGCATATCCGGCCAGGCAGATGATTCCATAATTCCCGGAATGGTTGGTTATGAAGCAGGACAATCCGTTTACGGAGATTATTATGCTTGGTTTAAAAGGGTATTAATGTGGCCCTTGCGAGAAATATTTGCAAAAATTGAATACATAGATAAAGAAACCAAAGATAAAGTAATTCAGGAAGTTTATGATAAAATGATTCCTGAATTGGCTAGACAAGCAAAACTCATACCGGCAAAAGACAGTCATATTATAGCCACTGATTGGATTAACGGAAGAAGGACGCCCAATGTTGACTATGAATTGAAAGGGACTATCACAGGATTGGCATTATCCAGCAATACTCCTTTACTATATAAATCCATAGTAGAAGCAACCGCATACGGTTCAAGAGCTATTGTAGAACAATTTATAAACAATGGAATTGAAATTGAGGAAATCATCGCAGTAGGAGGAATTTCTCAAAAGTCTCCTTATGTAATGCAAATTTTATCAGATGTTTTAGGCAAGCCTATAAAAGTTATCGCAACCAGGGAAGCATGTGCCTTAGGAGTGGCGATGTGTGCAGCTGTAACCGCCGGAATTTATTCTAAATTGGAACATGCTCAAGAAAAAATGGGAATGGGAATTTCAACAATTTACTATCCTAACGAACAAAATCACCAACATTACAATGTTGAATATGAAAAATACAAACGGTTAGAAAAAGTAAAAGAGCTAACCGGAAAACCATAATATTTCGGAGATGGAGGATAGTAAAAAAAAATAATGATCGCCGTCTCCAATCAAACAAAACTTCAAACTAAACCCAAAAAAATGCAATTATCCAATAATTTAGTAATAGGATTAGATTATGGTACAGATTCCGGAAGAGCAATTTTAATGGATGCAGAAACCGGAAAAGAATTAGCCTTATCAATCAAAGAATATCCAAGATGGAAAAAAGGATTATATTGTAATCCTATAAAGACCCAATTTAGACAACACCCTTTAGATTATCTCGAAGTTCTCGAATATATCGTTAAAGATGTTTTATATAAAGTGCCGGGAGCAGCCGCTCGCGTGAAAGCCATCAGTACGGATATGACCGGTTCAACACCGGTAGCGGTAAATAAAGAAGGTACCCCTTTGTCTCTGTTGCCGGAATTTGCCGAAAATCCTGATGCCATGTTTATTTTATGGAAAGATCACACAGGGCAAAAAGAAAATGAATATCTGAATGACTTTGCAAAAAAATGGCATATAGACTATACTAAGTCTGCCGGTTGTGGAGATTATTCCACAGAACACTTTTGGACCAAAGCTTTACATATATTTAAGATCCCCGAAATTAGACAAGCTGCCTATTCTTTCGTTGAGTCCAGTGATTGGCTGCCTGCCTTACTTTGTGGGTTATCTAAGCCGGAAGAAATAAAAAGAGGAATGGGTATAGCCGGATCTCGAGTGATGTGGAATAAAGAATGGGGAGGATATCCTCCCAATGAATTCTTTAAATCATTGGATCCGTCTTTAGATGGCTTAGTAGATACTTTTAACAAAGAAGCATATACTTGCGACCAAGTCGCGGGAACGATCACCAAAGAGTGGGCTAATAAATTAGGTCTTCCGGAACATGTACTTATTGCCGTTGGTAATTTGGATTGTCATGCAGGTGCAGTTGGTGCGGGAGTAAAAGATAAAGCAATGGTTGAGATTGTGGGAACTTCCACTTGTGCCATTACCGTAGGACCTAAGAGCTTAGGGAATAAATTAGTTCCGGGAATTCCTCAACAAGCAGATGACATTATTCTTCCCGGTATGGTAGGATTTGAAGCAGGTCAATCGGCTTTTGGAGATTTATATGCCTGGTTTAAGAGATTGCTAATGTGGCCTTTAGATAATATAATGCTAAAATCGAATATCGGAGATCCGGAGACACGGCAAAGTTTAAGAGATGAAGTATATGCTGAAATGATTCCTAATTTGGCCAGACAAGCGAAAATCATACCTCCCAAAGACAGTCAGATTGTATCTACCGATTGGATCAATGGCAGAAGATCTCCTAATGTAGATTACGAATTAAAAGGAACGATAACAGGAATAGCTTTATCCAGTGTAGCTCCTTTAGTTTATAAATCCTTAGTGGAAGCAACTGCTTACGGTGCTAAAAATATTATTGACCGATTTATTGACAACGGAATAAAACTTAAAGAAATTATTGCCGTTGGTGGAATATCTCAAAAATCACCATACGTAATGCAAGTCATGTCGGATGTTATCGGAATGCCTATTAAAGTTATTGCAACCCGTGAGGCATGTGCTTTGGGAGTAGCCATGTGTGCTGCTGTGGTTGCGGGAGTGTATAAAAATTTACCCGAAGCACAGAGCAAAATGGGAATGGAAATTTCAAATATCTATTATCCTAACCAAGAATATAATAAACATTACAATCAAGAATTTAATAAATATTTGAGTTTAGAAAATATAAAAGAGATCATATAAATTAGTTTTCAAGGGTATTGGAGCATCTGTCTCTGTGAACAGATAGAGACAGAACTCGCCCTTTTGAAAATTATATAAAAGAAGAATAATAATTTAATAATCAAATTTTTCACAATATTGCTCTGAATAATTGAAGTAAGTGTAATTAAAGCGTAAATTTGAAATCCAAAATTTTATAAAGTACAATGACTGATATTAAAACATTAAATAGAGCAGCAGACAATATTAGAATATTAGCTGCATCAATGGTAGAAAAAGCAAAATCAGGCCATCCGGGAGGAGCCATGGGGGGAGCTGATTTCATTAATATATTATATTCGGAGTTTTTGGAATATGATCCCAAAAATCCTAGATGGGAAGGGAGAGACCGATTTTTTATGGATCCGGGACATATGTCGCCCATGTTATATTCAGTTCTGGCACTGGCCGGAAAATACTCGATGGATGACCTTAAGAATTTTCGTCAATGGGGAAGTGTTACTCCGGGACATCCTGAGTTAGATGTTGAAAGAGGAGTTGAAAATACTTCCGGACCTTTAGGACAAGGTCATGCTTATGCCGTGGGAGCGGCAATAGCTGCAAAGTTTTTGAAAGCTCGATTAGGAAATTTCATGAATCAAACCATCTATGCCTTTATTTCTGACGGAGGAATACAAGAAGAAGTATCTCAAGGAGCAGGAAGGATAGCCGGACATTTAGGGTTGGATAATCTGATTATGTTTTATGATTCCAACGGAATACAACTTTCTACTCAAGTAAAAGAAGTTAATCAAGAAAATGTAGCTGCAAAATATGAAGCCTGGGGTTGGAAAGTAATTACTATAAAAGGAAATGATCCTTCAGAAATACGTAAAGCCTTACATGAAGCAAAAGCAGTTAACGACAGGCCTACTCTTATTATAGGAAATACTATTATGGGAAAAGGAGCAGTCGATGCTAATGGGCAATCCTTTGAAAATAAAGTATCCACACACGGTCAACCATTAGGGGAAGCCGGAGGTAGCTTAGCAAAAACCATTGAAAATTTAGGAGGTGATCCGAATAACCCATTTATAATTTTTCCTGAAGTTCAGTCATTATATGCAAATAGAGCCAAAGAATTAGAAGAAATAGTAAAAAATAAAAAAGAAATAAAAGAACAATGGGTAAAAGAAAATCCTGAATTAGCCGAAAAAATGGAAAAATGGTTTTCAGGTGCTGCACCAAATATCAATTGGTCTGAAATTACACAAAAACCCAATGCTGCTACAAGAGCAGCATCTTCAACGGTGTTGGAAACTTTAGCTAAACAAGTTGATAACATGATTGTATCTTCTGCCGACTTGTCAAATTCAGATAAAACGGATGGCTTCTTAAAGCATACCCGTCCATTTATCAAAAACGATTTTTCAGGTGCATTTTTACAAGCAGGGGTAGCTGAATTTACTATGGCTTGTTTATGTGTGGGAATGAGTCTTCATGGAGGAGTAATTCCTGCGTGTGCCACCTTTTTCGTTTTTTCTGATTATATGAAACCTGTAGTTAGGGTTGCTGCATTAATGGAACAGCCGGTTAAATTCATTTGGACGCACGATGCATTCAGAGTGGGAGAGGATGGACCCACTCATGAGCCTGTGGAGCAAGAAGCACAAATACGTTTAATGGAAAAACTGCAAAACCATAAAGGTAAAAATTCTATGTTAGTCTTAAGACCGGCTGATGTTCAAGAAACAACTGTTTCTTGGAAATTAGCAATGGAAAATACACATACTCCAACAGCTTTGATTTTGTCTAGACAAAATATTAAGGATTTACCGACTAAACAAGATCGATTTAATGAATCCTTACAAACTTCTAAGGGAGCTTACATAATACAGGAAGATGAGGGGTATGAAATAATATTACTGGCTTCCGGTTCAGAAGTTTCTACATTAGTGGAGGGGGCTGAATTACTAAAAAAAGACGGTATAAAAACAAGAGTTGTTTCTGTACCATCAGAAGGATTATTCAGATCACAACCTAAAGACTATCAAGAGTTGGTTTTACCTAAAAATAAAAAGAAATTCGGTTTAACTGCGGGACTTCCCGTTACTCTTGAAGGATTGGTCGGAGAAAATGGGAAAATCTGGGGAATGAATTCTTTTGGATATTCTGCTCCGGCTGCAGTTTTAGATCAAAAACTAGGTTTTACCCCTGAAAATGTGTATAAACAAGTGAAAGAAATTTTGGGTTAATTAGGTTATTGGTTACCTATGTTGTATTCATACTAACTCTATGAATTAAAGAAAGGAGAATTAAAATTTTAATTCTCCTTTTTTTATATAAAAAAAATCAGAGTAATTTATGTATACAGGTTAAATATTATATTTTAAGTATTATAATAGAACAAAATAAATTAAAATATATATTATAATAAAATAATTATCTTCTTTTTTACGTTATTATAATTATATTTATTTTTTAATTTTATTATCTTGATATGAAAAGATATATATTTTGAGTGCTTTTTATTGTTTTATGAATTTTAGAAATGATTTTATGTAAATATTTTTAATCAAGATATCAGCTATTTATGAAAAAATAATATTAATAAATAATCTAAAATTATAAAAAATGATTTTTAAAAAACGTTTATTATCCGGTATTCTTTCCGGGTTTATGCTAAGTAGTATTTTTTATTCATGTAGCAGTGATGATAATGCTGATTCAAATATTAATTTTTTTCGTCCCGTACGATTTCTTTATGAGTCAGATAAGGAAATATCTGCAAAGCCTACAGGTAATACGGGCGTGGATGAAAATGGTGTTCCACGTAAGGAATATGAAGTTATTATTCGTCGTTCCAATGAGTTTTCAACAGCGGATTTAATGAAAGAAGCTACTATTGAAAAAGCTATTTTATATCCCGGATCTTTACTTAGGGGAGAGTCCTTTATTAAAGGTAACTATGAGCCATTAAACCTAACGAATTCATATAATCCGGTTACATTATATCTTTCGATCAATGGGGTTAATGTTAGTATAAAAAAAGATGTTTTACCTAAAGGAGGTGAAGTCTCACAAACTCTGACCGAATTAAAAACAAATAATTCCGGTTATTTTCCTGATAATTATATTCCTGCTAATTACACATATGATAGTGAGCAAGTTACTACAGAAGAAAGTTTTAAGAAAATTATCAATTTACATGTAAAATCTAATTTTTCAACCCTTGTAAATTCCTCTTTTGATTATGATTATAATAACTCCGGTGTAAAGTCATCCAGCTATGTTTTAGTAAAACTAAAACAAACAGTTTACTCAGCAGGTATTGATGTCGCCAATTGGTCTAATTGGGTAGAAGGTAATATAAAAGGCTCGGAAGTTGGTTTGTATGAACCGGTATATATCAGCAACATAGATTATGGTAGGGTAGCTTATTTATTAATTGAGACTAATAAAACAGCGAAGGAAGCCGGTAAAATGGTAAAAGGTGCAGTTGATTACAAGATAGGAAATTTAACATCAGGAGAAAACTATATAAAAAATGAGGAATTAAGAAAACTATTTAATTCAAAAAAAATCAATGTCTCCGTGTTGGGGGGGGCTTCCAAAACAGTTACTACTTATGACGAATTTATTAATTATATGAATTTATATGGAAAAGATGCTATCATTTCTTCTTCCGCGCCAATCTCATATACCATTCGTCGTTTGAAAGATAATACAAAAGTTGAAATTGTGAACACTTACGAAGAAGTCAGAAAAGAGCTCCGATAAAAATAGTGCTTATCTATATCTAAATTTTAGCTTCAATACCTTTTCTGGTATTGAAGCTTAATGTTTTAATAAGGGAAATTGGCTTGTTATAAAATGAATATGTACTGTAATTACGTTTTGAATTTTGCTTAAGTATTATGCTTTAAATGTTATCCAAATGTCAGATGCGATATTAAAATTCTCTTTCTAATATAAATAATTTTAGGATTTAATATTTAGTAAATATATTAAATTAATTAGTATTTGTTGCGTTAATAGAACAAAAATATATTAATTTTAGTTAATTATAAAATAATAAATTAAATTTTACGTTAATAAAGTATTAATAAAAAAATCTAAACTATACTATGAAAAAATTAATACTGTTATTCTTGCTATATATTGGTATCAATTCCTGTAGCGATTCCGATGATAATAATTTAAATCAAACTATAGATCAAACTCTAATTGAAAATCCAACATTCTCATTAAAATTTGTCAGAACATCCCGTGGATCAACCATTAATAATCTTCAAGTTGGAGATTCACTTGTAATAGCTTATAAAATTACTGGTGTCACTATTAAATCGGATGAAGCACTTGCCATCATGCCTCAACTCGGAGGTCCTGTTTCGCATCAAATTTTAGGAGAAGATTATGATCTTTATTATAAAAATAAGAAGGTTGATAAAATTAATACGCTAGAAAAGCAAGGTAAATTTACCCTTTATATCAAAAAGGCAGGTAATTTTAGTCATGCCTATACTGCTTTTATTGTAAATACTGAAAACAATGAAATTCCTCATAAACTAATTTCAAAAAGTGATCTGTATTTTAATTCAGTGAGAATTGTTGCTTACAATTATGAAATCAGGCTTAGAAAATCATCGACATGGCAACATTCCTTGAGAGGAGTATTTCATAAACTTTATATTGACACAGGTAATGAAGAATACGATAAATATCTTGAGAATCTTACCTATAACGTATATTATAATTCGCGAAGTTTTGAGCAATCTAATTTTCGCAATAAACAGAATAGAGATTTTTATGAAGTACAAAGAGTGGAAGGAGGAAAAAATGCATATACGGTAAACACAATTGATAAAATTGTTTTCAAAAAAGAAGTAAATGGGGTAACCACCAATATCGAATACAAAAATATTCCCGTAGTTTTCTATGGAAGGAAAGATGATTGGGGAACAGAAGGAAATAATAATCTTTAATTATAATAATCTAAAACTATACAGAAATGACTTTGAAAAAAAATTTAGTATCCGTTCTGATTTTCGGATTTATCTTTGGTAGTGTGTTTAGCTCTTGCGGTAGCGACGATGATGCGGTTTCCGGTAATAGAGGTTTGCGTGAAGTGAAATTTCATTCCGAACCGGATATGGAAATCTCTACAAAATTTACTGGAAATACAAGTATAGATGCTGATGGTGTTCCTCGTAAAGAATACGAAATCGTTATGCGTCGGTACAACGAATTTTCGGTTGCAGATCTTATGAGTGAAGCAAATATTGAAAAAACAATCTTATATCCGGGAAGCATACTTAGAGGGGAATCGTTTTTAAATGGAAAGTATGATCCGGTAGTGCTTCATAATTCTTTTAATCCGGTTACTTTGTTTCTAACAATTAATGGATCTAACAGAGAAATTAAAAAAAATGTCATTCCTAAAGGTAGTGAGGTTTTTCAAGCATTGACGGACTTAACATTAGGTAACTCAGCCTTTTTCTCGTCTAAATATATTCCGGCAAATTATACGTATGAAAGTGAAAAAGTTACAACGGAGGAAAGTTTTAAAAAAACAATCAATCTACATGTAAAAGCAAGTTTTGCCGGTATAGCAAATTCCTCTTTTGATTATGATTATAATAAGTCAAATGTAAAATCATCCAGTTATATTTTGGTTAAGTTAAGACAGACCGTATATTCTGCAGGAATAGATCCGGTGCACTGGTCAAATTGGGTACAAGGTGATATTAGCGTTTTAGATAGCGGCCCTTACGAACCGGTATATATCAGCAGTATAGATTATGGTAGAGTGGCCTATTTGCTGATTGAAACTAAAAAGTCATCACAAGAAACCGGTAATATGGTTAAAGGGGCTGTAGACTTTAAAATTGGTAGAATTTCAGCTGGCGGGAATTATCAAAAGAATGAAGAATTTAAAAAGTTGTTTAATTCCAATAAAATAAAAGTTTCTGTGTTGGGTGGTCCTTCTAAAATAGTTACTAATTATGATCAATTCATGGATTATATGGAGCTATTTGGAGAAGAAAATGCAATTGCTTCATCTGCGCCTATTTCATACACCATCCGACGTTTAAAAGACAATACTCAAGTGGATATTGTAAATACATACGAAGAGGTTAAAAAAGAATACAGATAAATTAATTTATTCACATTTAAATTTAGCTTCAATACCCTAAACAGTATTGAAGCTAAAATTTTTATAAAAGCATTTTATCTAATTCAAATGAAAATTACCTATTTAAAAATTTTCTTCATTCTTCTTTAATCTATTTAATCTATTGATAATTATTTCACTAAAAAAGAAGCATATTGCTTAAAAGATATAACATAGATAAACCTCTATTTTTTTACATCTTTTCCGATAAATTATATAATTTAAAAACCTTTGTTAAATTTATAGCTAAAAATCATTTTAATAGATTTAAAATCCATATAAAAGAAATTTTATTGAAATTAAATTTATTATTAATTTAATTGATAAATTTTTTTATATTTGAAAACAAGATATAAATAATAAATATGATTAGGATTTATTACGATAATTTTAATAAATTGATTTAATTTATAGATTTAATTATATTAAATTAATGGTAATCTATGTTCCTTTACTTTAAATAATAACAAAATTGATAAAATATTGGATGTAAAGCTACAATATCTATAATATAAATACATAATACATATAAAATTATCTTTATTTTGTAACCAATTTTTTGAACTATATACACCATATGAAAATAAAAAAAATTACTCTCACATTGCTGACTTTGATGACCCTGTATGGATCATTAGAAGCACAAAATAGAACACAGGTAGAAAGACCCAAGTTAGTAGTTGGTATTATTGTAGACCAAATGCGATGGGATTACCTATATCGATTGTATGACAGATATGGAAATGCAGGTTTTAAAAGACTTTTAAATGAAGGATTTTCATTTGAGAATTGCATGGTAAATTATGTTCCTTCATTTACAGCCATAGGACACAGTACGGTTTATACAGGATCAGTTCCTTCTATTCATGGAATTGCAGGAAATGATTATATAGAGCAAAATAGCGGCAGGAGCATTTATTGCACAGAAGACTCCAAAGTGAAAGGGGTAGGATTAGATGATCCGGAAAACAAAGTAGGGAAAATGTCTCCGTATAATTTAAAAGTATCAACAGTTACCGATCAACTTAAATATGCTACCAATTCTAGATCAAAAGTAATAGGTATCTCTTTAAAAGACAGAGGAAGTATATTACCAGCAGGACATGCAGCGGATGCTGCCTATTGGTTTGATGCAAAAAGCGGAAGATGGATAACCAGTACCTACTATATGAAAGAATTACCGAAATGGTTAAAAGAATATAATTCTAAAAATATGCCGGAAAAATATTTAAGTAAAGATTGGAATCCAACGTATCCCATTTCAACTTACATACAAAGTCCGGATATCAAAATGCTGGGTAAATATGAAGTAGGATTTAAAGGATATGAAACTCCTTCTTTTCCAATGAAGACTTCCCAAATGATGAAAACATTAGGTGTAAGCTTGATTCAATACACACCCTATGGAAACACGACCACGACAGATATAGCTAAGTTGGCGATTGATCATGAGAATTTAGGAAATAACAAAACAGGAGATACCGATTTTTTAGCTATAAGTTATTCTTCTCCCGATAAAATGGCTCACCATTATTCAATCAATTCAATACTAACGGAGGATTCCTATATAAAATTGGATCAAGAATTAGCAGATTTGTTTAGCCATTTAGACAGTAAAGTAGGAAAAGGAAATTACCTGGTTTTTCTAAGTGCCGATCATGCAGGAATACCTAATGCAAATTTTATGAATGACAATAAAATGGCCGGTGCACTTCGAAGATTAACTCCTTATGAAAAGAAAATCAATGATTATTTGAAATCAAAATACGGAAGAGACGATTTAGTTAGAAGTTTTAATAACTATCAAGTAAATTTCAACTATACTGCAATTAAACAAGCCTCAATAAATTTAGAAGATATTAAACAAACCTGTATTGATTATCTTCAAACCCTGGAAGGGGTCTTATATGCCGTTGATATGAAAAAAGCATCTATAGCAACAGTTCCTCAATATATTAAAGAAAAAATCATTAACGGGTATAACAGAGAATATTCCGGAGAAATACAGATTATTTTAGATGGAGGATCTTATGATTTTGAATACTATGATCCAACCAAAGGAGGTACGCATGGTACTTGGGGACCGGATGATGCGCACATACCTTTTATTTTAATGGGCTGGAAAATTCCTCACGGAAGCACTACAGAAGAAGTTTATATGACAGATATTGCTCCTACCATATCTGCATTATTAAAAATACAAATGCCTAACGGTGCCATAGGTAAACCCGTTGATTACATAATGAAGTAATATTAATTAAGTTTATTTCCTCTGAATTAATTAAACAATCTAAAAATGTTCAGAGGAAATATTTTGAAGTTCTTGCAATTATGAATAGAAAAAATTTAATTGGTCTGTTATTTCTTATCGTTTTAGTTAGTTCTGTTAAAGCTCAAACACTCGAAATAAAAACAGGAACGAATACTGAGGATAATATAAAAATAACCATGGGAGGTCGAATAGCTTTTGACGGAGCTGTTTATTTTGATGATAAAACTCCATTGGGTAATGGAATGACTATATCTGATGTGCGATTAACCTCCAAAATGCGATATAAAAAATGGGATGCAAAAATAGATTTTGGTTTTTCAGATAAAAAAGTAAATACCAAAGACATCCATTTAATTTATAATATAAATGAAAACTCATGGGTTAAGTTGGGATATGCCGGAGAGCAACTCGGATTGGAAAACTGGGAAAGTTCTGCATGGCTTAAATTTATGACAGCGGCAGCTAGTTCACAAGTTTTTGGTTCGGGTCGACAGCTGGGTTTTACCTATGTTAAATGGAATAAAAGAATATATTATAGCGGTGGCTTTTATACAGATAGCGATGCAATAACCAACAGCAAAGAAGGAAATCAGGGATATGCTTTTGTAGGAAAATTTTCAGTTGATCCTGTCAGTACTAATGATAAATTAGTTCATATAGGAATATCGGGAGAATATAGAAACGGTAATCGTGATGGTTTGGATGATAATAAAAAAACCAAAAGGATTATGAGTTACTCCGGAAATTTAAATACAAATGTTGAAAAAAAGAAACCCTTAGACATAACCATCACTAACGTAAAAGATCAGTACAGATGGGTGACGGAATTATTAGCGACTGCCGGCCCTGCTTTTTTGCAAGGCGAATATTATTCGATTCATATCAATAGAAAAGCAAATAATCATTCGTATAACGCCGATGGTTTTTATGTGCAAACGGGTTTTTTAATACTTGGAGACAAAACCTATAAATATAATTTAGGAGACAGACGATTGAAAAAACCGGGAGATCATACTTTGGAAATGGCTATTAGATATGATTATACAGATCTTAATGACGGGATCTATAATACGGAAATTTTAAAAGGGGGGAGAATGAGTGATTTATCATTAGCGGTGAATTACTATCTCAATAAATACATAGGTTTTAAAATTAATTATTCCTACCTAAATTTAGGACCTTATAACAATTATGGAACCAATAAAGAAAACATTAACTTAATACAAGGAAGGGTTATGGTTGTGTTTTAAATGTTTCCTAAAAACTATCAGATAATGCTGTGATTGAATATATTGATATAATCATAACCTTGAAGGTTTCCAATATATTTAATATTAATTGAAACAAATCAATCTATAAATATATATACTTTAGATAAAATAGTATCAGTATAAAATAAAGTATAAAGCTAACTAGTAAATGCCACAAAAAAAAGCAATTACTATCATAATGAGAATGAATGAATTAAGCTTTATCCAACTTTATAAGTTGGCAATAATTATAGATTCTAAATCTTTTTCATTAAGTAATTGCTCTTTAAATAAAATTTTACTTCCATTCTTATAAAAAACGGTTGCAGGTATACTTCCTTCCCATAGTGGATCAATAGCAGGAATCCATTTATCCATATTTTCAGGATCATTTAGAAGATAAACTTCGGTTGAAATGGAATATTTACGTATAAACTTTTTAACAAATTCAATATTTTTAACAGGATTTAAATTTATTAAGATCATTTTATAACCGACGTTATCCTTAAACCTTTCATTTACTTTCATAAAGGAAGGAATTTCAACAACGCAAGGCATACACCATGTAGCCCAAAAGTTAACGACTAAAAATTTATCATTCTCTTTCTCAATAATATTTTCAAAATCTGAAAAAGTGATTACCTTAATATCCTTGATTATTTGAGTCGAGGTGGTAGGCTGGGCTTTACCAATAATCGTAAAAACTGGTAAAAATAAGCAGATATATATTTTTTTTATCATAAATTTATTAGAAAAGACGTAACATATCTTTTACAAATTTAATTATATCTGCATTCAGTACGTTACTTACTTATTCATTTCATCATATTGAGATTCATGAATAGGAAGAGACATGGGATTAGTTTCATCATAATAAATAGACAAAGAATCACCTATCTTACTTTTATCTTCAGGCATTTTCTTTATAATGGTTGAATGTAAATTACCTTTGTCATCTCTGTAAACGATATTCCAAACATTAATTTTTTTATTAGCAATGGATACACCGCTTTGTTCTCCGGTAATTTCTGCCTTAGCTTTTTTTGAAGCAGCAACATTCATTACATTTTCAGGTGCAATAATAGTTGCCGATTCTTTTTTGTTTAATTTTGAACAGCTGTAACAAGCTAATAGAATTAAAATAATAGTAAAATAACTGATTTTTTTCATTTTTTGTGATCATTTAATTATTCAATTTCAAAAGTTGTTCCTTCTTTTCCATCTTTAAGATTAATACCGGCTTCCGACAAACGATTACGAATCTCGTCAGAAAGAGCCCAGTCCTTCTCAAGTCTTGCTTTATTTCTTAAATCAATAAGAACTTTCATAGCTTGATCCAGTTTACCGGTATCTTTCATAGTGTCAGATAAAAGTTCCAATCCTAGAATATCATAGAAGAAAACATGAATGGCAGTATTTAACTTTTTTAAATCAGTAGCAGTTAGTGTTTCTTTTTTTAAATCTAAATTATTTATAAGTTTAACTATATCAAATAAATGTGAAATTAATACCGGAGTATTAAAATCATCGTTTAATGCTTCATAAC
This sequence comes from Apibacter sp. B3935, assembly GCF_009827705.1. NCBI lineage: Bacteria > Pseudomonadati > Bacteroidota > Flavobacteriia > Flavobacteriales > Weeksellaceae > Apibacter > Apibacter sp. B3935. The sequence continues at coordinate 105,020 of NZ_WINL01000005.1, forward strand.
AAGTATCAATCCATTCCTGAATGTTATAACTTGAAGTTTCAGAAGCAGCAATATGTGGGAGTTTTTCAATTGCGGAAGTTAAGCGGAAATATCCTTTTTCGGCAGCAATAATAGCATCGTTGGATAAATCTAAGACACTTCTATAATGAGCTTGTAAAAAGAAAAAACGAACAATGATCGGATGAAAAGGTTTTTCAATAAAACTATTTTCACCGCTAAATAATTCTTCAGGTAAAATGGTATTGCCCGTAGATTTACTCATTTTTTGTCCGTTTAAAGTAAGCATATTTGTATGAACCCAATAATTTACAGGTTCTTCACCAAAAGATCCTTTAGCTTGAGCGATTTCACATTCATGATGCGGAAATTTAAGATCCATACCCCCTCCATGAATATCAAACTTTTTACCTAAATATTTGGTACTCATTGCTGTACACTCCAAATGCCAACCCGGAAATCCGTTTCCCCAAGGAGAAGGCCATCTCATGATATGTTCAGGAGACGCATTTTTCCACAAAGCAAAATCTTGAGGATTCCTTTTTTCTCCTTGTCCGTCTAAATCACGAGTATTGGCAATCATATCTTCTATTTTTCTGCCGCTTAATTCACCGTAATTGCCTCCTTCTAAATCAAATTTATTTACATCGAAATAAACAGAGCCGTTAACTTCATAAGCCAGACCTTTATGCAATAGTTTCTTAATTAGCTCTATTTGCTCTACAATATGGCCGGTAGCTGTAGGCTCGATATCGGGAGGGAGCATATTAAATAGATCTAAAACCTTATGAAAATTAAGGGAATATTTTTGTACGACTTCCATGGGCTCTATTCTTTCCAGGCGAGCCCGCGTTGAAATTTTATCTTCAGAATTATCATCGGTAAGATGTCCGGCATCGGTAATATTACGAACGTATCTTACTTTATATCCTAAATGACGCAAGTATCTGTTGATAACATCAAAAGATAAAAAAGTTCGGCAATTACCCAAATGCACTTTGTTATATACTGTTGGACCGCACACATACATTCCTACAAAACCTTCATGCAAAGGGGTAAATACTTCTTTTTTACCGTGTAAAGAATTATATAATTTTATTTGATTGTTCAGATAGCTGCGCATATTTAAATTTTGAAATGGGAGTCAATACCAATATAATGTAAAAATTCTTTTCTTGTTGTAGGATTGTTTAAAAACAAGCCACTTAATTCAGCAGTAACCGTACTGCTTTCCGTATCTTGTATGCCTCTCGAATTAACACATAAATGTTTAGCGTCAATCACACAAGCAACATCATTAGTATTTAATACTTCTTTAATAGCTTCAACAATTTGTCTGGTGAGCCGTTCTTGAACTTGAGGCCTTCTTGAATAATAATTTACGATTCGGTTAATTTTAGACAGTCCGATAACTTTTCCATTTGAAAAGTAAGCAACGTGTGCCCTTCCGATTATAGGCAGGAAGTGATGTTCACAAGTTGAATAAACCGTAATATCTTTTTCAATCAGCATTTGACGATACTTGTAACTATTTTTGAAAGTAGACACTTCCGGTTTATTTTCGGGAAGAAGTCCTCCAAAAATCTCATTTACATACATTTTAGCAACCCGTTTAGGAGTATCTTTTAAACTATCATCATTCAAATCTAATCCAAGAATATGCATAATTTTAGTAAAATGCTCTTGAATCGCTTTTTGTTTCTCTTCAGGAGATAAAACAAAGGCATCCGATCGAATAGGAGTATATTCTGTATGTGTGAAATGGTCTAGTTCTTCGTCTTCTTTATTAAACATAATAAAAAACATCTAAATTTCTACAAAAATAAGTTTTTTTTAGTTGAAAACCATTACAATATTCAAAAGCAAATAATCATTTATAAAAGAATATTTTAAAATAAAATTGTATCTTCGCATAGAATTAATCTAAATAGTTAACTAGTTGTGAATATTTATCTTCAATATGCGTTTATAGCCTTAACTTTACTAGTAGCTGTCTGGTATTTGATTAAATTATTTAGGGAAACTTTTTTTTCCAAAAAGAAAAAATGTGGAGGAGGTGTCAATTGCAAATGCGGCAGAGAGTGATATTTGGAATAGAAATTGAAATTAGCTAATCAATCAAGTATAAAAAAAATGAAAGTAAAACATTTGGTAGGTGCAGTATCTAAAGATAAATCATTTATTTCCAAAATTCCTGTTTTATTTAGAATGTTAAGGGCTTCTCTAAAGGGACAATATAAACCGGGAATTAAAAATCTTTTTATTTTCACCTTTTTAATTATTTATGTGCTATCTCCCATTGACCTTATACCAGACTTTTTAGTAGGCATAGGTTTTCTTGATGATTTAACTATTGCCTTTTTTGCATTTTCCAAATTATTCAAAGAAGTTGATAAGTATGTAGCATGGGAAAAGCAAAAACGTAATACTATTGTCATTGAATAAAAATTCGAAAATTTTATGGTCTATAGTAGGGCCTACAGGAATAGGAAAGACGGCTTTATCTATTGAATTGGCTCAAAATTTAAAAACAGAGATAGTATCTTGTGACAGCAGACAATTCTACAAAGAATTAAAGATTGGAACTGCTGCTCCTTCATTCGAAGAATTATCTTTAGTTCCTCATCATTTTATAGGAAATTTAAGTATTGCTCAAGATTATTCAGTAGGCGATTTTGGAAAAGACGCTTTAAGAAAGATAAACGAGCTTTTTAATAAATATGATCAACTCATTATGGTAGGAGGGTCCGGTCTTTATGAAAAAGCGGTTAATGAAGGTTTAGATAATTTTCCCGATATAGATACTAAAGTCAGAGAAGATTTAATGGTTGAAATACAGGAAAAGGGACTATCCTATTTACAAGAAGAACTAAAAAAGAACGATCCCGAATATTATTCTCAAGTGGATTACAATAATCCGCAGCGAGTAATGAGAGCGTTGGAAATTTTTAGAGGAACCGGAAAACCTTACAGTTCATTTAGAAAAAATCTGGTAGAAAAAAGAAATTTTACATCCGTAAAAATCGGTTTAACAGCTTCTCGTGATCTTATTTACGATAGGATTAATAAACGAGTGGACTTAATGATGGAAAAAGGATTATTGGAGGAAGTTATTTCTTTGCAATCATATAGACATAAAAACGCGTTACAGACCGTTGGTTATAAAGAACTTTTTGACTATCTCGATGGAAATTCTTCCTTAGAATTTGCCGTAAATGAAATCAAAAAGAATTCACGCAGATATGCTAAAAGACAATTAACTTGGTATCGAAGAGATGAGTCAGTTAACTGGTTCGATTATCAGAGCACTCGGGAAATTGTAGATTTTGTTACGGAAAAGATTAGGTAATAATCATACGCTATCAAGTTTATAATAAATATAATTTTTAAGCAATAAAAAATCAGGATAGTTTCCTATCCTGATTTATAAGACGGAGTTCTAAATTAATTTTCTATTTTCTTAATTCTAATATTTTCTTAACCTCTTGGGATTTAATATTTTGATGTTCACCCAATTGCCAACCTCTTTTTTCTATTCGTTCAGAAATTCGGTTTATAGCTTCCTCTCCTAAATTATAATCAGAAAGTCTGGTTTTACAATTCATGCTATGGAAAAAGGATTCAACCGCACTAATAGTATCTTTGATCAATTCGTCGACAGAATCGGCTTGTAAAGAAAAAACCTCTCTTCCCAATCGAAGAATTTTATCTTTTTTCTCTTCTTTTAATACTTCCATTACTCCGGGAAGTACAATTGCCAGTGTTTGCGCATGATCTATTTCGTAGAAAGCGGTTAATTCATGTCCTATCATATGAGTAGACCAATCCTGTGGTACACCGCAAGCAATCCAACCATTTAAAGCCCAAGTTGAAGCCCACATCAGATTAGCTCGAACATCATAATTTTTAGGATCTTTTAAAGCTTTAGGTCCTTCAATGATTAAAGTCTTTAGAATGGATTCAGACATGAAATCTTGTAATAAACCGTTTACAGGATATGTTAGATATTGTTCAATAACATGCACAAAGGCATCGATAACCCCATTACTAGTTTGAACCGGAGGTAAACTATAGGTTACACTTGGATCTAATACAGAAAATTTTGGATAGACTATTGGTGAGCTGAAAGATAATTTTTCCTGGGTTTCATTTTTTGTAATGACAGAATAGGTATTCATTTCAGATCCGGTGGCAGAAATAGTCAAAATAGTACCAAAAGGAAGTGCTTTTTTTATAACCACATTAGGATCTGCAAGTATTCGCCAAGGATCTCCCTCATCGAAACAAGCTGCTGCAACAATAAATTTGGTTGCATCAATAACCGAACCGCCTCCCACAGCTAATACATATTCAATATTTTTCTGTTTAATAAATTCAACGGCACGCATACAAGTTTCATAGTGAGGATTCGGTTCAATGCCTGAAAATTCAAACCATTGGTACCCTTTTAATGCATTCGTTACTTGTTCATATACTCCATTTTTTTTGATGCTCCCTCCCCCATAGATGACTAATATGTTAGTTTGTAAAGGTATATCTTTAGTAATTTCGGAAATCATACCTTTTCCGAATAAAATTTTTACAGGATTTACAAAGGCAAAATTATTCATTATTTGATTTTTTAATAGGTTTAATTATGCTTTTTATCCCTCAAAATTTGAACCAAAACCGGATAAAAATAAAAAAGGTTACGTTTATAGTAACCTTTTTATATAGATTATAATTTTAAAATCTTAATTTTCTAAGGCTTGAGCTCCACTAACAATTTCAATTAATTCATTGGTTATGGATGCTTGACGAGCTTTATTATACGATATGGATAGTTGATTTTTTAATGCTTTAGCATTATCTGTGGCAGCCTGCATAGCAGACATTCTTGCTCCATGTTCTGCAGCATTTGAATCCAATATCGCTTTAAACAGCTGAGTTTTTAATGATGTAGGAATAAGATGTGTTAAAATACTTTCCTTAGAGGGTTCATAAATATAATCGCTAACTAAGGAAGAATCATTGATATTTTTAGAAAGTTCAATTGGTAGAAATTGCTCGACTTGTAAAAGCTGAACTACCGCATTTTTAAATCGATTATATACCAATTCAATTTGATCATATTCACCATTTAAAAACAACTGCATAAGTTCTTCAGATATTTTAGAAGAATTTTCATAAGTTGGCGCATCCCATAGCGAACTGCAATTTTTATATATGGATACAGATTTTTTTAAATTTTCATATCCATTTTTTCCTATTGTTAAAAGGTCAACTTGAGTATTTTTATAGTCATTTTCCAATAGATTTTTAACAGCTTTAACAATAGTAGAGTTAAAGGCCCCGGCAAGTCCTTTATTGGAGGTAATGACAACTAATAAAACCTTTTTAAGTTCTCTCTTTTTAGCATATTCTGCACCACCGGAATCAGAGTCAAGAAAAGGACTAACATTTGATAATAATTCTTGCATTTTTTCTGAATAGGGGCGTAATCTTACAATAGCATCTTGCGCTCTTTTCAGTTTAGATGAAGAAACCATCATCATTGCACTTGTAATTTGCATAGTCGAATTTACAGAGGCAATTCGGTTTCGTATTTCTTTTAATGTTGCCATTTTCTAGAATATTCTTTTTTATTTATGAATAATTTTTTACAACTCCGGCTATTATCGTATCTAAAGAAGAAGTAATGGAATCATCTATTTTACCTTCTTTTAAACTTTTTAATAAATCGGCATGTTGAGTTCGTAATGTTTCCGTTAAATTTCTTTTAAAATCCTGAACTTTATTGACAGGAACTTCACGTAATAAATTTTGAGTTCCTGCATATATAATAACAATTTGTTCTTCAACAGGCATGGGTGAGTTAACGGACTGTTTTAATATTTCAACGTTTCTCTCTCCTTTTGCAATAACAGCGGCAGTAGCCGGATCTAAATCGGAACCAAATTTTGCAAATGCTTCCAATTCGCGGAATTGCGCTTGGTCAATCTTAAGTGTACCGGATACCTTTTTCATAGGTTTAATCTGAGCAGCTCCACCTACACGTGATACAGAAATACCAACGTTGATCGCAGGTCTTACTCCTGAATTAAATAAATCCGATTCTAAAAATATTTGTCCGTCTGTAATAGATATTACATTAGTAGGAATATACGCAGAAACGTCTCCTGCTTGAGTTTCAATGATTGGCAGAGCTGTTAATGATCCGCCCCCTTTAACTTTACTTTTTAAAGATTCCGGTAAATCGTTCATAGTTGAAGCAACCTCATCATTATCAATAATTTTAGCGGCTCTTTCTAACAAACGGGAATGCAAATAAAATACGTCACCCGGATACGCTTCACGTCCCGGAGGTCTTCTTAATAATAAGGAAACCTCACGATAAGCAACTGCTTGTTTAGATAGATCGTCGTAAATAATTAATGCAGATCTACCGGTATCGCGTAAAAATTCTCCGATGGAAGCTCCGGCAAATGGAGCATAAACCTGCATAGGAGCAGGGTCAGAAGCGTTAGCGGCAACCACAACCGTATAAGCCATTGCTCCTTTATCTTCTAATGTTTTAACAATTTGCGCAACTGTAGATGCTTTTTGGGCAATAGCTACGTAAATACAATATACGGGTTTGCCTTGATCATAAAATTCTCTTTGATTTAGAATAGTGTCAATGGCTACTGTAGATTTTCCGGTCTGACGGTCACCAATAATTAATTCCCTTTGGCCTCTACCGATAGGAATCATAGAGTCTATTGCTATAATACCGGTTTGCAAAGGTTCATTTACGGGTTGGCGAAATAATACACCGGGTGCTTTTCTTTCCAAAGGCATTCTGTATAATTCTCCGGAAATCGGACCTTTACCGTCTATTGGAGCACCTAAAGTATCGACAACTCTTCCTATCATTCCTTCACCCACATCGATAGATGCAATCGTTTTAGTTCTTTTAACGATATCTCCTTCTTTAATGCCATTGGATTTACCCAAAAGAATTACACCTACATTATCTTCTTCTAAATTTTGAACCATTCCTTCCAATCCATTGGAAAACTTTACAAGCTCTCCTTGTTCTGCATTACTTAGTCCATATATACGGGCAATACCATCTCCAACCTGTAAAACAGTCCCCACTTCTTCTAAGGAAATATTTTGATCGAAATTTGATAATTGCTGTTTTAAAATTGCAGAAACTTCTGCTGGTTTTATATCTGCCATTGTGGTCTTTTTATTTATAAGTTATAGCTAAAAAATTAAAATATTTTATTACTTAATTTTTTTTGAATATTAGTTAGTTCGGATTTTACGCTTGCATCGATTTGTTGATCACCCATACGTAAAATATATCCTCCAATAAGAGATGCATCAATTTTATTTTCAATAATTGCTTTTTCTTGGTTAATTTTTGGGAATGAATTTAAAATTTTGCTTACGGTTTCTTGATCTAATGGTATAGCAGAAATAATTTCTACGCGTTGTATGCCATTATATACATCGTATAATTCCAAGACTTGTTGTGCTATTTCCAATAAATCATTTTCTCTCTTATGCCTTACTACTAAAGTAATAAAATTACGAGAAGTAGGAGAGAAGGATTTGAAAATTTCGTTTACAATATTAATTTTTTTATGGGTTTCAATTATAGGGGATTTTAAAAAGAATTGAAAATCTTTATTTTGATTGATTATATCAATTAAAGATTTCATTTCTTTAACGATAGTTTCACTTTCATGTAAAGACAGGGCATACTCCCATAAACCCGTTGCATAGCGCTTAGCAAGTCTAACTACTGACATTTTAGTTTAATTTTGCTTGGTTTACTAATGAATCAATAAGCTTTTTTTGTTCTTCAGGAGAAGATAGTTCTTTTTGAAGAACTTTTTTTGCGATATCAACGGATAAATCTGCCACTTCACTTTTTATTTGATTGATCGCAGATATTCTTTCCGCATTAATGGTTTCTTTAGCTGATTGAATAATTTTATTGCTTTCTGCAGTAGCAGCATCTTTGGCATCGTTGATAATTTTATCTTTAATTTCACGGGCTTCTTTAAGAATGGCTTCGCGCTCCATACGAGCTTCTTTTAAAATTTGCTCATTTTGAGAGGTTAATTTAGCCATCGCCTCCCGTGCATTTTTAGCTTCATCTAAAGATTTCTGTATTGAGTTTTCTCTATTTTCTAAAGCTTTTAAAATAGGTTTCCAGGCATATTTTCCTAAGATTATTAATAAAACTATAAAGGAAATAGTCATCCAAAATATTAAACCAATTGAAGGAGTTAATAAATCCATATTTTATATCTTTTTTAACTTTTTATAATAAGAGTTTAAATAAATGCTTTTTTAATTAAAAGAAAACTCGAATAACCAACCGTTATCATTTCGAGTTTTCTGTTATTTTTCTTCTTATTTAATCAAAGATACCACAATTGCAAATAAAGCAACTGCTTCAACTAATGCAGCTAAGATTAATGCAGAAGCCTGAATTTTTCCTTGAGCTTCAGGTTGTCTTGCAATAGCCTCCATCGCTTTTCCACCGATAAGACCGATTCCAATTCCTGCTCCAATAGCAGCTAAACCTGCTCCAATTACTGACATTCCCATGTTTACTATATATTAAAAATTAATGTTCTTCGTGATTATCTTCTGTTGCCATACCGAAATATAGTGCAGAAAGAGTTGTAAATATATATGCTTGTAAGGCAGTTACTAAAATTTCAATTACACTTATAAAGACTACTGCAATTATAGATACAGGAGCTACAAAATAAGATTTAAATATAAAAATTAATGAAACTAAACTGATAATAATAATGTGTCCGGCGGTTATATTAGCAAATAATCGAACCATTAATGAAAAGGGTTTGGTAAAAATACCGATAACTTCAATGGGTGCTAAGAATAATTTCATCGGGACAGGTACGCCGGGAGTCCAAAATATATGTTTCCAGTAATTTTTATTTCCACTAATATTAGTAATTATAAAAGTGATAACAGCCAATGTAAAAGTAACAGCTATATTTCCAGTCAGATTAGCTCCAAATGGAAAAAATGGAATTAACCCCATAACATTGTTCAACCATATAAAGAAAAATACAGTTAACAAATAAGGCATATATTTTTTATATTTTTTTTCTCCGATATTTGGTATAGCTATTTCATCTCTTACAAATACAATCAAAGGTTCAACAACGGCAGCTACTCCTTTAGGAACTCCGGTATAAGATTTTGATTTATAATATCTGGCTGCTGAAATAAATACAATTAATAAAATTCCAAGGGAAAGCCACATAGAAAATATATTTTTAGTAATTGAAAAATCCCAAGGAGCTTTATTGATAGGATGATGTTGATCGTCCAAATGAACAATTTGGGATGATTCTGTTATATATTCCCCCGATGCATTTTTTTTGGTATTAGCATAATATATTTTTTCATGAAATTTAATAAATCTCATTCCATTTTTCTCTACTACTACTTCACCATCATCATTTCCTTTAAATTCTTTAGAAGAAAACAGTACTAATCCATTATCAGTCCAAAGGATTACAGGTAAATAGAGTGTGACATCATCGCCCCATATTTCAAATTGATGAGAATCCTTAACATGGTGCATGGCAGTTTCAGTAGGATTAAATGTTTCTGAATCATTACTTTTAGTAGTACCCTCAGCAAAAGTGAAATTAAAGGTAAAAATTAAGACTAAAAAGCTAAATGCAAATTTTATCATATTTTTCTGATTCATGTATATGGTATATGCAAATATAAATATTTTTAAAACACATTCCATGTGTATGATTTTTATCATATTTTAATGTTTGCTACCCAAGAAAATATGATTTATATTATTTTTGTTTTCTTGATACTTGGCGTATTATATTGATGAGTCCGATTCCTATTCCTAATAAGCTGAAAATTATAATAAATAAAGGTTTCATAGAAAGATATTTTTCATCTAGATAATAACCAATTCCCGTGAAAATTAATATGGTTACCATGAGTTGAAAACCTAACCCTGAATAAAATGCATAATCTTTCATTGATAATTATTCTCTAACAAATTTATAAATTTTCAAAAGAATAATTATAAATATATACTAATAATAAATAAATTAGATAAATTTATTTTTATATACATTATATGGCAGTTTTACTAAATATCTTACATCCAATTAAAAAAAAATTAAAAATTTGTAGTTTTAATAACTAATACTTAACTTTGCAAACCATATTTATGGAAAGGTTACGCAATTATGATATTTTATTTTCATCATTAAAGCTTGGAAGCCATAGCTTTAAGATGAGTATTGAGCAGCCATTTTTTGAATTGTTTGATTTCATACAGGAGTTTAAAAGTCCTAAAATTGAGGTTGAAATTGAAATTATAAAACATTCTTCTTTTTTAGAATTAAAAGTAAAAACAGAAGGTGTTGTAGTTTTAGAATGTGATATATCCGGAGAAGAATATGAGCAAGCTGTTAAAAATGAAATCAAAACATTAGTTAAATTTGGAGAATCTTATGATGATAGTAATGAAGAAGTTTTAATTTTACCTTTAGGTTCTCATAGTATAAATGTGTCTCAATTAATTTATGAAAGTGTGCTTTTATCCATACCTATGAAACATGTTCATCCTAAATATTCCGAAGGATATGAGGACGAACATACCCATTTACTTGAAAAGTATGGCCTGTCTGATGAAGAAGGCGAATAAAATATAAAATAAAAAAATATTTAAGGAAGAATTATGGCACATCCTAAAAGACGTCAGTCATCTACAAGAAGAGATAAAAGAAGAACTCACTATAAAGCGTCAGTTCCTCAATTAGCTAAATGTTCAACAACCGGAGAATTGCACCTGTTCCATCGTGCATACTGGCATGAAGGAAAATTATACTACAGAGGAAAAGTAGTTATGGAAAAGGCTGTTGAAGAAGTTGAAGAGTAAATCTAAGTTAGTTAGAATCTAAAAATATAATACCATTTAATTTATTAGTTAAATGGTTTTTTTCTGTATAAAATTAATTTATTTCCTTTACATTTGGGAAAATTTAAATAAAAGCTCTAGCTCATGGACATTAAAGACATTCAAAATTTAATTAAATTTGTATCTAAATCAGATGTTGCAGAAGTAACATATAAGACAGAAGAATTTGAGATTTCCATTAAAACCAAAAGTGGTTCAGTAGTATATACACCGGAAGTTTCCCAACCAATACAAGCTGTGACAAATCATCCGGTAGCTTCTTTGCCAACTGTAACAAACCAATCAGTAGCTACCCAGAACGATGAAGATACATCTAAGTATGTAACTATAAAATCTCCAATGATTGGTACATTCTACAGAAAACCTTCCCCTGATAAAGAAGCATTTGTTAATATAGGAGACACTGTTAGTGCAGGTAGTATAGTTTGTGTGATAGAAGCAATGAAATTATTCAATGAAATAGAATCAGAAGTTTCAGGAAAAATTGTTAAATTTTTAGTTGATGATGCTTCACCCGTTGAATTTGACCAACCTTTATTCTTAGTAGATCCATCTTAAATAATCAAAATTAAAAGTTAAAGTGTATGTTTAAAAAAATTTTGATTGCTAATAGAGGAGAAATCGCTATGCGAATTCTTAGAACAGCAAAAGAAATGGGTATAAAAACGGTTGCTGTTTACTCTACGGCAGATGCTAAGAGCTTACATTTACGATTTGCCGATGAAGCAGTATGTATTGGACCTTCATCAAGTAAAGACTCCTACCTAAAACAATTGAATATTTTAGCAGCTGCAGAAGTTACTAATGCAGACGCTATTCATCCGGGATATGGTTTCCTTTCTGAAAATGCTAATTTTTCCAGATCTTGCCAAAAGATGGGAATTAAATTCATCGGTGGTACTCCTGAAAATATAGAAAGAATGGGAGATAAGGCTTCTGCAAAAGCAACCATGAAAGAGGCGGGAGTTCCCACTGTACCGGGTTCAGACGGTTTAATAAAATCGTATGAAGATGCTGTTAAAATTGCTAAAGAAATAGGATATCCTGTTATGCTTAAAGCAACAGCCGGAGGTGGTGGAAAAGGAATGAGAGCTATCTGGAAAGAGGAAAACCTTAAAAGTTCTTGGGAATCTGCAGTTCAAGAAGCCGAAGCTGCTTTTGGGAATGGGGGGATGTATATGGAAAAGCTTATTGAAGAACCTAGACATATTGAAATTCAAATAGCCGGAGATAAATATGGTAAGGCTATCCATCTTTCTGAAAGAGATTGTTCAGTTCAAAGACGTCATCAAAAATTAGCAGAAGAGACGCCATCTCCATTTGTTTCAGAAGAATTACGTAAAAAAATGGGTGAAGCAGCTGTAAAAGCAGCAGAATATATAGGATATGAAGGAGTAGGTACAATTGAATTCTTAGTTGATAAATATGGAAATTTCTATTTTATGGAAATGAATACGAGAATTCAAGTTGAACATCCGATCACTGAACAAATTACCGACTTAGACTTATTAAAACTTCAAATAGAGTTAGCAGCAGGTGCTAAAGTTCCTAAAAATAATTTTTATCCGCAAAGACACTCCATAGAATGTAGAATTAATGCAGAAGATGTTTACAGTGATTTTCGTCCATCACCCGGAAAAATAGTTACCTTGAATATTCCCGGAGGTAATGGAGTAAGAGTTGATACACATGTTTATTCAGGATATACAATTCCACCTTTTTATGATTCTATGATTGCTAAATTAATAGTAACAGCTCCTACACGAAGTGAAGCTATTATTAAAATGAAGAGAGCATTAGATGAATTCTATATTGAGGGGGTTAAAACTACTATTCCTTTACACAGACAGCTTATGGATGATCCAAATTTCTTGAAAGGAGATTATACGACCAAATTTATGGAAGATTTTGTTTTGGATAGAAAATATGAATACGATCTATAAGCTATATTATTAGTAAATTTATATATGGAATTTATATGTGAAAATTTATAAATTTAAAAGAAAAAAAGGAAATTAAATAAAATTTAATTTCCTTTTTTAGTTTCTATAATTCATCCTCGTCTAGAAGTTCGTCATCATTGTACGAATCATCATCATCGTCGTCATAGGAATCGTCATCGTCGTCAAATTTAATGTTCATGTCAACATCACCCACATCACTGAAATCGTCAATATTTGATGGTGAAGTAAACTTTTTATCAGGTGCTTTTAAAGGCATTTTACCAAAACGATACACCGTTAACGGATAAACACCTATCGCTTTTCTATCAATAATTTCTAACAATTCTACGTAAAAAGACCACATTTTCATAAAGTCATAAACAAATAACATTTTATCTCCGACTTTTGTAAAAACTTCTTTAATATATACGTCTGACATGGTCTCACCCTCGCCATCTTCATCCATATCTTCTAAAGGAATCTCTGTGCCTTGAGTCCAATTATCATCAGACTTATAAAATGAAGCTAACTCGTCACCTTGTAGACTAAAAGCACTTTTAATGCCTTCATATAAATTCCACAATGTTTGCAAATCCTTAATCTCAATGTCTCGAAAAACGTCCCCTTCTGTTTCAAGAATTACTCTAATCTTATAAATCATATAGTCTAGTTTTTACGTTTTAAATTTAATTTTTTTCCTAATTGTAACATATAGTTGTATGAGTTTTTATAGTCGTTTGTAATAGTGCCTTCTAATATACCTTCTTTAATTGCTTCCTTAATTGTTCCAATTTGTTTTCCTTCTATAATTTCGAAAGCTTCCATAATATCATGTCCGGTAATAGGCGGTTGAAAATTTCTTATTTTATCTTTTTCTTCTACTTCCTTTATTTTTTCTTCAACGTAATCAAAATTTTGCTTGAAACGTGTTTGTTTCTTTATATTCTTTGTTGTGATGTCAGCTTTGCAAAGTAAAAATAAATCTTCCAAATCATCACCCATATCAAATAATAATCTTCTCAAAGCACTGTCCGATGCATCATCTGTAATAAGTGATATGGGACGCGAGCTATTCTGAACTAGTTTTTGAACATATTTTAAGGGATCGCCCAGAGGTAATTTTAATCTTTTAAATAGGGAAAGAACCATCTTACTACCCACAAATTCATGAGAATGAAATGTCCAACCTATTTTTTTATCAAATTTTTTAGTTCGAGCTTTACCGATATCATGTAATAAAGCAGCCCATCTTAACCATAAATTGTTTGTAGTTTTACTAATATTGTCAACTACTTCAAGAGTATGAAAAAAGTTATCTTTATGTTTTTGTCCCTCAACTTCTTCAATACCCTGCAAATCGGTTAGTTCCGGTAAAAATCGTTGTAAAAGATTTGCTTCATATAACAATTTCAGACCAATACTAGGTTGAGGAGACATCATAATTTTATTAAACTCATCCATAATTCTTTCCTTTGATAAAATATCAAATCGTTCAGCATTTTCTTTAATCGCAAGAAAAGAAGACGATTCAATGATAAAATTTAGCTGAGTTGCAAATCGTATGGCTCTAATCATTCGTAAGGGATCGTCTGAATAGGTAATTTCAGGATCTAAAGGCGTACGAATGATTTTTCTTTTTAAATCTTCTAATCCATTAAATGGATCGACCAATTCTCCAAAATTTTCTTCATTTAAGCTTATCGCTAATGTGTTAATAGTAAAATCCCTTCTATTCTGGTCATCTTGTATAGTACCCGTTTCAACAAAAGGTTTCCGGCTATCAAAAGAATAACTTTCTTTTCTCGCACCCACAAATTCAACATCATAATCCTTAACATGGATCATAGCGGTACCAAAACGTTTAAAAACGGATACTTTTGGTTTGGAATGTAGTTTATCTGCAACGGATAAAGCTAATTCAATACCGCTACCTTCAGTTACAATATCAATATCTTTAACTTTCGGTCTTTCCAAAAGGAGATCACGAACAAAGCCTCCGATAACAAAAGTTTGTTGTTTTTTGTCCGAAACAACATGAGTTATCAGTTTAAAAATAGGATTTTGTATTGCGTGGCTTAAATTCATTTAGTATTTATTCTCTAATTACTTTAATTCGTCCATCCTCAGATAGTTGTATTATGGAAGAAGATGCAAATTGCATATTTTCTTCGTGGCGCAAATTTATTATATAATCTACACCTTCCAAAATTTTGCAAGAAATTGATGAAAAATTTTCCGGAGATGGTTCACCACTGATGTTTGCTGAGGTCGACACCAAGGGTTTATTAAGTTTTGAAATTAATTTTTTACAAAAGGGATCCTGCGTTAAACGAATTCCTATAGTATTTTCGTCAGAAATCAATAGAGCAGGCAAGTTTTGCGGTTTATCATATATTATGGTTAATGGCTTGTTTGCTAAATCAATCAAATCCCAAGCCAATGAAGAAACATTAACATATTCTTGAAGCCTTCTTTCAGATTCTACCAAAATAATTAAATTTTTAGATTTATCCCTATTTTTTAATTTG
The DNA here is from genome assembly GCF_009827705.1 of Apibacter sp. B3935. NCBI lineage: Bacteria > Pseudomonadati > Bacteroidota > Flavobacteriia > Flavobacteriales > Weeksellaceae > Apibacter > Apibacter sp. B3935. Next base: position 120,460 of record NZ_WINL01000005.1, read on the forward strand.
AAAACTTTTTCAATGGCTTCCTCATTGGTTGCATCACATCCAATCCCCCAGATGGTATCAGTGGGATACAGAATAGTTCCTCCTTTTTTTAAAATTTCAACTGCTTTTTCAATTTCTTCCTTTTCCATAATTGTTTAAAATACAAATATAAAACGGCAAGGTTTTATAAAAATAATTTTTACACTTTTTATTTATAAGTTTATTTTAAAATTTTATGCATATTATTGAATGTATTTATTTTAATGAGCAAAAAAATATATAAATAATTGCCAGTCATCAAATAGACTGTTATATTTGCAAACCAAATAAAAATACATTATTTATAATTAAAACTTACCAATGAAAGGAAAAGGACTTGTTAAATTTTTTGCAATTGTTCTTGGGTTAATATGTTTGGCGGAATTATTCCCAACATTATATGTTAACCGTATAGAATCTAAAGCAAACAGTTTATCTAACGGAACGGAGGCGAGTAAAAAAGCTGAGCTTGATAAATTAGCTAAAGATACTTTGAATCTCGGAATAGTTAAGATGAATTATTATGATGCCAAGAAGAATGAAATGAAGTTAGGATTGGATCTTAAAGGCGGATTAAATCTATTATTAGAAATTTCCGAAAAAGATCTATTGTTGGATTTGGCAGATAATTCAGAAAATCCGGTATTTAGAAAAGCTTTAGATATAGCTACTTCGGAGGAAGTGAAATCCAGGGATACCTATACAGCTAATTTTTTTAAAGCATTTCAATCAGCTAAATCGGAATTAAATCAGCCGGATTTAAAATTATCCAGTCCTGATGTTTTTGGTACTAGAGATTTATCCAATCAAATTCAACATAACACAACCGACGAGCAAGTTGAAAAATATATCTCCGGAGTTATTGAATCCAAAGTTACTAAAGCAATAGATGTTATAAGGGCCCGTATCAAAAAACTAAATATTGATGAACCCAATATTGCACGAGTACCCGGTACCGGTAGAATATTAGTGGAATTACCGGGAGTTACTGATGCTGATCGTGTAAAAAAGTTACTTCAGACTTCTGCGAGATTAGAGTTTTGGGAAGTGTATGATCAACCTACCGCATGGTCCTATCTAATGGATGTTAATCTAAAGGTTGCTAATAACAAATTAACTCCCTTATTGAAACCGTCTAATCGATCCAATGCATTAGCAGTTGCTAAATTATCTGATACAGCAGCAATTAATAAAGTTATATATTCAGATAAAGCTAAAAAATTATTACCGATTGGTTTACGATATATAAAATTATTATGGGCTTCTAAACCGGATTCCCAATCTAACAACGAGTTAGAATTATATGCCATTCGTGGAACTAAAAATAACAAAGCTCCTTTAGTCGGAGCAGTTACTGAAGCAGGTTTAACTTTCGACCAATTCAACAGAATACAAATAAGTATGCAAATGGGACCGGAAAGTGCCTTGGTTTGGAAAAATATGACTGAAAAAAATATTGGTAAACCCATTGCAGTTGTTCTTGATGATGTAGTTTATACTGCTCCTAATGTCAATTCAGTTATTCCAAACGGTCAATCAGTTATTAGCGGTAATTTTACAGAAAGAGAAGCTAACGATTTGGTTGATGTTTTAAAATCCGGTAATCTACCGGCAAAAGCAAAAATTATCCAATCAGAAATTGTAGGTCCAACTTTGGGTCAACAATCTATAAACAATGGATTAATATCTATAGTTGTTTCCTACTTGTTTATTTTAGGATGGATGATTTTTTACTATGGAAAAGCAGGTTTATACGCGAATATAGCTCTTATATTAAATTTATTTTATTTAATAGGTATTATGGCTTCCACGGGTGCTGTTTTAACTCTTCCCGGAATAGCAGGTATAGTACTTTCTATGGCAATGGCTGTTGATGCTAATATTATTATTTTTGAAAGAGTTAAAGAAGAGTTGAGACGAGGAAGACCTCTAAAACAAGCATTTATTGAAGGACAAAAACATGCTTTGGCAGCAATTATTGATGGTAACTTAACTACATTAATTGTGGGTATTGTGCTTTTATTTAGCACCGGACCGATCAAAGGTTTTGCGGTTACCTTAGTTATAGGTATTTTCTGTACCCTATTTACTGCAATATTTATAACCAGTATGCTTATTTATGGATCTATGGAAAAAGGTAAAAACTTTTCTTTAGCTACAAGCATAACTAAAAACTGGTTTACCAACGTTCATTTTAAATGGATGGAAAAAAGAAAATATGCTTATATTTTCTCATTGGTTATAATGGTTATTGCCTTGGTTTCCATGTTCACCAAAGGTTTTGATAAAGGGGTAGATTACACGGGAGGAAGAACTTATGTAATTAAACTGGAAAAAAATATTTATCCGGAAGAAGTAACCGAATCATTAGAAAAATTATTTACTACTGACGGAGAATCTTCGAATATTAATGCTAAAAAATATGGAGAAGGTAATCAAGTAAGAATAACTACTAAATATGGAATGGATAGTAATGATTCGAATATTGATGTAGTAATTCGTGAAAAATTATATACAGGATTAAAAAATTATCTTCCGGCTAATTATTCTAAAGAAAGTTTTGTAAAAGGTACCCCTTATGGAATTCAATCAAGTTCAGAAGTGGGTCCTACAGTAGCCAGTGGGATCGTTAGAAATGGAGTTATTGCTGTATCTATTGCATTAGCAGGTATTTTCATTTACATTTTGGTACGATTTAGAAATTGGCAAATGTCGACCGGTGCGGTTGCAGCCTTATTACATGACTCGATAGTTGTAATGGGTGCATTTTCCGTGTTGAGTTGGCTAAAAATCATACCTTTTTCCGTGGAAATAGATCAATCCTTTATTGCTGCTATTTTAACCATTATCGGTTATTCAATTAATGATACCGTAATTGTATTTGATAGGATTAGAGAAAATAAGAAAAATAATGCGCACCACTTAATGACTTTAGAGGAATTATATAACGATGCAATTAACCATACTTTAGGAAGAACTATAAATACGGGTGTTTCTACAATTATGGTAACAGTTATTATATTCTTCTTCGGAGGTGAAACTTTACAAGGATTTATGTTTGCACTATTTTTAGGATTTACATTTGGTATGTATTCATCTATATACATAGCATCTTCTTTATCTTATGATTTAACTAAATATAATTATGATAAAGAACATTCAAATACGAAAGTATCCACTATAAAATAATATTTTATGTTGTAATAAAAAAAGGTCTTGAATTTCAAGACCTTTTTTTATAAACAATATGTATAGGGTAAGTGAATTTTGAATTTTACAGGATTGTTAGGCTTAAAATGTTATTCCACACATAAAAATTCTCATTTATTATTTAAAATTATTATTATAAGTACTTATTAAAATTTAATCAGAATGAATACGTTAAATTCATTTAAAATCGGAAAATACATATGAGAAAGTTGTAAATTTGTAAAAAATAAATGTAGATATTGTGAGTTTTGGAGAAATTATAGTTATACTTTTAGTAGTGGTCTTATTGTTTGGCCCTGATAAGATTCCTGAAATAGCAAGAGGGTTAGGTCAGGGGGTACGAGCTATGAAAGATGCCACCGATAATATTAAAAGAGAAATCATGTCTCAAGTTGATGACAACGGATCAGTTAAAGAAATAGAAGATGAAATAAATGAGGCCAAAAAAAATATGGATCAAAAGGTAAGTGAGGCTACTGATCATTTAAATGATTTTATGGATGATACGTTCGACGGTCCTGTAAAAAGAAGTTAATGGATAAAATTATAAAATGGGATGAAGAATTATTTTTATATTTAAATAATTTAGGAAGCCCAAAATTTGATGCTTTTTGGTTATTTATAACTAATGAATACTATTGGATCCCTACTTATTTTTTTATATTTTTAGTTATTTTAGAAAAATATGGATGGAAAAAAGTTCTTTTAGTCGGTTTAAGTATTGCTTTAATGATTTCTTTAACCGATTCTTTATCCTCATTAGTTAAAAATTGGATTCAGCGACCAAGACCTTGTAGAAATCCGGAATTAGAAGGGGTTTTTAGGCTAGTGATTGAAAAATGTAGGGGATCCTATTGCTATTTTTCCGCACATGCTGCCAATTCTTTTAGTTTAGCTACCTATTTAACTTTTCTTTTTAAAAAAGAATATAAATATTCATCTATTTTATTATTCTCTTGGGCTATTTTGGTATCTTATAGCAGAATATATGTAGGAGTACATTTTCCTCTGGATGTTCTTTCAGGAGCATTTATCGGCGTTTTAATAGGATGGTTATTTACTAAAACGCAAATATTTATTCTTAAATAAAAATATTTTTAATAGACCATTTTGAAAATACCTAATCCCTAGGAAGATTTTTTAGGGTTAAATACAAATGGGAAAATGATAAAAATTGTTAGAGAATAAGCTGCAAAAGTAAACCAAACATATGGCCAGTTGGTAATGCCATTGACTGTAAAATGCTCAACCACCCATCCACTACCGTAGCTTCCTAAAATAGCACCAAGTCCGTTCGTCATAATCATAAATAGTCCTTGAGCGCTAGAACGCATACTCTTATCAGTTTCTTTATCTACAAACAAAGATCCTGAAATATTGAAAAAATCGAAAGCCATTCCATATACAATCATGGATAAAATTAAAAGATAAATTTTATTAGCCGGATTTCCTAATCCAAACAGTCCGAAACGTAGAAACCATGCAAACATACTTATCATAATCACTTTTTTGATTCCAAATTTTTGTAAAAAGAAAGGTATTAATAAAATACATAAAGTTTCAGAAATTTGTGATATAGATAGTAATAAATTAGGGTGTTTAACGCCAAAAGAATCGGGATATGTGGATTTAAAACTATCTAAAAAAGGACCTCCGAAAGCATTGGTTATTTGGAGTGAACAACCTAACAGCATGCAAAAAAAGAAAAATATAGCCATTTTCCTATTTTTCAATAAGACAAAAGCATCCAGGCCTAATGCATGTACTAATCCTTTGTTATTAACATTTTTACTTGGTGGTGTAGCCGGCATCGTAAAGGAATATAAGGCCATAATAATTCCGGCTCCCGCACTAATGAAAAGTTGAACAGAACTTCTGGCAAAACCTAAGAAATCAACCGTCCACATAGCTGCAATAAAACCAATGGTTCCCCAAACTCGTATAGGAGGAAAATCGGTAACTGAATTTAAACCATTTTTTTCGAGAGCATTATAAGAAACAGAATTAGTCAATGATATGGTTGGCATATAAAAGCAAGTATGCAGGAATAGCAAAAGATAAAATATATGGTATTCTTTAACTTGGGAAGCCATGAAAATAAATATGGCAGCTAGAATATGACTTATACCTAATAATTTTTCAGCATTTATCCACCGGTCGGCAACTATACCCAATAAGCCGGGCATAAAAAGAGAAGTAAATCCCATAGTTGCAAATAAACTTCCGATTTGGATTCCGGTAAATCCTAACCCACCCTCAGTTATAGGTAATCCGGCATATCCTCCCAAAGATATTAACCAAGAACCCCAAATATAATATTGAAGAAAAACAAGAATAATTAGTCGTAACTTTATGCTCATCTTTTTTTAGTATTTTGATATGTAGCTAAGATAGTAATTATTTTTTTTGATTAAGATAAATAAGAGTATGATATTTTGATTCATAATTGATGAACAAAAAGTATAATTATACTTCTTTTAAATAGCTTTAATTAAAAACTTTTAAATTAATATATCATTAGTGTTATCTTTTATATAAAAGGATAATTTGATGCAAAAGAAAATTAAAATAATATGTATTAAATTTAGTGAAAATTGACTTAAATTAATTATTCAATTGATGCAAATTATAATAGTAAACTTTATAAATCCTTTTCTTGAAATTTTTATATTAATAATTATCAATTAATAAATAATCTTCATCAAATTTCAAAAAGATAAAATAATATATAGCACCTAATGTTGTAAAATAGGATTATTTTTACTTGAAATCAGTATTTATTTTTAATATAATGATTCAAAAAGTGCTGAAAAAAATATTATTCAAAAAAGCCTTATAATTTTGTATTATTTATAAAAAGTTATACTTTTGCACCGGCAAGTCCTGCACAACCAGCTCCTGTGAATCCTCCAGGGTGGGAACGCAGCAAAGGTAAACGGTTGTAGCGGTGTGATGCAGGTAGCTTGCCTTTTTTTATTGGTACTGACTGAACTATTCTAAACTATATAAACTAAATTTTTTCAAAACTTTAAAATTATGTCTGACCAATCTTCTCCAAAGTATATATTTGTTACAGGTGGTGTTACTTCTTCACTTGGAAAGGGAATTGTCGCTGCATCTTTAGGAATGCTTTTAAAAGCCAGAGGTTACAAAGTAACCATTCAAAAACTCGATCCATATATTAATATTGATCCGGGAACTCTAAATCCCTATGAGCATGGAGAATGCTATGTTACTGAAGATGGAGCTGAAACTGATTTAGATTTAGGGCACTACGAAAGATTCTTAAATAGTCCTACCAGCAAAGACAACAATGTTACTACCGGAAAAATCTACCAAACAGTTATTGATAAAGAAAGAAGAGGAGACTTTTTAGGAAAAACTGTACAGGTAATCCCTCATATTACAAATGAGATAAAAAGAAGAATTAAAATATTAGGCAAAAAAGGAGATTTTGACATCATTATCACCGAAATAGGAGGAACGGTAGGAGACATTGAATCCTTGCCTTATGTTGAAAGCGTACGCCAATTACGTTGGGAATTAGGATATCAAAATTCGATTGTAGTACACCTAACTTTAATTCCATATTTAGCAGCCAGTGGAGAGTTAAAAACTAAACCTTCTCAACATTCCGTACGTCAACTTATGGAATATGGAGTACAAACCAATTTTCTGGTATGTAGGACAGAATGCTCAATATCTAAAGAAGTACGCTCTAAATTAGCATTATTCTGTAACCTTAATATTGATAATGTAATTGAAAGTAAAGACCTTCCTACCATCTATGAAGTTCCTTTATATCTGCAAAATCAGAATTTTGATGCATTAGTGTTAAAAGAACTAGGTTTATCCACAGATAAAAAACCGGATTTAAAACAATGGAATGATTTCCTGGATAAATATAAAAATCCAAAGAGTAATGTTGAAATAGCCTTAGTAGGAAAATATGTATCTCTTCAAGATTCCTATAAATCGATTGTAGAAGCTTTAATACATGCAGGCGCTACTTTAGAAACTAAAGTAAATATTCGTTGGATATACAGCGGAGATCTTACTTATGAAAATATTTCCGATTATTTAAAAGGTGTGGATGGAGTTATAATAGCTCCCGGATTCGGAGATCGAGCAATTGAAGGAAAAATTATAGCCTGTCAATACGCAAGAGTTAATAAAATACCTGTATTAGGAATCTGTCTAGGTATGCAAATCGCGGTCATAGAATTTGCTAGAAATGTACTTGGATATAAAGATGCAGATAGTGTTGAATTTAACTTACATACCTCAGCTCCGGTTATCTGTTTAATGGAAGAACAAAAAAATGTCACCAATAAAGGAGGCACTATGAGACTGGGAGCGTGGGCATGTAAACTTAAAAAAGGCTCTATAGCAGAAAAAATCTACAATGCACAAAATATAGAAGAACGACACAGACATAGATACGAGCTTAACAATGAATATATAAGTGAGTTTGAAAACAAGGGTTTAGAAGCCATTGGAACTAATCCTGATACAGGGTTGGTGGAAGTTATACAAGTAAAAGATCATCCATTCTTTATAGGTGTACAATACCATCCGGAATATAAAAGTACGGTAGCTTCTCCCCACCCATTATTTTTAGCATTAGTTAAAGCATCTCAAAATTATCAGATAAACAAAGTAAAGAATGCAACAGGAAAGCAAATTTGATAAAAACCAGCTGATTGGTTTTATTCTTATAGGGATTATTTTAATTGGATTTTTGGTTTATTCCAATAATCAACAAAAACAGGCAATAGATGAAGCCCAAAAATCCGAACAGCAACAAATCAAATCTGAAAATATCTCTCAGAATACCAATGATAAGTCAGCACCCGTAAAGTTAGACTCACTTGCTCAGGCTAAGGTAGAATTATTACCTTTTTCAAATGATGAAATAGAAGTTAAAGTCAGCACACAAGGAGCTCAACTTCGTGAAGTACGTTTAAAAAAATGGACGGCTTATGATAAGGATACAACCCTTCACAAAAAACCTTTATATCTTGTAAATAATGAAAATACCGATTTCAATATTTCATTTAAAGATAAGGCAGGTAAAATAATTAATACAAGAGATTTAGTTTTTACACCATCAACGGAAGGAAATGTAACCGTTTTAACTGCGAATTTAGATAATACGAGTTTTATTCAATTTCGTTATGCACTGAAAGGAAAATATTCTATAGATTTTCAGGTTGTATCGAAAGGATTATCAAAAATTACCTCCCAGCAAGATGCCGAATTATATTGGAATCAAAATGCGATCGCTCTTGAAAAAGGAAAATCACAAGAAACCACTTATACAGAGTTTAGATACAGTTTAAACGATTATTCTCAAACTGATTACGATACAAACGGATTTACAGAAGATAAAGACAAAATAGATTGGATTAGTGTTAAACAACAATTCTTTGCAACTATTTTAGAAGCACAGAACGGATTTTACAAATCCAAAGGTACACAAGAAGCAGAAAGAGATAACCCTGATTATCTTAAGAATTTTACGTTTACAAGTATAGTTCCTATCCAACAAGGAGAAATTAATCAAAAATATACTTGGAATTTTCTACCCTTAGATTATGATCTATTGAAATCTTACAAAGCAGATAATGGAAACAGTAAACAGTTTTCATACAACATTCCATTTGGATGGATGAAATGGCTTTGCATATTTTATTTATGGATTTATGAATTTTTATCAAAATTCGGTATTGCAGCAGGGTGGATAATTTTCTTAATGACCATCGTGGTAAAATTAGTTACCTCTCCTATTATGTATAAACAATACATTCAAGGAGCAAAAATGCGAATTTTAAAACCGGAAATTGACGAATTAAACGAAAAGCACAAAAATTCAGATCCGATTAAAAAGCAACAAGCTACGATGGAATTATATAGAAAAGTAGGGGTTAATCCACTAGCAGGATGCTTACCGGCATTAATACAAATACCTATTTTCTATTCATTATTTAGATTTTTCCCGAATAATATAGCTTTAAGAGGACAGTCCTTCCTTTGGGCAGATGATCTGACCGCTTATGATTCTATTTATGAATGGACAACACATATTCCAATTTTATCAAGTATTTACGGAAATCACATAAGTCTGTTTACGATATTATACTGTTTAGTATTATTAATTTACACTAAAATGTCAACCTCTACCATGCAGGCACCTACACAAGAAGGAATGCCGGATATGAGGTTTATGATGTATTTGATGCCGATTATGTTTATATTTTGGTTAAATTCATATGCATCAGGTCTCTCTTGGTATTATTTAGTATCCAATGCTATAAATATACTTTTAATCTTATTGATTAAAAACTTTATGATCAATGAAGAAAAGTTGCATGCTAAGATGCAAGAGAATAAAACAAAGCCGGGTAAGAAAAAAAGTAAATGGCAGCAAAAAATGCAATCCATGTTGGAACAAGCTCAAGAGCAACAAAAACAGATTCAAGAACAAAAAATGAATCAAAATAAAAATAAGAAAAAGTAAATCAATCCTATAATAGAAGTAATAAAATCAGCCTTTTTGGCTGATTTTTTATTTTTGTATGATTTTTGAAAGATTCATATAAAATAAAAAACATAACCATGAATTACCGTATAGAGAAAGATACTATGGGAGAAGTACAAGTTCCCGCTGACAAATATTGGGGTGCCCAAACTGAAAGATCAAGAAATAATTTTAAGATAGGACCGGAGGCATCAATGCCCAAAGAGATAATTGAAGCATTTGCCTATCTAAAAAAAGCGGCCGCATATGCTAATACTGATTTAGGAGTATTACCTTCAGAAAAAAGAGATTTAATAGCCAAAGTATGTGATGAAATCAGTAAAGGAGAATTAAATGACCAATTCCCGCTAGTTATATGGCAAACCGGTTCAGGAACTCAATCCAATATGAATGTCAATGAAGTAATATCTAATCGAGCATTGGTACTAGGTGGAGGTAAACTAGGTGAAAAGAGTCCCATTCATCCTAATGACGATGTAAATAAATCCCAATCATCTAACGATACCTTCCCAACAGCAATGCATATTGCAGCCTATAAAAAGGTAATAAAACATACCTTACCGGCAGTTGAAAAATTAAGAGATACATTATTTAATAAATCAGAGAAATTTAAAGATGTAGTAAAAATAGGAAGGACCCATTTAATGGATGCCACCCCCTTAACTTTAGGACAAGAGTTTTCCGGTTATGTTGCTCAATTGGATCATGCCATTAAAGCTATAAAAAATACCCTGACGCATTTATCCGAATTAGCTTTAGGAGGAACAGCTGTAGGGACAGGATTGAACACTCCTAAAGGTTATGATGTCAAAGTTGCAGAATATATATCTAAATTTACCGGATTGCCATTTGTTACTGCTCCTAACAAATTTGAAGCATTAGCAGCTCATGATGCAATAGTTGAAACACACGGAGCACTAAAACAATTAGCCGTTTCACTTTTTAAAATAGCTCAAGACATACGATTACTTGCATCCGGACCTAGAAGCGGAATAGGAGAATTATTTATACCGGAAAATGAACCAGGATCTTCCATTATGCCGGGCAAAGTAAACCCTACACAAAATGAAGCAATGACGATGGTATGTGCTCAAGTATTGGGTAATGATACAACTATCTCTTTTTCCGGTACACAAGGAAACTATGAACTCAATGTTTTTAAACCGGTTATGGCCTATAATTTTTTACAATCAGCCCAACTATTGGGAGATGCTTGTAAATCATTCAACGATCATTGTGCCATCGGAATTGAGCCTAATTACACAAGAATAAAAGAACTCGTTAATAATTCCCTAATGTTGGTGACAGCCTTAAATACACATATAGGGTATGAAAATGCTGCCAAAATTGCTAAAACAGCACATAAAAACGGAACAACATTAAAAGAAGAAGCAATTAATTTAGGTTTAGTAACTGCCGAACAATTTGATCAATGGGTTAGACCGGAAGACATGGTAGGAAGTTTAAAATAATTAATAAAAAATTTATGAAAATCAGCATAAATGATTTTTTATTTTACGACTACGAAGCTGTATAAAAGTTGTATTATAAAGGAATATGGTATTATTTTTGATATATAAAATTGGAAATTATCAATACAATTTATTATACTAATAACTTCGTAATATATCTAATTTAAAATGTGGATATAAAATAAATAAGTTACCTTAAAATTAAAGGTGATAGCTACAAAATTAAGAAAAAATTAATTTTAAATCAATATAAAATCACATGATATATATTTTATTATATATGTCCTTTTCTTAATGCATAATCCACAAATGATTAGTATATTTGTATGATCTTAGAATGTAAAAATCTATATAAAAAAACATGTCTAAAAACACAAATAAAATTAAGAAAATAGGTGTCTTAACCTCAGGAGGAGATTCTCCCGGGATGAATGCTGCCATAAGATCAGTTGTAAGAGCAGCTAATTATTATGGAATAGAATGCTGTGGAATACGAATGGGATATGATGGGCTGATTAATGATATGGTTGTTGATTTAGGTCCTCGTTCAGTAAGAAATTTAATAAATAGAGGAGGAACTGAGCTCAAATCTGCACGTTCCGATGAATTTAGAACTATTGAAGGAAGAAATAAAGCAGCAGAAACAGTAAAAAAACATAATATAGATGCATTAGTAGTCATCGGAGGAGATGGATCTTTCACAGGTGGAACTGTTTTCCAAAAAGAACAAGGGGTACCCTTTATTGGAATTCCCGGAACTATCGATAACGATATATTCGGTACAGATTTTACCTTAGGCTATGATACTGCATTAAATACCGTCGTTGATGCAATAGATAAAATCCGAGATACAGCCACTTCGCATAATAGAGTTTTCTTTGTAGAAGTTATGGGAAGGGATGCCGGGTTTATAGCTTTAAACAGCGGTATAGCTACCGGAGCATTGGATATACTTATACCTGAACAAAAAGATAGTATTGAAGATTTATTTTCTTCTTTTGACAATGCAAAACAAAAAGGAAAAACATCCAGTATTGTAGTAGTAGCTGAAGGAGAAAAATTAGGAGGAGTATATGATTTGGCTAAATTTACTAAAATGAAATATCCGGAATTTGACGTTAAAGTTACCGTTTTAGGTCATATTCAAAGAGGAGGATCTCCTACAGTTGCCGACAGAGTGTTGGCTTCAAGGTTAGGTGTTGCTGCAGTTGAAGGATTAATGGCGGGTAGATCTAATGTAATGGCAGGAATGCAATCAAGCAAGATCGTTTTTACTCCTATAGAAGAAGCAATTAAAAAGCATAATGAAATAGATAAGGATCTAATAAAAGTAGCAGATATCTTATCTACATAGATAAAATAAAAAAATTAATTTAGAAACAAACTTAAAAAAGTAAAGTATTATGTCAAAAATTAAAATTGGTATCAATGGTTTTGGTCGTATAGGACGATTAGTATTTCGTGCGGCTCAACATAATGAAAATATTGAAGTTGTAGGAATCAATGACCTTATTGATGTTGAATATATGGCTTATATGCTAAAATATGATACTGTTCATGGTAAATTCGATGGAACGATTGAAATTAAAGATGGTAAATTAGTAGTAAATGGAAATGCAATTAGAGTAACTGCTGAAAAAAATCCTGCAGATCTTAAATGGGGTGATATCGGAGCAGAATATATAGTAGAATCAACAGGTTTATTCCTTACAAAAGATAAAGCACAAGGTCACATCGACGCCGGAGCAAAATATGTAGTTATGTCTGCTCCATCTAAAGATGATACCCCTATGTTTGTATGCGGAGTAAACGATAATACCTATGTAAAAGGTACTCAATTTATTTCTAACGCATCTTGTACAACAAACTGTATATCTCCGGTAGTTAAAGTATTACATGAAAAATTTGGTATTTTAGAAGGATTAATGACTACAGTACATGCTACTACTGCTACTCAAAAAACAGTTGACGGACCATCAGCAAAAGATTGGAGAGGAGGTAGAGCAGCAGCAGGAAATATAATTCCATCTTCAACTGGAGCTGCTAAAGCAGTTGGAAAAGTAATTCCTTCTTTGAACGGAAAATTAACAGGTATGGCATTCCGTGTACCAACTTTAGACGTTTCAGTAGTTGACTTAACAGTAAATTTAGCTAAAGAAACAACTTATGATGAAATCTGTAAAGCAATGAAAGAAGCATCAGAAGGTGAATTAAAAGGAATTTTAGGATATACCGATGAAGAAGTTGTTTCTTCTGACTTTATTACAGACCCACGTACATCAATCTTTGATGCAAAAGCAGGGATACAATTAAGCCCTAAATTTGTTAAAGTAGTAAGCTGGTATGATAATGAGTGGGGATATTCAAACAAAGTTGTTGAATTGATTCAAAGAATTGCTAAAATTAACGGGTAATATTCATATTACTACTTTATAATGAATTGAAAAAGCTATCATTAATGATAGCTTTTTTTATTGATAAGTATAAAATTGATTTCACGAAAACAAAATATAAGTTACCTTAATATAAAAGAACAATCAAAATTTATTCTTTCTTGACAGAACATATAAAAATAACAACTAAGAAAAAGTTTACTATATAGTAACATTTGTCATGTAAAGTGAAGAAATAACCTACAATAACCTTGTTTATGACTATAAACCTATAACTACCTTACGGTTACACCTAAAATTTTTTACACAAAAAAACAATTAAAAGTAGGAATATAAAAAATAAATGCTATCTTTGCAACCTCGAAAAAGATTAACGAATATAAAGATATAAGATAACAACCGATGAAACGTACATTTCAACCTTCAGAAAGAAAGAAAAGAAACAAGCATGGTTTTCGTGAAAGAATGGCATCAGCTAACGGAAGAAAAGTCTTAGCAAGACGTAGAGCAAAAGGAAGAAAGCAATTAACTGTTAGCGAATACAGAGCTAAAAGATAATCTGCTAGAACATATCTGAAAAATTAAAAAGACTGCTATGATAAATAAGCAGTCTTTTTTGTTATATATAGTTTATATATCTTTTTAGATTTAATTTTATATATCAGTTTATTTAGCAAAAGACTTTAATAACTTGTTCGATATATATTATTATAAATTACAAAACAAAAAGCTATTCAGTTAAAGTAATAGTAAAGTGTACTATCAACCTATATATATAAAAAAAGTACTTGAATAAAAACATTAGAGAATACGAATACAAAAACTAGCAATATAAATAGTAGAGAATACAACCTATAAAGATTATAAAATAGAAAAGAATAAGAACGAGCCCATAAGGTCCAATACGAATGATCTAGAGAGAAGCAGGAATAAATAGAAAAAAAATTAAAAAATTTTTTGAGGCTTAAACAAGTGGTATTCAGGACATTAATGATTATTTAGCAAAAAAGATTAAAAAAAGATTGCAAAAAAACTTGCGGGGAAAGAAAAAGTAGCTATCTTTGCACCCGCAAGTCAGGAACAACGAAAGAGAAAAACAGAAGAAGAGAGA
>NZ_WINL01000006.1:2500-5074 GCF_009827705.1 Apibacter sp. B3935
ACATAATCAGATTTTACTTACAGGACTTTCACCTTCTTTGGTTGTTCTTTCCAAAACATTCTGCTATCTAATTACATACTTTTGGGCTCTTCCGATTTCGCTCGCCACTACTCTCGGAATCTCGGTTGATTTCTTTTCCTCTTCCTACTTAGATGTTTCAGTTCGGAAGGTTTGCCTTCCCTTGCGGGAATACTATACTCTTGTATAGTGGGTTGCCCCATTCAGACATCTGCGGATCTATTCGTGTGTGCCAATCCCCGCAGCTTTTCGCAGCTTACCACGTCTTTCTTCGCCTCTTGAAGCCTAGGCATCCGCCATACGCCCTTAACGATTTCTTTTCCTTAGCCAATTGTATTGGCCGCTCGGTTTATTTTTTTATATAAAATCCCAATAATGTCAATGATCCGTATATAACACTGGTTCTTTTTACTACTTCTTTCTTTCGTTTTTAGAACCTTGTGGAGAATAAGGGAGTCGAACCCTTGACCTCCTGCGTGCAAGGCAGGCGCTCTAGCCAGCTGAGCTAATTCCCCTTGTTTCCCTTTGTAGTCTCAGGCAGACTCGAACTGCCGACCTCTACATTATCAGTGTAGCGCTCTAACCGGCTGAGCTATGAGACTGATTGATTTTTATTTTCCTCGTTGCTCCTTTTACTCTTCTTCTTATGTCTTACCTTTTCCTTACAGGGGCTTTTCAGGGGTGTTATATATCTTGTGTTTTTTTAACTTTTTACTTACTCTTTTCTTTCTTTAAGTAGGAAACACCTGGAAGTTGTCAGCTTCTTTTGGGGTTTTTATTCCTTGTTTTGACTTTTTGCTCTAAAAAAGAGATGTTCCAGCCGCACCTTCCGGTACGGCTACCTTGTTACGACTTAGCCCCAGTCACTAGTTTTACCCTAGGCAGCTCCTTTTACGGTCACCGACTTCAGGTACCCCCAGCTTCCATGGCTTGACGGGCGGTGTGTACAAGGCCCGGGAACGTATTCACCGCAGCATGGCTGATCTGCGATTACTAGCGATTCCAGCTTCATAGAGTCGAGTTGCAGACTCCAATCCGAACTGAGACCGGCTTTTGAGATTCGCATCTGGTTGCCCAGTAGCTGCCCTCTGTACCGGCCATTGTAGCACGTGTGTGGCCCAGGGCGTAAGGGCCGTGATGATTTGACGTCATCCCCACCTTCCTCGCGGTTTGCACCGGCAGTCTCATTAGAGTTCCCGACTTTACTCGTTGGCAACTAATGATAAGGGTTGCGCTCGTTATAGGACTTAACCTGACACCTCACGGCACGAGCTGACGACAACCATGCAGCACCTTGAAAATTGTCCGTAGAAATACTTATTTCTAAGTACGCCAATTCCCATTTAAGCCCTGGTAAGGTTCCTCGCGTATCATCGAATTAAACCACATGCTCCACCGCTTGTGCGGGCCCCCGTCAATTCCTTTGAGTTTCAACCTTGCGGTCGTACTCCCCAGGTGGGATACTTATTACTTTCGCTTAGTCACTGAGGGGTAACCCCCAACAACGAGTATCCATCGTTTACGGCGTGGACTACCAGGGTATCTAATCCTGTTCGCTCCCCACGCTTTCGTCCATCAGCGTCAATCGGTATTTAGTAACCTGCCTTCGCAATCGGGGTTCTGTGTAATATCTATGCATTTCACCGCTACACTACACATTCCAGCTACTTCAATACTATTCAAGATTAACAGTATCAACGGCAGTTCTACAGTTAAGCTGCAGGTTTTCACCGCTGACTTATCAACCCGCCTACGGACCCTTTAAACCCAATAAATCCGGATAACGCTCGCATCCTCCGTATTACCGCGGCTGCTGGCACGGAGTTAGCCGATGCTTATTCGTATGGTACCTTCAGAACATTACGCGTAATGTGGTTTATTCCCATACAAAAGAAGTTTAAAACCCATAGGGCTGTCGTCCTTCACGCGGGATGGCTGGATCAGGCTCTCACCCATTGTCCAATATTCCTCACTGCTGCCTCCCGTAGGAGTCTGGTCCGTGTCTCAGTTCCAGTGTGGGGGTTCACCCTCTCAGGCCCCCTAAGGATCATCGTCTTGGTAAGCCGTTACCTTACCAACTAACTAATCCTACGCATGCCTATCTATATCCGATAAATCTTTTAATATCTACCAATGCTGACAAATATGTTATCCGGTATTAATCCGGGTTTCCCCGGGCTATCCCGGTGATACAGGTAAGTTGCATACGCGTTACGCACCCGTACGCCGGTCTCTCTTGAAGCAAGCTCCAAAATACCCCTCGGCTTGCATGTGTTAGGCCTCCCGCTAGCGTTCATCCTGAGCCAGGATCAAACTCTCCATTGTAATTTCTTTGTTATTATCAATTTCAAGGCTTTTTCCCTAACTCAAAAGAATCTCTTTTCTTCCAGGTTGTGTTTTGCTACTTTTTATCTTTCGTAAGCTTTGTTTAAAAAAACTTTTTATTTCAACGATCTTTTTCGCTTCTCAGGTCTCTCTTCTTCTGTTTTTCTCTTTCGTTGTTCCTGACTTGCGGGTGCAAAGATAGCTACTTTTTCTTTCCCCGCAAGTTTTTTT